>CALXGE010000041.1 GCA_944387775.1 uncultured Oscillospiraceae bacterium | reverse complement strand
GGCGCGATGATGACGCGCAAGAGAAGAAATAAGATCCTCAAGATGGCCAAGGGCTACTGGGGTTCCAAGTCCAAGCACTTTAAGATGGCGAACCAGCAGGTGATGAAGTCCCTGACCTATGCGTATGTGGGCCGTCGCCTGAAGAAGCGGGACTTCCGTCAGCTGTGGATCACCCGGATCAGCGCCGCCTGCAAGATGAACGGCATGAACTACTCCACCTTTATGCACGGCCTGAAGGCTGCCGGTGTGGAGATCAACCGCAAGATGCTGGCTGAGCTGGCTGTGAACAACACCGCTGCTTTCACCCAGCTGGTGGAGATGGCTAAGAAGGCCAACGCCTGATCTGTTTTGGGAAGATCATGATGATATAAAACGCGCGCTGCGAGATCCTCGCAGCGCGCGTTTTTCTCTTTAAACGTGCGTTCCGTACCATGGGGGAGCTCTGTGCTGTGGATGAAGATGCGTCCCGTAATAATAACTTACCAGAGACAAAACCGCAGAACGAACGGCATGTGATGCCTGCTACATATCAACGTATGATTTTCCTCTGACACCCAAAGCGGACGGCGAGAGCGCGCTCCTGTGTCCAGACAACTCTTTCTCGAATGAAAAGAGGATTTCTTCTTTACATTATCACACTAATGTGTTAGAATGCAAAAGTGCCGGCCGGCGAAGGCCGGACGATAGGTGGGGTGAGGGAAAGGCCCGCTCCGCACCAAACGCGATTTGGAGGATGATGCATATGAAGAAACTGGTATCTCTTGTACTGGCCCTGGCCCTTTGCCTCTCCTTGGCGGCTTGCGGCGGCGCCGGTAATGAGGCCGCTAACAGTTCCAACGCCTCTGGCAACGCCCAGAACACTGCCGACAACAGTGAGAGTACATCCGACGGCGGCCAGACTACCGAGAGCGATCTCCAGTACATCAAGGACAAGGGCACGCTTATCGTGGGCATGACCGACTTCGCCCCTATGGACTACCGAGATGAGAGCGGCGAGTGGATCGGCTTTGACGCCGATATGGCCAAGGCATTCGGCGAGTACCTGGGCGTGGAGGTAGAGTTCCTGGAGATCACCTGGAGCAGCAAGCTCATGGAGCTGGATACCAAGGGCATCGACGCCATCTGGAACGGCATGACCATCAATGACGAGGTGAAAAACGGCGCCTCGGTCTCCGAGCCCTACTGCCTCAACGGCCAGGTGGTGGTGCTCCCCGCTGACAAGGCTGAGGATTACCAGACCGTGGATAGCCTCAGCGGCCTGAACTTCGCTGTGGAGGACGGCTCCGCCGGCGCGGAGCAGCTGGATCTGCTGGGCCTGAGCTACATCGGCAAGACCACCCAGGCCGACGCCCTTATGGAGGTGGCCTCCGGCGCCTCCGACGCCTGCGTCATCGACCTTCTCATGGCAGGGGCCATGATCGGAGAAGGTACCAGCTATCCCGATCTCACTTATACGGTGCAGCTCAACAGTGAGGAGTATGGTGTGGCCTTCCGCACTGGCTCCGATCTGGTGGAGCAGTTCAACACTTTCTGGAAAGAGGCCTACGACGCCGGCACCGTCATGGAGACGGCCACCACCTACGGCGTGCAGGAATCCGTTATTGAGAAGTAAGAAAATACCCTGAGACAAGGGGCAGGGGGCGGTGAGCCGCCCTCTGCCTTCGCCCTGTGAGAGAGGAATACGCTATGCTATCTGTTACGCTCACTTTGCTGGAAGGCCTGGTGGTCACCCTGGAGCTGTTCGGCCTCACCCTCCTTTTTGCCCTGCCCCTGGGGCTGGTGATCTCCTTTGGCTCCATGAGCCGCTGCGCCCCTCTGCGGCGGGTGGTCAAGACCATCGTGTGGGTGGTCCGGGGCACGCCCCTGATGCTCCAGATCATGGTGGTGTTCTATGGGCCGGGCCTGATGTTTGATCTGCCGTTGCTGCCCCGGTTCACCGCTGCGGTGGTGACCTTCGTTATCAACTATGCCTGCTACTTCTCTGAGATCTACCGGGGCGGCATCCAAGGGGTGCCGGTGGGACAGCGGGAGGCGGGGCTGGTGCTGGGGATGACCCGGTCCCAGATCTTTTTCAAGGTGACTCTGCTCCAGATCATCAAGCGCATTGTCCCTCCCATGGGCAACGAGTTTATCACCCTGGTGAAGGATACCGCCCTGGTGCGGGTCATCTCCGTGTATGAGATCATCTGGATGGGCGAGACATACATCAGGAAGGGTATGATCTGGCCTCTGTTCTACACGGCGGTGTTCTACCTGCTGATCAACGGTATCCTCACACTGCTGCTGGGCTGGTTTGAGAAAAAGATGGACTATTTCCGGTAAGGAGGGGGACACAATGGCAATTCTGGATGTGCAGCACATTGAAAAACACTTCGGCGCCACCCGGGTGCTGGAGGACATTAGCTTTCAGATGGAGCAGGGCCAGGCCCTGGCCATCATCGGCTCCTCCGGCTCCGGCAAGACCACACTGCTGCGGTGCCTGAACTTCCTGGAGTCCCCCGACCAGGGAAAGATTGTCGTCAACGGGGAGACCCTATTTGACGCTGCCGACCCCGCCACCCAGAAGGAGGCGGAGGTGCGGAAAAAGCGGCTCCACTTCGGTCTGGTGTTTCAGTCCTTCAACCTCTTTCCCCAGTACACCGCCCTGGAAAATGTGACGCTGGCCCCGGAGCTGCTGGCAAAGGAGCGGCCAGATTTCCGGACGCGGAAAAGGGAGATTCTGGAGGACATCCGCCTTCAGGGAAAAAACCTGCTGGGGAGAATGGGACTGGAAAACCGGGCAGACCACTACCCCCATCAGCTCTCCGGCGGTCAGCAGCAGCGGGTGGCCATTGCTCGGGCCCTGGCCCTGAAGCCGGACATCCTGTGCTTTGACGAGCCAACCTCCGCCCTAGACCCGGAGCTCACCGGCGAGGTGCTCAAGGTTATCCGGGAGCTGGCGGAGCAGAAGACCACCATGATTATCGTCACCCATGAGATGGCCTTCGCCCGGGATGTGGCGGACCAGGTGATCTTTATGGACGAGGGCATCATCGTGGAGCGAGGCGACGCCCGACAGGTCATTGAGCATCCCCGGGAGGAGCGGACGAGACAGTTCCTCTCCAGATACGCCGAAGGGGTGGAGGAGCGCTGAGAGGCCGCCTCCACGTAAATTAGTATTTCTGAGAGACAGACTGAGGATTATACTGTGCTCTGGGTGCACCAATATCGGCTGCGATTTATCCCCCCTGGTTCCTTTGAGAACTGGGGGGGTGATTTCATCACAAAGCGGTTCACATAATCTATGGTATTTTTGACACACGAAAAACAAGAGAGTCGCCCATGCAGGCGGCTCTCTTGTTTTTCGTTCAGAAACTGTCACCAATATGGTCAGCGGCCAAGCTTCTGCGCCATTATCTCCACAATCACACGTTCCGTACCGATCATCCCAGGAGAGGCTATCTGCCCTATATTGCGCATAGTATCCTCCGGGGCAAACCCACATATTCCGTGGTACGGATCGATCTCTATCCCATGAGCAACCATAGCTACCGCACGAAATGCAGCGTCTACTGCTGTAATACATTTGATTGCGCAGCCATGGTTCCCTCCGTCGCAGATCATTCCCGTAATGCCCAACGCCATATGATTGAGCACCATGATGATCTCTTCCCGGGACATCCCCCGAAGCATAGCCGCGCCGCAGGCCATTCCTGTCCCCGCAGCGATCCCGCAGCCACATAATGCAGAAAGTCGTCCGGAATACTCTTTTATATACTGGGTAATCAGACAACTAAACGCAGCAGCGCGAAGCAGGAGATCCACCGGATAGTGTTCACACTCTGCAATGGCATACAGCGGCATCACCGCAATAATTCCGTGAGAGCCAGAACCGGTAATGCTCATGGCGGGTTTGCCTATAGTGCCGCGTTGGCTTACTGGTCCCCGTCCAACGCTTTCAACTACATAACCCGTTATCACAACAGCAAGCGGGCATCTACCGCAGGCGCCTGTAATGATCCCATAGTCGATGAGTTGATTGAGCAGATCCAGACCACGATGGATGATGATGCCCGCCTGGAGCTGATCAATGAATGCGTCAGACGCGTCAACGAGATTGCGATTCAGCCCTCTCTTTATCAGCCTATTACCTTCCGCGCCTACAACAAGGATCTCGCCGGAATGAAGTTCAGCGCCCACGGTTATTTTGATTTCTCCAATATCCACTGGGAGGAGTAAAGGTTTCCTTTCGTATTCGTTTTGAATAGGGTACCGCCCACCTTATGGCGGGCGGTACCCTATCTTTTTATCATTTTATGAGGTGTGATCATGCTAAAATATTTCCTGAAACGTGTTTTACAGCTGATCCCCGTTATCCTCGGCGTAACACTGCTGGTTTTTTTGATCATGAAAATGGCGCAGGGTGATCCGGCCCGTCTGATCCTTGGAGAACTGGCCACGCAGGAGCAGGTCGACGAGCTGCGCGAGGAGATGGGACTGAACGACCCTGTTTTGGTACAATACTGCTGCCTCTGGCCATCAAACTGGGCTGCAATCCTGCGGTAGTGATGGGTGCCATCGTCAGCGGTGGTTTCTTTGGCGACAACGTGGCTCCTGTTTCCGACACGACCATCGCCTCTGCCGCCACTCAGGAGACCTCCATTACCAGCGTAGTGAAAAGCCGTGTAAAGTATTCCGTTATCGCCGGTGGCCTGTCCGCGATTCTTTATATCTGGCAGGGCTTCACCACCACGGTACCCGTGGATGTGTCCTCTATGTCTGATCCGGCGCAGTTGAAAGGGCTGCTGCTGTTTATCTGTCCCATTCTGCTCATTGCCATGATGCTCAAGGGTAAGAACTTTGTATTCGCTCTGACCAGTAATACCATCCTGGCAGCTATTTTCTGCCTGATTTTGGGCCGTCTGGATTTCGAGGGATTCTTCGGTTCCAATGGTGCGGTTGCCCAGGGCTTCGGGAACTGCATGAATTCTGCCGTTTTGTGCATGCTGATCTTCATAATTATCCGGCTGCTGAAAGTCAGCGGCGTATTTGAGGCACTGGCGGACTTTGCCGTGAAGAAATGCAAGACCCACAAGCAGGCGGAGGTAGTCGTCGGCCTGTTGGCTATGCTGGGCTCTGTGATGATGGGCGGCGCCACCTATTCCATCATCCTCTCCGGCGGCTTGACCCGTAGTCTCCTCAAGGGCTTCAAGGTAGCCCGCACCAGAGGCGCGAATCTCTTGGACGGTCTTTCCTGCGGTGCTGTCGGCCTGATCCCCTATGGCGGTGCCGTACTTTACGCCGCGTCCCAAGCCAGTGCTACCGGCTTGGTGAGTGCCGACTTCGGCGCCATGGATTTTATCCCGTACACCTATCACTGCATGCTGCTGATTGTGGTGTATTGGGTATCCATTGCCACCGGCTGGGGAAGCTCCTTTGAGGATGAGTCTAGCGAAAACTCTTAAATTTTACAGAAGAACATACCCTCTTTTCTTTTTGACCTATAAAGAACACAGGCAACATGAATGGGGACCGGGATTTTTCCCGGTCCCCATTCAAATTGTCAGCATTGCCCGATATGTAACATCCGTGCAATGTCCTGATGCGATTTGGTCCGTACCAGTAGATCTTGCAGCTCGTGCGGACTTTATCCGCTTATGAGTTTCGATGAGGGGGGTAGACGAACTTGCAAGGCGGGAGGGGGAATTGCGGAGCCCCCCGCCGCTTTCAGCGGCTGAGATAGTTCTCCCAGACTTTTCCTGCCTCACGGGAGAGCTTCTCCTCGTCCCAACCGGTGAGATGGCCCTGCCGTACTGCCAGAGAGCCGGCCACCACAGTGTAATCCACCGGACCCCGCAGCCCCACGGTAGCCAGCAAATTTTTGGGATCGGCGCAGCAGCCCACCAGCTCCAGCCGACGGCTGTCAATGAGGAACATATCCGCGCACTTACCGATCTCCAAAGCGCCGATGTCGCTCCGGCCCAGCAGGCGGGCACCGCCCTGAGTGGCGATCTTCAGCAGGTCATAGCCGGTGGGGGCGCTGGCGCTGCTGGTGAGGCGGTGGAGAAGATAGGCGGTGCGCAATTCCTCCAGCAGGCTGTTGCCGTCATTGCTGGCGCTGCCGTCCAGGGCCAGACCAACCGGTACCCCCATATCCAGCATCTCCGGCAGGCGGCATACCCCGGAGGACAGCTTCATGTTGGAGGCGGGACAGTGGGCCACGCCGGTGTCGGTGTCGGCCAGAAGCTTCAGCTCCTGGCGGGTGAAGTGGATGCCGTGGGCATACCACACGTCCGGACCCAGCCAGTCCAAAGACGCCATGTATTCCAGGGGCCGCATGCCGAAGCGCTCCAGGGTGTAACGCTCCTCGTCCTTTGTTTCGCACAGGTGGGTGTGGAGCCGCACGCCGTACTGCCGGGCCAGAATGGCGCTCTGCCGCAGCAGCTCTCCCGTGACAGAGAAGGGAGAGCAGGGGGCCAGCACTACCTGACGCATGGAACCGGGCCGGGGATCGTGGTAAGTCTCAATGGCGTGGGCGCTGTCGGCCATGATCTCGTCTATGGTCTGTACCACGCTGTCCGGGGGCAGGCCACCGTCCTTACGGCTGAGGTCCATGCTGCCCCGGGAGCAGACCATCCGCATGCCCAGCTCCTCCGCCGCGGCAAACTGGGCCCCCAGCAGATCCCCGCTGCCGGCGGGGAAGACGTAGTGGTGGTCGAAGCAGGTGGTGCATCCGTACTTGAGCATCTCCCCCATAGCGGTGAGGGAGGAGTAGCGGACAACCTCCTGGTCCAGGTTCTTCCAGATCTCATACAGGGCCCGCAGCCAGGGGAAGAGCTCCAATCCCTGGACTTGGGGCAGATTCCGGGAGAAGCACTGGTAGAGGTGGTGGTGGGTGTTCACAAGGCCGGGGTAGCAGAGAAGACCGGTGCAGTCCAGCACCTCCGCGTCCCGGGCGGGAAGACCGCTGCCGATGGACCGGATAAAGCCCTCGTCACAGAGAATGTCTACGTTCTCCAGCACCCGGTCATCGTCCCGACAGGTGACAGCGGCACGGATATTTTTTAGAAGCAGGGCAGCCATATACATTGCTCCTTTCGCGTTCAGACAGAAAAAATGTCTTTCTTATACAAACAATTATAGAGGAAATGGTGATGAAATGCAACAAAAAGGGAAAGATGATCATGGAATTGCCGGGAACCGTTGACTATTGGGAAAAATGTGATATGATACCGGTGCAGCAGCAAATGAGGAAAGGAAATGCCGGCTATGATCGACATATTTGACATTATGGGCCCCATCATGGTAGGCCCCTCCAGCTCCCATACCGCCGGAGCGGTACGCATCGGGCGCATGGCCCGGGCTCTTTTGGGAGAGACCCCCGTGCGGGCGGCATTGCATCTCTACGGCTCCTTCGCGGAGACCGGTGTGGGCCACGGTACCGATAAGGCCCTGATCGCGGGACTTCTGGGCATGGCCCCCGACGACCTGAGCATTCCCCTCAGCTTCAGCATTGCTGAGGACCGGGGGCTCACCTTCACCTTCAGTGAAATTGATCTGCGGGACGCCCACCCCAACAGCGTACAGATGGAAGTAGTGGGGGAGGAGGGCAGTCGGCTGTCCATGCAGGCCTGCTCCGTTGGCGGTGGCCGGATCCGTGTAAACAAGATCGACGGCGTGGATGTGAACTTCACCGGCGATTACCATACCCTTATCGTCCACAACCGGGACGACCGGGGCCATGTAGCGGATGTGACATATGCGTTGTCCCAGGCCAAGGTCAATGTGGCCAACATGAGCCTCCACCGGGATGCCAAGGGCGGCAGCGCCATCATGATTATTGAGACTGACGAGCCCATCCCGCCGCTGATCCTGGATCTGCTGCGGCGTCTGCCCGGCATTCTGCACATCACCTATTACGAGAAGGAGGACTAAGGATGAATCTGGATTCCATGAAGGATATCCTCGCCGCTGCACAGCGGGAGGAAAAGCCCCTTTGGCAGATCATCGTGGAGACGGACATGGAGAACCGGGGCGTGACCCGGGAGGACTCCTTTGCCAAGATGGCCCAGGCCTGGCATGCTATGCTGGATGCCTCCAACTCCTATAGCGGCAAGCGCCGCAGTGCCAGCGGATTGGTGGGCGGCCAGGGGGAGCAGATGCGCGCCTATGCCACCTCCGGTGACCCCATCTCCGGCAGCTTTGCCGCCGAGGTGATCACCGAGGCCCTGTGCATGGGGGAGAGCAATGCCTGCATGCGCCGGATCGTGGCGGCTCCCACTGCCGGAGCCTGCGGCGTGATGCCCGCAGTGCTGATCCCCCTCTATCGCCGGGACAACATCCCTGAGGAAAAAATGCTGGAGGCCATGTTCGTAGCCAGCGGCATCGGCGCGGTGATCGCCTATCGGGCCTGTATCGCCGGAGCCTCCGGCGGCTGTCAGGCGGAGATCGGCAGCGCCTCTGCCATGGCGGCGGGGGCCCTGGTAACCCTTCGGGGCGGTACCCCGGAGCAGGTGTGTCACGCCGTGGCTATGGCCCTGAAGAATCTGCTGGGCCTGGTGTGTGACCCCATCGCGGGCCTGGTGGAGGTCCCCTGTGTCAAGCGCAATGTGATCGGCGCCATGAACGCCATGGCCGCCGCGGATATGGCCCTGGCGGGGATCGAGAGCCGCATCCCTGTGGACGAGGTCATCGACGCCATGGGCGACGTAGGCCGCCGCCTGCCGGTGGAGTTCCGGGAGACGGCTCTGGGCGGCCTGGCAGTGACGCCTACCGGCAAGGCCGTGAAGGAGAAGATGCTGGGCAAGCGGAACAAGAATCGCACCCTCACCATCAAGGACGCCCGCTGGAAGCTCCAGCGGACAAGCTCCAGCCACTGAAATGAAAAGCACAGACGGAAAAACCGTCTGTGCTTTTTTGCTGGCTACCGGATCTCCTGCTCCAGAGCGTCAAAGACCGGAGCGTCGAAGAAGTCCCGAAGGGTGATATCCAAACCGTCGCAGAGCTTCTTGATGGTAGCCACGGTGGCGCTGTGGTTGCGGCCGCTGACAATGTTGTTGACAGTGGACTGGGTGACGCCGCTGCGGGTGGCCAGACGGTTGACGGTGATGCCCTGCTGGGCGCATAGCTCCAGAATCCGCTGCCGGACGGCGGTGCTGGTGTCCATAGGACCACATCCTAACTCAAATGAGATAATATGAGGGTAACCGTTTTTTAACGGAAAACTTACCTCTTTTGAGTTGACTTTTTTAGACGGACAGGATATACTCAGGTTCGCTGGGGACAAGGCCCCGGTGAGATGGCGGCCTTGGGCCGCGTAAGGAGAACGACCATGAGAGAATTACTGCAAGTACAGGGCCTTACCAAGACCTTCCGGCTGTCTGCCAAGCAGCAGAAGCTGGAAAAGACCCGGGAAAAGGTCCGCGTGGCGGTGGACAATTTGTCCTTTACCGCCTATGAGGGGGAGATCTTTGGCCTGTTGGGCCCCAACGGTGCGGGCAAAACCACCACGCTGCGGATGCTGGCTACCTTGATTCGACCCGATAGCGGCGACGCGATACTGGATGGAGCCAGCGTAGTTCGGGAGCCGGAGAAGGTGCGCAGCAAAATCGGCTTTCTCACCAGTGAGCTGAAGCTGGAGGAGTGCTTCACCCCCAACTACCTCTTCGACTTCTTTTCCACCCTCCACGGCGTACCGGTGGAGGTCAGGCGTCAGCGGAAGGAGGCCCTCTTTGCCCGCTTTGGCATTGACCGCTATGCAGAGGTGAAGGTGGCGGACCTGTCCACCGGCATGAAGCAGAAGGTGTCCCTGGTGGTGTCCATTGTCCACGACCCGGATATCATCATCTTTGACGAGCCCACCAACGGCCTGGATGTCCTCACTGCCCGTGTGGTCACCGACTTTCTCCAGGAGCTGAGAAGCCAGGGCAAGACCATCATCGTCTCCACCCACATCTTCAGTCTGGTGGAGAAGCTCTGCGACCGGGTGGGAATCCTCATCAACGGCCGTATGGTCTGCTGCGACACGCTGGATCAAATTCGGCAGGGGGAGAGCCTGGAGGACCGGTTCTTTACCATCTATCAGGAAACGGCAGGTGACGGGGAATGAAACAAAACGGTATTCTTGCCATCATGCGCAAGGAGCTGGCCCGCTTTTTCAGCGACAAGCGGATGGTGGTCAGCATCCTGCTGCCAGGCGTCCTGATCTATGTGATGTATAGCTTCATGGGGCAGGCCATGGGCAGCCTCTACGGTGTGGAGGAGGACTATGTGCCCACGGTCCAGGTGGTGCAGCTGCCGGACTCTGTGGTTGGCCTTGTGGAGACTGGGGGAGGACTCAATCTGCTGGAGGTGGATGCGTCTGCCGTAGCGGAGGCCCAATCCGCCGTGACGGACCAGACGCTGGACCTGCTGGCGGTGTTCCCGGAGGACTTTGATCGGGCGGTAGCGGCCTATACCCCCGCCGGCGGTCAGCCCGCTCCTAACGTGGAGCTCTATTATAATGCCGCTTCCACTGCCTCCCAGAGCGCGTACATGCTGCTGACCAGCCTCCTGGATGGATATGAGGCCCAGCTGGCCAACAAATTTGATATCAACGCTGGGGACAAGATCTACGATTTGGCAACAGAGGAGGATACGGCGGGGACCTACTTTGCCTCCCTTATGCCGTTGCTGCTGATGATCTTCCTCTACTCCGGCTGCGTGGCGGTGGCCCCGGAGTCCATCGCCGGGGAGAAGGAGCGTGGCACCATCGCCACCATGCTCATCACTCCTATCCGCCGGGGAGACATCGCTATCGGCAAGATCCTGGCTCTGGCGCTGATCGCTCTGCTCTCCGGCGCTTCCAGCGCCATCGGTACAGTGCTGGCGCTACCAAAGCTTATGGGAGCGGCCTCCGATGGACTCTCCGCCAACATCTACGGTGTGCAGGATTACCTCCTGCTGGCGGCGGTGATTCTCTCCACGGTGGTGCTGCTGGTGACACTGATCTCCATTCTCTCTGCTTTTGCCAAGACCGTAAAGGAGGCACAGGCGTATGTGATGCCTCTGATGATCCTGGTGATGGTGCTGGGGGTCACCGCTATGTTCGGCGGCGGGGCCAAAACAGAACTTTGGTACTATCTGATCCCCCTGTACAACAGTGTGCAGTGCATGGTGGGTGTGTTCTCCTTCAGCACGGTCATGGCGGGGGTGGCAACGGCCCTGGCGGCCAATGTGATATACACGATCCTGGGGATATTTGTGTTAGCCCGGATGTTCAACAGCGAGAAGATCGTGTTCTCCCGCTGAGACATAAAAAAACCAGTGGAATGGTATGCCATTCCACTGGTTTTTTTATGCGTTTTGCCGGGGCTTATCGTTCCTCACGGAAATAGGGCAGGCCCAGATGGGCAGGGGGCTGATTCTCCGGCTTGCGGCGGAGGGAGACCACAATCAGTACGATGATGGTTACCACATAGGGCAGCATCCGGAACAGCTCCAGGGACCGCCGGTTCAGACCGGGGATATACAGGTACAGCCATGTCAGTACGCCGAACAGGTAGGAACCCCACAGGGCGTTGAGAGGCCGCCACACGGCGAAGATAACCAGGGCTACTGCCAGCCAGCCCAGGGCTTCGATGGTACCTTCGCTGGCCCAGGTGCCCTTGATGTAGTCCATGGTGTAGTAGAGGCCGCCCAAGCCGGAGATTCCGGCGCCGATGCAGGTGGCCAGATACTTGTAGCGGGTGACGTTGATGCCGGCGGCATCAGCGGTGGCAGGACTTTCACCAATGGACCGGAGGTTCAGACCGGTACGTGTCCGGGTCAGGAACCAGTGGAGGACAATAGCCATGATGATAGCCAGGTAGACCATGAAGCCGTGGCTGAGGAAGATCCTGCCGAACCATCCCAGATTGGCAAGAGCGGGGATATTGGTGCGGTAAGCCCCTGAGGTGACGGCCACGGAGATCTGTCCCACACCGCCGGCCAGCTTGTTGAGGCTGCCGCCGAAGAAGTTGGCGATACCGCCGCCGAAGATGGTGAGGGTAAGACCGGTGACGTTCTGGTTGGCCCGGAGAGTGATGGTGAGGAAGCTGAAGAGCAGTCCTCCCAGCATGGAGGCCAAAAACGCGCACACCAGGGACAACAGCAGACAGACCAAAGGGTTGGGGTCCGGCGTGGAGGACTCATAGGCGAAGGCGCTGGCAAGGCCCGCGATGCCGCCCAGGTACATAATGCCCGGCACGCCCAGGTTCAGACTGCCGGATTTCTCTGTCAGGATCTCGCCCAGGGCGCCGAAGAGAATCACCGTGCCAAAGACGATGGCGGATTGCAGCAGCTGGATCATACCTTGCCCCCCCCTTTCTTTTTCCGGAAAATGAGCTTGTAGTTGATAAAGAACTCGCTGCCGATGATGCAGAAGAGAATGATACCGGTAATGACTTCAGAGGCAAAGTCGTTGAGATTGAACTGGGAGGCAATCTCCGTGGCGCCCTTCTGGAGGAACACCAGAAGGAAGGAGATGAGCACCATGATGAAGGTGTTGAACTGGGCCAGCCACGCTACGATGATGGCGGTAAAGCCTCGGCCGCCGGCAGTGTTGGTGGAGATGGTGTGGTCCACGCCGGATACTGCCAGGAAGCCGGCCAGGCCGCAGATGGCGCCGGAAATGGCCATGGTGCGGATGATGACCCGGGAGAGCTTGATGCCGGCGTAGCGGGCGGTGTTGTGGCTTTCACCCACGACGGCGATCTCATAGCCCTGCTTGGAATACTTGAGGTAGGCGAACATCCCCACCGTCAGTGCTAGTACGATCACCACGTTGAGTGCGTAGGACTGACCGAAGATGGCGGGGAACCAGCCCACTTTGGTCTGCTGGTTGATGATGCCCACCGTGTTGGATCCGGAGGGATTTTCCCACAGGGCCACGCAGTAAGAGGTAATCTGGATGGCCACGTAGTTCATCATCAGGGTGAACAGGGTCTCGTTGGTGCCCCAGCGGGCTTTGAAGATGGCAGGAAGGATGCCCCAGAGGGCACCGGCCACCAGGCTCATCACCGCCATGAGGATGATCAGCGCCGGGGTGGGCAGGGAGGCACCCAGATACAGCATGCACCAGGCGGTGACACATCCGCCGATGAGGATCTGTCCCTCAGCGCCGATGTTCCAGAAGCGCATCTTGAAGGCGGGGGCCAGGCCCACGCTGATACACAGCAGCACCATGGCGTCGCGGATGGTGATCCATTGGCGGCGGGAGGTACCCAGAGCGCCCTCGTACATGGCCTTGTACACGTCTGCCGGGTTCAGGTTGGTGACAGAGTAGATGAAAAGACCGCTGATGAGGAGGGCCAGCAGCACCGCAACGATGCGGATGCCCCAGGACTTGGGGCGGGAGATGCCATCCCGCTTGACGAGACGGACAAAGGGTTCGTTGTGCCGTACCGTGCTCATACGCGCTGTGCCTCCTTCCTCAGATTGGTCATCAAGAGTCCAACTTCCTCCTTGGTGGTGTTGCGCCCATCTACGATGCCGTTGACCTTGCCGGCGCAGAGCACCAGAATCCGGTCACATAGCTCCAGCAGCACATCCAGATCTTCGCCGACGAAGATGACGGCCACACCCTTTGCTTTCTGCTCATTGAGTAGGTGGTAGATGGTATAGGAGGTGTTGATGTCCAGGCCGCGCACCGCATAGGCGGTCATCAGCACTGTGGGCGCAGAGGCGATCTCCCGGCCCACCAGCACCTTCTGGACATTGCCGCCGGAAAGGCGGCGCACCGGGGTGGTGAGGCTGGGGGTAGAGACCTCCAGCTCTTTGCGAACCTGCTCGGCCAGGACCTTGGGGGCCTTGCGGTCGGCGATGGGGCCCCGGCCCTCCCGATAGCTCTTGAGCATCATGTTGTCAATCATACCCATGGAGCCCACCAGACCCATGCCCAGTCGGTCCTCGGGTACGAAGGCCATGGATACGCCGATCTTGTGGATCTGCAGGGGATCCTTCCCCAGCAGCTCCTCTCCCTTTTTGTCCACCGGCACATGGTGTCCGGCGATAGGCTCATCAGAGGTGGGGGGGTAGTAGATCACATGGGACCCTTCCAGGGGGTGCTGCAGTCCCGCGATGGCTTCCAGCAGCTCCTTCTGGCCGCTGCCGGAGATACCGGCGATGCCCAGGATCTCGCCGCCGCAGGCGGTAAAGGAGACGTTGTCCAGTGCTTTCACTCCGTCGGGACTTTTAACAGTGAGGTTCTTCACCTCCAGACGGATGGGACGGTGCTCCACCAGGGGGCGATCGATGTTCAGACTTACTGCGCGGCCCACCATCATGTCCGTGAGCTTCTGGGGATCGGTGTCCTTTGTGGCTACCTCGCCGATAAACTCGCCCTTGCGCAGAACGGCCACACGGTCGGAGATGGCCATCACCTCATGGAGCTTGTGGGTAATGATGACGATGGACTTTCCATCGGCCCGCATGTTCCGCAGCACGTCGAAGAGACGGTTGGTTTCCTGGGGCGTGAGCACTGCTGTGGGCTCATCCAGGATCAGCACGTTGGCCCCGCGGTAGAGAACCTTTACGATCTCCACCGTCTGCTTCTGTGACACGGACATGTTGTATACTTTCTGATTGGGATCCACAGAAAAGCCGTAACGTTGACAGATGGCAGAAATCTTCTCCGCCGCCGCCTTCAGATTCAGCTTTCCTTCCTCCTTCAGACCCAGGACGATGTTCTCCGTGGCGGTGAGAACGTCTACCAGCTTGAAGTGCTGGTGGATCATACCGATGCCCAGGTCGAAGGCGTCCTTGGGGGAGCGGATGGTTACCTCCCGGTCGCCCAGGAAGATCTGCCCTCCGTCGGGGAAGTAGATGCCGGAGAGCATGTTCATCAGCGTCGTTTTGCCGCTGCCATTCTCTCCCAGAAGGGAGAGAATCTCTCCTTCCCGGATATCCAGATCAATGTTGTGGTTGGCCACTACTGGACCAAAGGTCTTGGTGATGCCGCGCATCCGGACTGCGTTGTTACTTTCCAATCGTGTCACCCTTTCCCGGCGTCCCGGACCCGCAGGGAAAGCGGATCCTGACCGATCATGATTACAGATGCAGGCCCCAAGGCCTGGGGCCCGGCGCGTGTTAGGGAAAGAGAGGAAGCCGCAGAGGCGGCTTCCTCTCTCGTAGCTGCGGGACGATGTTTAGTTCAGCTCGGTAATGCCGTCGATACGCAGATCGAAGTAGGGGGCGGAACGATAGACGGATTCCTGGAAGACGCCATTTTCAATGACGTTGACAGTGGGGCCCTCGAAGACAGTTTCGCCGGTGTTGAAGTCGATAATGGAGAAGTTCACTTCATAGCTGTCCACAGTCTTGCCATCCACGGTGAACTTGCTGGTGTCGAACACGTTGAGGCTGCCGTCCTTGATGCCGGCCCAGGCGGCGTCAACGGCCTCCTGAGTGCCCTCGGCGCAGGCAGTGCCCAGAGCGGAAATGGTCTGAGCGCCCATAGCGTAGCCGCAGGCGAAGTCGGCGGGAATCTCCTCGCCGGCCAGGAACTTCTCCAGGGTGGCCTTGTAGAGGACGGACCACACGTTCTGAGAGGAAGTCAGAGCGGCATCGGGAGCAACAGACAGCATGTCGATGTTGTAGCCCACAGAGTAGACCTCCTTGCCCTTCTCGTGCTCAGCCTGGACAGCAGAGGGAGCGCCGGTGGAGTCGGCGTGCTGACCGATGATGACGCAGCCATTGTTCATCAGAGCCAGGGCGGTCTCACCCTCCTTGGTCAGGTCGAACCAGGAGTTGGTGTACTGGACCTCCATATAGGCCTCGGGGACGATGGACTGGATACCCAGCAGGAAGGCGGTGTAGCCGGAGACCACTTCGGCATAGGGGTAAGCACCCACGTAGCCGATCTTGGGATCGGTGACAGCGCCGGAATCCATGAGTTCCTTGAGCTTCATGCCGGCCACCACGCCGGAGATGTAGCGGGACTCATATGTATAGGGGAAGATGTTCTTGAAGTTGCTCTGTCCGGCAACACCGGCCTGGTCGCCGGTGCAGGCCACGAAGGTAACATCAGGGAACTCCTGAGCGGCCTGGAGCATGAAGGACTGGTGGCCATAGGAATCGGAGAAGATGATGTCGCATTCGGAGTCAGCCAGATCGGCAGCGGCATCATAGCAGCTCTGGTCTTCCGCCACGTTGTACTTGAAGGTGACGTTGGCCATGTCGATGCCAAGCTCCTCGCAGGCCTTGGTGATGCCCTCGATGTGGGCCATGTCGTAGCCGGAGTTCTCGTCGTGGACGCAGATGACGCCGATCTTGATGTCGGTAGCGGCGGTGCTGGCACCGGCATCACCGGTATCACCGGTGTCGCTGTTGGATGTGTTGTTGCCGCTGGTATTGCCGGTGTTGCCGGCAGCGTTGTTGCCGCCGCCTCCGCAGGCCACCAGGGCCAGCAGCATGACTGCGGTCAGCAGCAGGGCCAATAGCTTCTTCATAGATTGTTCCTCCTTTTGTTATGAAAACCTTCCCCCGGAAGGGCGCAACAACCCAGCCCGCCTGGACGGCAGGCTAATTGATCGTATAGG
>CALXGE010000040.1 GCA_944387775.1 uncultured Oscillospiraceae bacterium | reverse complement strand
TCTTGCCGCACTTGGCGTCGGGGGTCAGAAGGTCGATGACCTTTATGCCCGTCTCAAAGAACTCGATCTTGGGGCTCAGGTCCTCGTAGGCCGGGGCGCTGCGGTAGATGCCCCAGCGCTCCCCTTCCAGAGGCTTGCCGCCGTCGATGGGGTTGCCCAGCACATCCACCACCCGGCCCAGGGTCTGCTCCCCTACGGGGACCTGGATGCAGTTGTGGGTGTTGGTGACCTTCATGCCGCAGCTGAGGCCATAGGTGGCCTCCAGAGCGATGCACCGGCACTCGCCGGGGCTGGTGTGGGAGGCGACCTCCAGGTGGACGCCGTTTTCTGTCACCAGCAGGTCGTGAATACGATAGGATTCTCCCAGGGGATAGCGTATGGTCAGGACAGGGCCGCTGATCCTGGCGATAATGGCTTGCTGCCGTTCTTTTTCCCTTGGCGCGGGAATGGACATAGGCGGCGCCTCCTTACTTAGTGTAGTCTGGTCGCCCTCCAAAGCGGCGCCGCTGCCGCTGATCTCGGCGATCTCATTGGTGATCTGGGTCTGCCGGGCCATGTTCAGGTCCAGGCTCAGCTGCTTGAGCAGCTCATCGGCATTCTTGGTGGCGCTCTGCATGGCGTTCATCCGGGCGTAGTGCTCCGCGGCGTAGGACTGTACCAGAGCGTCGAAAATGCGGGAAATCAGAAACTGGGGTACCAGCTGGTCAAAGACCTCCTGGGGGGAGGGATCGTAGATCACGTCCCGCAGGTCCTCGGTGGACTGTACCTTCTGGAAGTCAGTGAGTCGGATGGGCAGCAGACGGCTCTTCCGGGGCTCCAGTACCGGCCGGCCGTCCTCGCCGCAATAGAGGGTGAAAAAGATGAAAATCTCATCGGTGCGGTTGGCATCGAAGGACTCCATGACGTTGTAGGCCAGCTGGGTAGCGTTGAAAAGGGAGGGGTCCTGGGCGATGCCAGCCACCTCGTACTCCGGCTCAATGCCACGCTTGCGGAAGAACTGGGTGGCAATCATACCCACCGTCACCACATAGTAGTCGGAGGTCTGCTTGCTGATCTCCTCGTAGGCCATGTTGAGGATGTTGGTGTTGTAGCTGCCGGCCATCTCCTTGTCGCCCGCTACCACGATATAGGCCCGCCGATGGCCCCGGTGGGTCCGGAGGTAGGGGTGGTCCACCCCCTGGGAGGACTCCAGAATATCCTTCATGGCGGACTGGAGCCGCAGGAAGTAGGTATTGTTGTAGGGGATGTGGACGGCAAATTTCCGCATCCGGGCGGAGGAGACCATCTGCATGGCGTTGGTGATCTTTCGGGTCTGGCCAACTGCCGAGATGTGATGGCGAATTTCGCTGACGTTTTGCATGGCTTACGCCTCCCAGCCGGCGGCAAAGGCGCTGATGGCCTTGTGCAGGTCCTCGGCGGCAGCGTCGTCCAGCTTGTGGGTGGTGTCGATGGTGGCCATCAGCTCGCTATGCTCCTTCCGCAGGAATTGGAGCAGGTCTGCCTCAAAGGCGGACACGGACTTCACCGGCACGGAGGCCAGAACGTCCATCTGGAAGGCGGTGAGGAGGGCCACCTGGTCCGCCAGGGTCTGGATCTCCTCCCGGGGCTGCTTGAGCAGCTCCGTCATCCGGTCGCCGCGGTCCAGCAGCTTCTTGGTGGCAGTGTCCACATCGGCGCCGAACTGGGCAAATACCGCCATGTCGCGGTACTGGGCCACCTCCAGGCGGAGACTGCCGGAAACCTTCTTCATGGCGTCGTACTGGGCTGCACGGCCCACACGGGATACGCTCAGGCCCACGTTCACCGCCGGACGGACGCCGGCGTGGAAGAGCTCGCTCTCCAGGTAGATCTGACCGTCGGTAATGGAGATGACGTTGGTGGGGATATAGGCGGAGATATCTCCGGCCATAGTCTCGATGATAGGCAGAGCGGTCATGGAGCCGCCGCCCTTCTCCGGGGACAGCCGGGCCGCCCGCTCCAGCAGACGGGAGTGGAGGTAGAATACGTCGCCGGGGTAGGCCTCACGACCGGAGGGACGCCGCAGCAGCAGGGACATGGCCCGGTAGGCCACGGCGTGCTTGCTCAGGTCGTCGTAGACCACCAGGGCGTCCTGGCCGTTGTACATGAAGAACTCCGCCACGGCGCAGGCGGCGTAGGGGGCCAGATACTGCATAGCGGCGCTGTCGGCGGCGGTGGAGGCCACCACCACCGTGTGATCCATGGTGCCGCTCTCCTGGAGGCTGTGGACCAGAGAGGCCACACTGGAGGCCTTCTGGCCGATGGCGCAGTACACACAGATGACGCCGGAGGACTTCTGGTTCATCATGGCGGAGAGGGCAATGGAGGTCTTGCCGGTCTGGCGGTCGCCGATGATCAGCTCACGCTGTCCCCGGCCAATGGGGATCATGCTGTCCACCGCCAGAATACCGGTCTCCAGAGGGGTATCCACCGGAGCGCGGTCCATAATGGCGGGAGCGGCCACCTCCACCGGACGGAAGGCATGGGCATCCAGAGGCAGACCGTCCAGGGGACGGCCGATGGGGTCGATGACCCGGCCCAGCAGTTCCCGGCCCACGCAGACGTCTGCTACCCGGCCGGTGCCCCGGGCCACACTGCCCGGAGGTACGCTGCCGCTGCTCAGCAGAGCGGCGCTGACGCCCTGGAGACTCATATCCAGGGCAATGCCGTACATGTCACCGGCAAATTCCAGAAGCTCGCCGTACTTGGCCCGGGAGAGACCGGACACGTGGACGATGCCGTCGGCACAGCTGTCCACCGTGCCGTACTCGAAGCTCACCATCTGGGGCTGGAAGCCGGCAAATTTGTTTTTCAGAAAAGCTCCAATGGAGCTCTGGTCAAAATCCAGCATAGGCACGCCTCCGTCAGGCCAGATTCTGCTTCAGGGCCGCCAGCTGGGCGGCGTAGCTGAAGTCGTAGGCCCGGCCGTCTACATAGGCGGCAAAGCCACCCACCAGATTGGGGTCCACCATCTGCTCCAAAGCCAGGCGGCAGCCCAGAATATTTTCCAGCTGGGCGGTGATGTTCTTGATCTCTGCGGGGGAGCAGGGCTGGGCGGTCTTGAGGGTGCCCCGGCGCAGGCCCTTCTTCTCCGTGGTGCCGGAGACGATATTGTGGCGGATGTCCTCGTCAAAGGTCAGCACGCGGCGGGCCAGATCAATGGCCAGAGAGGCCAGCTCACTCTTGGTGTCATCCAGAGCCCGCTGTTTCTCCTCCTTGGCGTCGGAGCGGGCCTGCTCCACGATGTGCTGGGCCTCGGCCTTGGCGTCGTCAATGTACTGCTGGCCGGCGGCCTGGGCCTGCTTGCGGCCCTCCGCCAGCAGCTCTTCGCAGGCGGCCTGGACCTCCGCCATGCGGTGGTCGTAGTCCTGCTTGGTCTGTTCCGCATCCTTTTTGAGCTGAGCGGCATCGTCCAGCTGGGATTGGATCCGGTTCTCACGGTCCAGCATGAACTTGCGCACCGGCTTCCAGATCAGCACCCGCAGCAGAATGTACAGCACCAGGATGTTGACCAGATGGATGGCAATGTCAATGGGGTAGAGTTCCATGGACCATCCCCCCTTACGCCATGGTGAAGATGATAATGAGGGCGGTGACCAGGCCGTAAATGGCGCAGGATTCCGTCAGGGCAAGGCCCATCATCAAAGATGCGCTGATCTTGCCGGAGGCCTCCGGCTGGCGGGCGGTGGCGTCCACGGCCTTGCCGGTGGCAAGACCCATGCCGAGACCGGCAAAGGCGCAGGGCAGCAGGGCCAGGGCGGCGGCGATAGCAATCAATCCGGTATTCATGTCAGTTATCCTCCATTTTACATATTCAGAAGGTGAGGGGGGTTACTCCACCGCCTCGCCGATATAGGTCAGGGTCAGGGTAATAAAGATGTAGGTTTGAATCAGGGGGTGGAATACGTTGAAGTACAGACCCAGTACGCTGGGAAAGCCGATGGCGGCGTTGCCCAGAGCGGAGTAGAGCAGGTCCATGACGATCATCCCGCCCAGCATGTTGCCGAAAAGACGGCAGGCCAGAGATACCGGCACCGCCAGCTCAGAGACGATCTTGATGGGGAATACTGCCACTGTGGGCTGGGCCAGGGATTTGATCCGGCCACCCAGGCCCTTTTTCTTCAAACCGTAGAAATTGATGAGAATAAATGTCACCAGGGCCAGGGCAAAGGTCATGGTGATGTCCGCCGTAGGCGCTCGTACGCCCAGCAGCTCCACCGCAGCGCAGCTCACCAGGAATACCGCTACCGTGAAGATGTAGGACGGCAGACCGTCTCCCAGACCGCCGGTGTTGGACTTGGTGTAGCTGCAGATGTACTCCACACAGATCTCCAGTACATTCTGGATACCGTGGGGCTTGTCGGTCATCCGGGGGATCACCAGCAGCCGGATCAATACCGCCAGCACCAGCAGTACCGCCATCACCACCCAGGTTACCACTACCGTGGAGCTGATGGTGACGCCGCCCAGGTTTATCCGGGGGGCCCAGATGCTCACGGAAAAGGCCTCCGAGGGCTTATCACCCAGCAGCAGCTGCAAAAGCCATTCCACCAGACACCACAGTCCTGCGATCAGCAGGATCGTGGGCCAGAGGGCCTGCTTGCGGGTAACCTGCTGACCACTGGAAGCGGCCTGCAGGGCGATGTGACGCCGCCACAGGAAGCCGCCTGCGGCCATAGCCAGACCCAGCACCAGCAGCGCGTATCGCAATAAAAATTCAGGCAATGTGTTCAACCCTTCTTTCCTTTGCGCGCAGAGATGAATTTGACCACCGCACCGGCGATAAGAAGGGAGGATATGGTCACAGCGCAGATCAGCAGCTGATCCTTAGCCAGAAAGGCACAGGTCAGAAGTCCTGCGAAGGGGCAGAGGAACTGCACCGCAAAGGGCCAGATCTTCAATTTCCCCGTACTAACGGTATTGACCGCCAGCAGCAGCAAAACCAGCTGTACGCCGCCAAATACCACACCCAGTAGAAAACCCAGCATAAAGCCTCCCTTCCACCGGCTGCGGCCGGTGGTCTGTTCACAGTGAACGCTCATTTTTTCACATAGTGGGTTATAGCACCTTTTGGAGTTGAGGTCAATCTTTTTTAGGGGAGATACCTTGAGAATTCTCCTAAGTTCACAAAAATTTCACACTTTTTTTAGAAATCTTCAAATGGTTTTTATGTTCTGTCAACGGGGGAAAACTCATTATATTGAAAAATTTTGAGAGACAAGCCGGCAGGAAAAGCTGAAAAGAGCCGGCACGGACAAGCCGTGCCGGCAAAAAATGTGGCGAATTTGTGCTGCAGTCATGACACAGATACGGCCTGCGGGAAACTCCACTCAGGACTGAGCCTGACAGAGGGTGATGCCCTTTTCCGTCACCAGATAGGTCATAAGGACGTCGTGGTCCTCCACAGGGATGTCTTCCGTCACCAGCCGGCTGCGGCAGAGCAGCATGGTGGGGCAGTTCATACGGGGCAGGTAGCGGTCATAGTAACCGCCGCCGTAGCCCAGACGCTGGCCTCTGGCGTTGCCGGTGCAGCAGGGGACGATGGCCAGGTCAAAGTCCTGGGGCTCCACCAGGGGGCAGTGGAGCTTGGGAGCCAGAATACCGTATTTGCCGCTGACCAGATCGCTGAAACCCTGGACCTGCCGGGCCTCCATAACACCGGGGGTGGTACACAGGGGCACCGCCAGGATCTTGCCGTCCTGGAAGGCGGCGCGCAGCAGGGCGGTGGTATCGATCTCACGGTCGCTGCCCACATAGCAGAAGATGGTGCGGGCCTTCTGGTAGGCCGGGGAGTTGGTCACCAGACGGCAGATGGCGGCATCCGCCTCCCGGCAGTAGGTGGGGGAGAGGTTCTTCACCGCCGCGGCAATGGTTTTCCGCAGCTCACTTTTTGTCACGGGCCGCTCCTTTCAGGTAGGCGAACCAGAACAGAGCGCCTACACACACACCGCCTACCAGATTGCCCAGGGTAACGGGGATCAGATTCCCCACAAAGTAGTTGCCCCAGGTGAGGCTCTCCAGCGCCACGCCGGCGCTCTCGGCCGCCTCCACATAGGCGGGGATATTCTTGGCGAAAAGACCCAGCATGCAGTAGGTCATGTCGGCGATGGAGTGGTTGAAGCCGCAGGTGACGAAGAACATCACAGGAGCCCAGGCGCCGATAAAGCGGCTGACGCCGTCCTTGCCGGAGAGGGAGAGGAGCACGCCGATGGTCACCAGAATGTTGCAGAGGACACCCATAAAGAAGGCATTCTGGAAGGGCATGGTCATCTTACCCACGGCCAGCTTCATGGAGAAGGCGGCCAGGGCGTTGCTGCCGGCGCTGAGCCAACCGAACTGGGCGCAGATGAAGGACAGGACCAGGGAGCCCACGAAGTTGCCGATGTACACGAAGACCCAGTTGCGGAGCATGCCCGCCAGGGTGGCCTTCTTATCCAGAACGCTGATGGTGATGAGGGTGTTGCCGGTAAAGAGCTCCGCACCGGTAATCACCACCATGCCCAGGCCGAAGGCGAAGAGCAGGCCGGAGACCATGCGGATGGTGCTGTTGTTGTCGAGAGCGTAGGTGGCCATGTTGGTCACGCAGGAGGGGAAGCCGATCAGGAAGCCCGCCAGGATGCCCAGAAGCAGCATCTTGGATACGGGAAGCTTGGCCTTAGCGGCTCCGGCATTGGCATAATTGGCGGTAGTCTCCGCCGCGGTAAACAGATTCATGATGAGATCCTCCTTGCGAACACGGGAAATAGAATGGCCGATGTTACTTGGCGCTGCGCTTGGCAGCCTCCACCACATGGCCGATGAGTACGCTGGTGGTGACGGCGCCCACGCCGCCGGGAACAGGGGTGATGGCCTCCACGATGGGCTCCACCTCCTCAAAGACGGCGTCGCCAGCAATGGCGCCCTTGCCGCCCTTGGCGTTGACCTTCTCGCTGTCCCAGTTGATGGACACGTCCACCACGATCTGGCCGGGCCGGACATAGTCCTTGGTGAGACTGTTCAGAACGCCGGCGGCGGAAATCAGGATATCCGCCTCACGGGCCACGGCGGGCACGTCCTTGGTGCGGGTGTGGCAGACAGTGACGGTGGCGTTCTTGCCCAGGAGCATCATGGCGGCAGGTTTGCCCACCACCAGGCTCCGGCCAATGACTACCGCTTTCTTGCCGGTGCAGTCGATGCCGTAGTGATCCAGGATCTCCATGCAGGCGGCGGGGGTGCAGGGGGCGAAGCCCAGCTCCTTGCCCATGAACACGCCGGCGTTGGAGCCGTCGGTCATGCCGTCCACGTCCTTCCGAGGGTCCAGGCGGTTGCAGATCTCGTCCTGATCGGCCTTCAGATGCTTGGGCAGGGGACGGAACATGAGAACGCCGTGGATCTTGTCGTTGGCGTTGATCTCGTCGATGGTCTTAAGAAGCTCCTCCTTGCTCACATCCTCCGGCAGCAGGAACTTCTCCACCGCCACACCCAGGGTCTCCGCCCGCTTGGTGGCGCCCCGCTCGTAGCTGAGATCGTCGGGCCGCTCGCCGCAGCGAATGATGCCCAGAGTGGGCTGGATGCCCTGGGCCTTCAGCGCCTCGCACTCGGCAAT
This sequence comes from uncultured Oscillospiraceae bacterium, assembly GCA_944387775.1. Taxonomy (GTDB): domain Bacteria; phylum Bacillota; class Clostridia; order Oscillospirales; family Oscillospiraceae; genus Pelethomonas. The sequence goes on along the minus strand of CALXGE010000040.1, from coordinate 9,102 downwards.
GATCCGGGCGTTGAGCTTCTCGTTGACTTCTTTTCCTAACAGCAGCTTAGCCATGTTATGTACCTCACATTATTTTTCACGGGGAGACGGGCATCAGGCGAAAAAGCCGGCCTTTACCGTCTCAAAAATCTCGTCGGCCATGGCGCAGTACTTATCCAGCATGCCCAGGCACTTGCGGTTCATCTCCTCAGCGGCCTCACGGTTCTTCAAGGTCTTGGTGTTGATGAACACGTTGAGGGAGGCGGCCTGGAGGGCGCCCTTGACGCACACGGCGCCGCAGCCGGCGTCACTGACCGCCAGGCGGCTGCCCTTGGCGGCAAATACGGCGATGGCCTCGATGGCCTCGCAGCACAGCTCCATGATCTTCATGGGCACCTGGCAGGCCACGATGGTGGCCTCCTCCAGGATCTGATCCCGGTTGGGATCGTCCTTGGGGATGCCGTAGGCCTTGGCCAGAGGCTCAAAGCCCTTGGCGTCGGCGGCGATCTGGTCCAGCAGTTCTTTCTGAAGGCTGTCGCACTTGGCCTTCAGGGCGATGATCTCCTCCTCCACGTCGGCATACTTCTTCTTGCCAACGGTGAGGGAGCCCACCATGTTGCCCAGAGCGGTGCCGATGGCGGCCACCAGAGCGGAGGCGCCGCCGCCGCCGGGGACTGGGGCGTTGGAGGCCAGGACGGTGACAAATTCCGTGCAGGAAGCATTGGCGAAATCCATAGTCGATCTCCTTATTATATATATGATGAGAAGCCGGTCATTCAAAGAACACCAGGACGCCGTTCTCCCCGGGGCTGGGGACGGTTTCCCCCGCTGCCAGGGCGAGCTCCTCTACCTCCTGCCCCTCCCAGAAGGCAGAACTGAGACACTGAGCGGGAATGGTGAAATAGAGGTGTGGATGGCTGTGGGCGGGGAACTCCCGATCCTCCGTGAGGAGGGGCCGCCAGGGGCCGCCCAGATTGCCCCAGAGGGTCACCGGGGCGGTAAAGGAGCGGTCCGTGGGGTTTTCCGTCACCAGCAGGATGTTGAGAGCCTGGCCTGCCGGGGCGGGGTTCTCCGCCGGGATCAGCATATGAATGACCACAGGAAACATCAGAAATACTCCTTGGAAAAAGAAATCCCGGCGGCGGTTCCGCCGCCGGGATACACGTACCGGTTAGCTCAAAGGGATAATCTTAGAACAGGCCGGAAACCTTGCCGGTCTCGGTGTCCACGTCGATCCGGCGGTAAGCGGGATCGGAGCTGGTGCCGGGCATCATGGAGATGGTACCAGCCATGGGGCACAGGAACTTGGCGCCGCCGTACTCCAGGATGTCCCGGATGGGCAGCCGCCAGCCCTTGGGCACGCCCTTCCAGGAGGGCTCGTGGCTCAGGGACAGGTGGGTCTTGACCATCATGGTGCAGTAGTCGGCGTACTTGGGGTCGGACTCGAAGCGCTTGGCCTTCTCCAGGGCCAGGGGCGCCCAGTCCACGCCGTCGGCGCCGTAGACCTCCTTGGCGATGAGCTCCACGCGCTGGCGCAGGGGCATCTCCAGGGGGTAGAGGAACTTGATCTCGTTGGACTCATTGCAGGCGTCAATGACGGTCTCGGCCAGCTCGATGGCACCCTCGCCGCCGTAGCGCCAGTGGTTGCTCAGGGCGCAGCGGACGCCCCGCTCGGCGCACAGCCGGCGGATCAGGGCGATCTCCGCGTCGGTGTCGGTGTAGAACTGGTTGATGCACACCACGGGGACGATGCCGGACTTCTTGATGGTGTTGACATGGTGGAACAGGTTCTCGCAGCCCTTCTCCAGCAGCTCCAGGTTCTCCTCGGTGTACTCCTTGGGCAGGGGCCGGCCGGCCACCACGGTGGGGCCGCCGCCGTGCATCTTCAGGGCCCGGATGGTGGCCACCAGCACGGACACGTTGGGGGTCAGGCCGCTCAGACGGCACTTCACGTTCCAGAACTTCTCAAAGCCGATGTCCGCGGCGAAGCCGGACTCGGTGACATGGTAGTCGAAGAGCTTCAGAGCCAGACGGTCGCCGATGACGGAGGACTGGCCGATGGCGATGTTGGCGAAGGGGCCGGCGTGGATCAGCACCGGCTGGTGTTCCACGGAGTAGCACAGGGTGGGGTTGATGGTGTTGCGCATCCAGGCGGTCATGGCGCCGGCCACCTCCAGGTCCTCGGTGGTGACGGGGTTGCCCTTGCGGTCATAGGCCACAACGATCTTGCCGATCCGCTCCCGCAGGTCCTTCAGATCCCGGGCCACGGAGAGGATGGCCATCAGCTCGCTGCCCACGGCAATGCCGAACTTGGACTCCATCAGGTAGCCGTCCTTGGGGCCGCCGATGCCGATGATGATGTTGCGCAGGCCCTGGGCGCAGAAGTCCAGGACCCAGCCCATCTCCACCCGCTTGGGGTCGATGTCCAGGCGCTTGAGGCCACGCTTGGCCAGCTGCTCGTCGTTGTAGTTACGCTCATGCTGCATGCGGGCGTTGAGGGCCACCATGGCCAGGTTATGAGCGTTCATAATGTCGTTGATGTCGCCGGTGAGGCCCAGGGAGAACTCAGTCATGGGCATCAGCAGGGCGTTGCCGCCGCCGGCTGCGGTACCCTTGACGTTCATGGTGGGGCCGCCGGAGGGCTGACGCAGGCAGCCGCCCACGTTCTTGCCCAGCTTACCCAGACCTTCGATGAGGCCCAGGGAGGTGGTGGACTTACCCTCGCCCAGGGGGGTGGGGGTGATGGCAGTCACTTCGATGAATTTGCCGTCGGGCTTATCCTTCAGGCGGTTCATGATCTTGATGAAATCCAGCTTGGGGGTCTTGCCGTAGGGGATGATCTCGTCAGGCAGCAGGCCCAGCTTCTCCCGGAAGTACTCCACGGGGGGCAGGGTCTTCTCCGCTTCCTCGGCGATCTGCCAATCCTTGTAGACGGTGGGGTCCAGGGTGACTCTGCCGTTCTCGTCTACGTACTTACCATCCGTAAAATTGATTGCCATGGTAGTCCTCCTTTTCTCCGAAGCCTTTCACCATCCTCGGAGATTATAGTAGTGTTCGGCGCCGTGCTTCAATCGTCCGCAACTCCCGGCACACATCGTTAATTATTTAACGGAACGGGTATATTTTAGCACCGGCCCAGAAAGAAGTCAACACTATTTAGAAAAATAAGCAAGAATTTACAGGATTTTTCCTTTTTCGGACATAAAATGGCTGTCCGTTATTGCATGTCTCCCAGAGAGGGAGAGCTGACAAGGAATTTTACTTCTCCTCCCGGACATTGGCGGCCTCTCTGACCAGGGCCATCACCTTCCGGGTCCGGACGCTGCGCTCCACGGCGGCGGCAAATTCCTCGTCGTAGGCAGCCTGGAGCTGCTCCATGGTGATGTGGTTCTGGCGGCAGATGTCAGCCAGGGCGTCGGCTACGTCCTTTTCCGTCACCTCCACCTGCTCCAGTCGGGCGATCTCGTCCACCGCCGCCTGGATCTTCAGCATCTGCAGGGCCTCGGGGCGGGTATCCTCCCGGAGCTCTGCCTCACTCTTTCCGGTGAACTGGCTGTACATCTCCATGGTCAGGCCCTGCTGGGCCAGCTGGGTGCGCAGGGTTTCCATCTGCTCCTCCACTGCCTTATCCAGCTCCGCCTCAGTAGGCTGGACGTCTAAGGTATCTGCAGCCTGGCGGATCAGCCGGTCCTCCAGATCGATCTGGCCCCGCTGGTCGGCATAGTCCTGCAGGCTGGATCGGAGATCCTGCCGCAGGGCCTCCAGGGTATCGAGGCCCAGGGCCTTGGCGAACTCGTCTCCCAGCTCATAGAGGCTCTGCTGGGTGATGGCGTGGATGGTGCAGCGGAATTCCGCCTCCTTTCCTGCCAGATGCTCGGCGTGGTACTGCTGGGGGAAGGTGACCTTCACGGTGACCTTGTCCCCGGGACGGCAGCCCATGAGCTGCTCCTCAAAGCCGGGAATAAACGTGCCGCTGCCCAGCACCAGGGTCTGATGTTCCGCGGTGCCTCCGGCAAACTGCTCCCCGTCGCAGAAACCGGCATAGTCCAGCTCCACGGTGTCGCCGCTCTCAGCGCTGCGGCCGGTGACCGGTGTGACTTTGGCGGTCTGCTGGCGCAGCCGCTCCATCTGGCGGTCCAGCTCCTCGTCGGTGATGAGGTGGCGGGTGTAGGTGGCCTCCAGGCCTTTGTAGGTAAAGCTCATGGGTCATTCTCCTTATCTGAATTTGCCGGGACGATGAACTGCCCGGCCGTCGGGAAAAGAAAATCGCCCCTCGCGAGGGGCGATTTTGTTTACTGGAAGCAGGCGCGGACGTCGCCGCTCATGTAGAGGGAGCCCAGGGCGCAGGCTACGCCGTCCTTACCCTCGGCCTCTACCGCACGGGCTACACCGGCAGCCACGCTCTCGCAGGGAGTGGCCTTGGCGCCCATGGCCCGGATCCGATCCGCCAGCTCCTCGGCGGACATGGCCCGGGGATTGTCGGGACGGACGGTGAAGAACTGGTCTGCCAGGGGGACGATGAGGCCCAGAATGGACTCCACATCCTTATCCGCCATGACGCCGGTGACGAAAGTAAATTTCTTCCCAGGGAACAGCCGCTGCAGGCTCTCCGCTGTGGCCCGGATGCCGTGGGGGTTGTGGCCGCCGTCCACGATAAACACAGGGTCACGGCGCAGCACCTCGAACCGGGCGGGCCAGCGGGTATTTTTCAGGCCGCTGGCGACTGCTGCGTCGGAGATATGCCAGCCCTTGCCACGAAGCACCTGCACCGTCTCCAGCACCACCGCGGCGTTGCGCATCTGGTAGACGCCAACCAGGGGGATCTGCAGATCCTTCCACGCGCCGTAGGAAAAGCTCTGGCCATCCAGACCGAAGGGGCCGGGGACGATGGCGGAGAAGTCTGCCTTGTGGAGCTTGGCGCTCCGCTGGGCGCATACTTCCTCGAACACCGGGTCCGCCTCCGGGTTGCCGCCGTAGATCACTACGTCGCCGCCCTCCTTGATGATGCCGGCCTTGGCGCGGGCGATGTCGGCCATGGTGGGGCCCAGCTCCTTCACATGGTCCAGGCCCATGGCCATGATCACCGCCGCCTCGGGTACGTCGATGATGTTGGTGGAGTCCAGCTCACCACCCATGCCCACCTCCAGCACCACGATGTCGCACTTGTGGCGGGCAAAGTAGACCATAGCCAGGGCGGTGATGAGCTCAAACTCCGTGGGGGAGTCCTCCATGCCGTCGGCAAAGGGGCGGATATACTCCGTAAGCTCCGCCAGCTCATCGTCGGGAATGCACTGGTGGTCGATCTGCATCCGTTCATTGAAACGGTTGATAAAGGGGGAGGTGTAGAGGCCCGTGTGGTAGCCCGCCTCCTCCAGAATGGAGGAGAGCATGGCGGCGCAGGAGCCCTTGCCGTTGGTGCCGGCAATGTGGATGAATTTCAGCTGCTTTTCCGGGTTGCCCAGCTTGCCCAGAAGCTCACGGGTCCGATCCAGACCCAGCTTGCTCCCCTTCCAGCAGATGCTGTGGATATAGGTCAGCGCTTCGTTGTAGGTCATGAGTAATTACCTGATTTCTTTCCTTAAAATTGCCGCCGGAGAGCCCGGCGGCAGGATGGTTGTATTTTTAAGCCCGGTGGACAATGGGACGGATCACAGGGCGATAGACCGCCCGGTTCACCACGGCTACCAAAATGGCGTTCACCAGGATCGTAACAGGCTTGGTGGTCAAACGGCCCAAGAAGTTGGTCCACAGCAGTACGGAAAAGGCGTTGGTGTTGCCCATAACGATGATACTGTACATGGTGGTGGTTACAGTGCCCACCAGGAAGCTGTTGACGATGCCCGCTACCACTACCGTGAGAATAACCTTCCAGCTGTCACGGGTGGAGGAGAGGTCGCTGCGGAATACATACTTGGTGCTCAAACCGGAAATCACGCCCACCAGAATGGGGCCAAGGGCGATAGGGGGGAACCAGATCCCATAGCCGCTGAGGACAGTGCCCAGAATATCAGCGATCAACGCCACGATGGCACCGCTGAGGGGACCCAGCCACATACCGGCCAGAACAATAGGAACACTTTCAAAGCTGATGCGGAGAATGTCGCTGGCCTGGATGCTGAGGAACCGGGCCAGAATGATCTGCATGGCAATCAGAGCCGCCATCAGGATCAGGTTGCGAGTGGAAAAAATGCCGTTTTGGTTACGCTTCATATGCGTTTCCTCCTTTTAATCTGCCCGCGGCAACGGGCTGCTGCTAGGAGATAAAGTGCGCATTGAAGCTACCTACACAAGGGGTGCGGACATAAAAATACCAATCCAAGCCGGGTATAACCGGCCATGGACTGGTATCAAAACATCCGTAAACTGTGCGGTAGCGGATGCAGCATTACATCGTAGGCCCTATTTCTCGGGGGCCTTTCGTGCAAGGGCAACTTCCCAGCCACTTGCCACTTTACGCGCAATGCTTACTCTACCAATCCTATTGCCTTGTCTGCTCTGTGTGGATCCCCACAGAACGTGACCATCATACACTATCCTTGACCAGATTGCAAGATGTTTAACAAACTTTTCCAAAAGTTTTTACATCTGGGCTTTCTTCATGCGGTTCATGACAATATCGCCGATATTGGCCATGTCCTCGGCGGTAAAGGCGCTGTGGAAATTGTCGGAGAAGAGAATCTGGGCGTTGGGGGGGAATTCATCATCCCCCAGCCACAGGAGAAAGCGGATGGTGAGTCCACGCATCAGAGTGATCTCCCAGCCCTGGTCGCTCTGAGAGATGGGCCGGGCTCCCATGCGCTCCATCACCTGCCGCAGAAGGTCCGGCTTGAAGCCGTAGGAGAAGGCAAAGCGCTTGATGCATCGGCCGGTGAACTGCTGGAGGTAGACCTCCCCCCAGGGGAACTCCCGATAGGTGAGGTATTCCCCGCTGGGCATGGCATAGGCCCCGTCCAGCAGGTAGCGGAGGAACAGGATTCGCTCGGGATTGCTCAGGGGCGTAGGACCGGTAATGGTGAAGTCCGGGTGGGATACCGTGTAGGTCCCGCCCAGGAACTCCAGCTCCAGGGTATTCGTCTCCGCGTTCCAGGGCAGGGCGCACCGCCGGGCCATCTCCGCGGGGTCCCCCTCCTGATAGCGCTTGAGGTAGTATTCGAGGGGCAGTTCTTCCTTGTTGTTTTTTCCGTAGATGGGTTCCATGGCGGTACTCCTTGTTAGTATTTGCCCGTTCCCCGGGCGGGAGATCGTTTTATACCGGGATGCTCTCAGAGCGGCCCTTTCCAGTCCCTCAGGCTGTTTTGCCTCCGGCGGGCCCACTTTTGGCCGCCCAAAAGTGGGCGGAAAAACCGCTGGGGAGACCCCAGACCCCCGTTGTTTGTCCAATGGGACGCCTGCAAGGGAACGACCTGGTTGCCACTGAATTTCTGCGGGGCCTCCGGCCTCCTCGTAATCGGTGCGGTGGGTGACCGACCTTGCCTGACGGCCCTCGGGATGATGGATGTTTCTTTGTATGCAACGATAGATAAATCTATCCCTTTAACAGGGCGTCAGCCGAAGTTGGATAAGCAACCCGCCGCAGATCAGATGCCCGGAGGAATCTCTGATTCAGTGGCTGCGCAGTATCAAGTCTGATACTGACCGATTGGGCCAAACCGGGGTCCGGGGTGTCCCCGGCGGCGTTTTGGTCACTTTTTCGCCGAGGAAAAAGTGACCCGGGGTTTGGGGCCGGGGAGGCCCCAATAGCAAGTCCCAGGGTACGGGGCGCGCAGCCCCACTATTTTACTCCTGTCCCACGCTGGGGAACAGGCTTGTGTCCGTATGGGGCAAGAAGCAGGCGGCCACGAACTCGTCCATGTACCCAGGCTCATTGCTCAGCTCCAGGTAGGTCATGGACCGGCCCAGCTCAAAGACCTTCTCTCGGGCCTCGCTGCTCAGCAGCATGGCGTAGGCGCCGGCCTGGGAGGAGTTGCCGATGTAGTGGAAGTGGTCCAGGGGGATGTCGGGGAACATGCCGATGGTGACGGCGTTCTTCATGTTGATGCCGCTGCCGATGCCGCCGGCCACATAGACCCGCTCGATGGCGGAGGCGTCAAAGCCCAGAGACTGGAGCATGGTCTGGGTGGCGGAGAAGATGGCCCCCTTGGCCCGGATAAAGTTGTCGATGTCCACCTCGTTGATGACCACGTCCTTGATGCCGCCGGTATCCTTTTGCCAGGCGATGACATAGGAGCCCATGCCGTGCTCGTCGTGGAGAATCCGGGGATTCTCCCGGATGAACTTGCCCTTGCCGTTGATAGCGCCGGTGCGGAACAGCTCGGCGATGATGTCGATGATGCCGCTGCCGCAGATACCGGCGGGAGCCTCGCCTCCCACCACGGTGAGAGTAGGCTCCAGGGTGTCCTTGTCGATAGTGCAGGCCTCAATGGCCCCGTCGGTGGCACGCATACCGCAGGAGATATCGCCGCCCTCAAAGGCGGGACCGGCGGAGCAGGCGCAGGACATCAGGAACTCGTTGTTGCCGAATACCAACTCCCCGTTGGTGCCCAGGTCGATGAACAGGCTCAGCTCCGGGCTGTTCCAGATCATGGATACCAGGGTACCGGCGGTGATGTCGCCGCCTACATAGCTGCCGATGTTGGGGGCTACGATCAGCTCCGCCATGGGGTTCATCTTCAGGCCGATGTCCCGGACATAGATGTAGCTGGTCTGGAAGAAGCTGGGCACAAAGGGCTCCATGCGGATGGGGGAGGAGTAGAGGCCCAGCAGCAGGTGGTTCATGGTGGTGTTCCCCGCCAGAACCATGCGGTAGATCCGCCGGGGATTGATGTTGGCGCTGCGGTACATCTGCACCAGCATGGGGATGATGGACTCTTTGATCACCGCGTCCTGAAGACGGCGGCGGCCCCCCAGCTTGTCGGATTCGATGATACGGTTGATGACGTCGGCACCGTAGCGGATCTGGCCGTTGCCGCCGCTGGCCTTGGCCAGGATTTTCCCGGTCTGGAGATCCACCAGCAGTCCTGCCAGGGAGGTGGTGCCAAGGTCCAGAGCAAAGCCCACGATGGGGTCCGTGTTGTCCGCCGGCAGCACGTCCCGGATCATCAGACGGCGGTTGTCTCCGTCGTG
>CALXGE010000039.1 GCA_944387775.1 uncultured Oscillospiraceae bacterium | reverse complement strand
CCGGATCTTCCGGACTTCGGCGTGACCCCCGACAACAGTTTCCCTGTGGTTTTCGGCGAAAAAGGCATTGTCCGGGCCCAGGTAGCCGGAGCGCTTGACAGCGCCATTGTCAGCTTTGACGCAGGTCTCCGGCCCAATGTGGTCCCCAACCTGGCCAAGGCCACCGTCAAGATGGGCAGCCTCTCCGAGGTGGAGATTCGCAGTTCCTTTGCGTCCTACCTGGCAGCTCACCATATGACCGGTGAACTGTCTTTTGCAGATGGACTCGTAACTGTCCAGCTCAACGGCGTGTCCTGCCACGCGCAGGCTCCTCAGGACGGCGTCAACGCCGCCACCCATCTCTTTGACTGGATCGGCCAGTGCTTCGGCGACTCCGCCGCTGCTCATATTGCCGCCCTTTTCAGCGACAACCTGGGCAACGGCTGCGGCCTCGCCTTTACCGGCGCATACATGGGCGAGTTGACCCAGAGCCTTGGCGTTGCCAAGATCGAGGATGGCCGGCTCTCCCTGGTGCTGGATATCCGCCACCCCAACGACATCACCCCCGACGAGGTTCTCTCCCGTCTGGGCGGGGCGGTCAAATCTGCCTGCGGCAGCTGGGAGGCCACTCTCCTGTCTGTGTCCCCCTACCTCTTTGCGGATCCGGAGAGCCCCTTCATCCGCCAGCTGGTGGGGATCTATCAGGACATTACCGGCGACACCCAGACGCCTCCTCAGGTCACCGGCGGCGGCACCTATGCCCGCATGTTCAAGAATCATGTGGCCTTCGGTCCCCTGTTCCCCACCGATCCTCCCCTGACGGAGGGCGTGGGTACCCTGCACCAGGCCAATGAAGCCATTGCCGTGGATCACCTGGTAGAGCTCTGCGCCATCTACGCCCGCCTACTCTATGAGATCATGGCTTGATGCCGTACCCTCTGTAAGACGGAACGGCCGCAATCCGATGCTTTTTATCCTTTGACCCAAGAACTGCGGTGTCTTTCTGGAAAAGACACCGCAGTTCCTTAGCTTATTGACGCGGCAGCGAAAGGAGTACAACCATGAAAACATTTTCTGAAGTGGAATACCAGCGTCCCGATATCGCGAAGCTGTCCCAGGCCATTGTGGATTACACCGCCGCTGTGAAGGCCGCCGCCAGTGCCGAGGAGGTCTATCAGCTGTTGGTGGATCACAAGGCAGCCATGGACGAATACACCACCATGCGGGGCCTTGCCAACATCCGCAACAGCATCGACACTCGTGACCCCTTTTATGCGGGTGAGAAGGCCTTCTTTGACCAGGAAGGCCCCAAGCTGAACCTGCTACTGCGGGACGCCAACGACGCTCTGCTGGCCTCTCCCTTCCGTCCTCAGCTGGAGGAAAAGCTGGGCACTCTGTTCTTCAAGAATATGGAAACCAGCAAGCGCTTTGCCGATGAGCGGATCGTGGACGACCAGATCCGCCAGAGCCAGATGACCCAGCGCTACTCCAAAGTCGTAGCCACCGCCGTCACCACCTTCCATGGGGAGGAGTGCAACTTCTCCCGCCTGCTCAAGTACATGCAAAGCGCTGACCGGGATGTCCGCCGGGAGGCCTTCCAGGCCTGGGCGGCCCTCTATGAGAAGATCTCCCCGGAGCTGGATGAGATCTATGACGAGCTGGTCCACCTGCGCCACGGCATGGCCATGAAGCTGGGCTTCCCCAGCTTTACGGAGATGGCCTATCTGGAGCTCCAGCGCTATGACTACTCCATCGAGGATGCCGCCAGCTTCCGCCGCCAGGTCCGGGAGGTCATCACCCCCGCCTGTGAGAAGCTCTTTGCCCGGCAGGCCCAGCGGTTGAATGTGGACAAGCTCCACTACTATGACGAGGCCCTCTTCTATCCTGAGGGAAACCCTGTTCCTCAGGGTACCCGGCAGGAACTGGTGGCCAAGGCCCAGCAGATGTACCGGGAGATGGCCCCGGAGGCCGGGGAGTTCTTCGACGCCATGGTGGAGCACGATATGTTTGACCTGGAGACCAAGCCCGGCAAGCGGCTGGGCGGCTTCTGCTCCAGCCTCCACAAGTATCGCCTGCCCTTCATCTTTGCCAATTTCAACGGAACCAGCGCCGATGTGGACGTCCTCACCCACGAGGCCGGTCACGCCTTCGAGTGCTATCTGGCCTTCCGGGCCCACCCCTTTGTGGAGCTGGCCTTCTCCACCAGCGAAATCGCTGAGATCCACTCCATGACCATGGAGCACTTCGCCTACCCCTGGATGCCCCTGTTCTTCGGCGACCAGGCGGAGAAGTACCGGGTGGCCCACCTGACGGACGCTCTGACCGTCATTCCCTATCTGGTGTCTGTAGACGAATATCAGCATCGGGTGTTTGAAAAGCCGGACATGACCGCCAAGGAGCGGCGGGCCGCCTGGCGGGAGATCGAGAAGGCCTACATGCCCTGGAGGGACTACGACGGCAACGCCTTCCTGGAGGAGGGCGGCTTCTGGATGCAGAAGCCCCATATCTTCCTGGATCCCTTCTACTACATCGAGTACGCTCTGGCCCAGACCTGCGCCTTCCAGTTCTATGACGGGATGAAGAAGGACCGGGCCAAGGCCTGGGAGGACTACTGCCGGCTGTGCCGTGCAGGCGGCAGCCTGGGCTACTTCCAGCTGCTCCAGCTGGCAGGTCTCCGCAGTCCCTTTGAACCCGGCAGCGTGGCCCAGTCCGTGGCTGGTGTACTGGAGGAGCTGGGGGTATAAGTCCTCTTACAGCAAGCACACATCGCGTCCTAAAAAATATCCTCCGGCCCAAAAGGCCGGAGGATATTTTTGTTTCAAACTATACTTCAGAAGCAGCTTTCAAAATAGTCTGCCTTTTGCAGGAGAAAATCTCTGCATTACTCCCATTCTATGGTGGCAGGCGGTTTACTCGTAATGTCGTAGACGATACGGTTGATGCCCTTGACCTCATTGACAATGCGGGTGGAGATCTTGTCCAGCACATCGTAGGGGATCCGGGCCCAGTCGGCGGTCATGAAGTCGCTGGTAGTTACTGCCCGGAGGGCCAGGGTGTAGTCGTAGGTCCGGCCATCGCCCATAACGCCCACGCTGCGGGTATTGGTGAGCACTGCGAAGTACTGGTTGATGTTCTTGTCCTCGCCAGCGGCGGCGATCTCCTCCCGGTAGATGGCATCCGCCTCCCGGAGGATGTCCAGCTTCTCCTTGGTGAGATCCCCGATGACACGAATGGCAAGGCCCGGGCCCGGGAAGGGCTGGCGGCTCACCAGGTACTCGGGAAGGCCCAGCTCACGGCCCAGCTGCCGCACCTCATCCTTGAAGAGGAGGCGCAGCGGCTCAATGATCTCCTTAAAGTCCACATAGTCAGGAAGGCCTCCCACATTGTGGTGGCTCTTGATGACGGCGGCGTCGCCGGCGCCGGACTCGATGACGTCGGGGTAGATGGTTCCCTGGGCCAGGAAATCCACAGTACCGATCTTCTTAGCCTCCTCCTCGAAGACCCGGATGAACTCCTCGCCGATGATCTTCCGCTTGCGCTCAGGCTCCGCCTCACCGGCCAGCTTCAAAAGGAACCGGGTCTCCGCATCCACCCGGACAAAATTGATATCCCAGGGACGGAAAGCGGCCTCCACCTCGTCCCCTTCGTTTTTGCGCATGAGGCCGTGATCCACGAACACGCAGGTGAGCTGCCGGCCCACTGCCTCCGCCAGGAGAGCAGCGCACACCGAGGAGTCCACACCGCCGGAGAGGGCCAGCAGCACCTTGCCGTTGCCCACCTTCTCCCGGATGGCAGCGATAGCGGTATTCTTGTAGTCCCCCATGGTCCACTCACCCTTGGCGCCGCAGACCTCGTAGAGGAAGTTACGGATCATATCCACCCCGTGCTCCGTGTGGTTCACCTCCGGGTGGTACTGGACTCCGTAGAAGCCACGACTCTCGTCGGCAATAGCCACATTGGGGCAGGCGGCGGTATGGGCCACCAGGGCAAAGCCATCAGGCACCTTGGCCATATAGTCTCCATGGCTCATCCAGGAGATTCCCTTCTCCGGCAGGCCCTTGAACAGGCGGCAGGCGGTATCATAGAAGGTCTCCGTCTTGCCATACTCCCGGGCGGTATCCTCCTGGGCAGCTGTGACCTGTCCCCCAAGGGTATGGGCCATCAGCTGGCAGCCGTAGCAGATACCCAGAATGGGCACTCCCAGCCGAAAGATCTCCGGGTCCACATGGGGCGCCTTCTCATCGTAGACGCTGTTGGGTCCTCCGGTAAAAATGATGCCCATAGGATCAAATGCCCGGATTTCCTCCAGGGAAATGGTATAGGGCTTTACCTCACAGTAGACATGGCACTCCCGGACACGGCGGGCGATAAGCTGGTTATACTGACCGCCGAAATCCAGCACCAGAACAGATTGACGGGGCAAAAGGGTCCCTCCTTCGTGTTGGTTTAAGATGTACGTAAGCGCTTGTATCTCTCATTTGCGGAGAGAACCTTTCTCACCACATCAGCAAATGCGGTTCACGTCCTGACGGTCAGACTTACTCCTCGTCCCGGAAAACAATGCCGTTCTCGTCGGCCTGCTCGATGACTGCCAGAGCATGGTAATTAAAGCCCGCCTCCCGCAGACGGTCGCCGCCGCCCTGGAAGCCCTTCTCCACTGCCACGCCGATACCCATCAGCTCTGCGCCCGCCTGATTCACCAGGTCGCACAGGCCCCGGATGGCCTCGCCGTTGGCCATAAAGTCGTCGATGATCAGCACCTTGTCGTTGGAAGTGAGCCACTCCTTGCTGAGGATCTGAGTCACTTTCTTCTTATAGGTATAAGAGAAGATCTCGCTCTGGTACAGTCCGCCCTCGATGTTGTCACTCTTGGCCTTCTTGGCAAAGACCATGGGAACATTATACTTCTGGGCGCAGATGGTAGCCAGGGCAATGCCGCTGGCCTCGGCGGTCAGGACCATGGTAATGTTGTCAATATCAAAGTATTTGGCAAATTCGTCGGCAATATCCCCCATCAGCCGGGTATCCACCCGGTGGTTCAAAAAGCCGTCCACCTTGATGATGTTTCCGGGCAGTACTTTGCCCTCCTTGCGAATGCGGTCCTTGAGCTGCTGCATCGTATCGTCACATCCTCTCAATTGATTGTGATAAACCGATTTTGTGCGCTGGGCACTCTTGTTTTTATTATGCCAAGAAACCGTCCGGCTTTCAACAGTTGTTTTGGACAAAAATAGACATTTTTCTCCTTTTTGTCTCACCAGGATGGACGACTCCGTAGCCGGACATTGAAAAATTCCTCAACCTCCTGTATACTCTTGTCAACATCAGCAAGGAGAAAAATAGTATGGACCTCTCTCGCCTGTCGGATCACTACAGCATACGGCCCTTAGGGCAGGAGGACGCAGATACCGTCTGCGCTCTCTGCCGGGGTAATCCGCTGTTTTACCAATACCACCCGCCCTTTGTCACCCGGGAGAGTATCCTGGAGGATCTGACTGCCCTTCCGCCGGGAAAATCCTACGAGGACAAATTCTACTTTGGCTTTTTCACCGGAGCACATCTGACTGCCGTCATGGATCTGGTCCTCCGATATCCGGACCAGGAGACCGCCTTTATCGGCTTCTTCATGGTGGACATCCAGGACCAGGGTCGGGGCACCGGAACGGAGATTATCAGCGGCTGTGCCGCCTGCCTGCGGGAGCTGGGCTTTCGGCGGCTGCGGCTGGGGGTGGACAAGGGCAATCCCCAGAGCTTTGCCTTCTGGACCAAAAACGGCTTTACTCCTTCCGGAGAAAACGACCACCTCATCTATATGGACCGCCGCCTGTAACTGGTGCAGGCACATAAAAGGACGTGGGAGACTATAGTCTCCCACGTCCTTTTCAGCAGCAGGGGTTTGGGGCCCTTCTGCTGTCACATATCACTGAGGCAGTCCTTGTTCTTGATGAAATACTCCACACCGGACCAGATGGTAGTGGCCACGATCACCCCGATGCAGATCCCGTTGAGGATCTTGGGAATGGGCAGGAACATGATGACGATGCACACCATGGTGGAGGCGGTCTTTACCTTGCCGGACCACCCAGCGGCAATGACCCGTCCCTTGTCGCTGGCCACCATTCTGAGGCCGCTGACGGCAAACTCCCGGAGGATCACGATCAGCAGCGCCCAGCCGGGCATCTGGCCGTTCTCCACGAACCAGATCATAGCGGCGGTCACCAGCATCTTGTCCGCCAGGGGGTCGGCAAACTTGCCGAAGTCGGTGATGAGGTTATATTTCCGGGCGATCTTTCCGTCCAGCATGTCGGTGAGGCTGGCCAGGATGAAGATGGCCAGCGCGATATAGGCCGCCCCGGGCACGTCCAGATACAGCACCAGCAGGAAGGGCAATATCATGATAATCCGCAGCAGGGTCAGCTTGTTGGGCAAATTCATGGCGTTATACTCTCCTTATTTCTCTATCAGAAGGACCCGGCGGGGCCCAGAAGACGGCTGTCAGGCTGGGGGCACTCTGTGGGGACAGGCTCCTCCTCCCCCGTAAATCCAGTGCTGCTGGCCAGCTGCTCTCCCAGCCGCCGGTAGAAATCCAGATAAAAACCAATCCGTTCCTGCCACAGCTCTGTGGCGGCAGCAGTAGCGAAGGGCAGGTCCAGGTATTCCTTCAGCCGCTGCCTCGTCCGCTCCACATGGGACCGCTTCTCCGCCAGAGAGAGCTTGCTAAAGGACATGTTTTCCAGGGTCTCGTAGAGTCGGTACACATCGAAGCGGTCGATATTGTCCGCATCCTGAATGGTCCCGGCAAAAGCGGTCCGCTCTCCGGGGAAATCCGCCGCATCATCCACGTGGATGGCGATGCCGTAGCACATCTCCCCAATGACCATCTCTGGAAGGTCCAGGCTCTCCAGAAAGGGCCGGGCAATGTGGGCGGAGGAGCGGCCGTGGTCCTTCCAGGTGTCCTGGTCCAGCATGGCCCGGCAATAGCTCACGTCGTGGAGAAGGCAGGCGATGGTCATAAGCTCCTCGTCCATACCCTCCGCCCGTGCGATAGCCGCTCCGATCCGGGCCACCCGGAAACTGTGCTCCAGTCGGTAGGCCCCTGCCTCGGGGTGCTCAGCGAAATACGGGCTCTCCTTGAGCTTCTCCCGGAGGAAGGCCTCCGTCCTCGCAATCCGCTCCGTCATATCATTCCTCCACCAGTTCGCCGGTGAGCTCACCATCCATGGTGCCGGTGATCCGCACCGACACAAAAGTTCCGGCCTCCACCTCGCCTTCGGCGGTGAAGTAGATCTTTCCGTCGATATCCGGGCTCTCGGCGTAGCTGCGGCCGGTATAGCACATAGCCTGGCCGTCGAAGCCCTCGCAGAGGACCGTCAGGACCTCCCCCTGCATGGCCTCGTTCCACTCGTCCATAATCCGGGACTGGATATCCACCACCAGTTCCGAGCGGCGGACCGCCTCCTCGGTATCCACCCGCTCCATCTTCGCCGCCGGGGTCCCTTCCTCCGGGGAGTAGGGAAACACGCCGGCCCGCAGCATCCGCTGATCCCACAGGAACTGGCACAGCTCCTCAAACTCCGCCTCCCCCTCGCCAGGAAGGCCAGTAATGAGGCTGGTGCGCAGCACCAGGCCGGGGATACGCTCACGGAGTTTGTCCAGCAGGGCCTCGATGTAGGCCTTGTCCCCGTGGCGGTTCATCCGCCGGAGGATCGTATCATTGCAGTGCTGGAGAGGAATATCCAGATACTTGAGGATCTTGGGCTCCCGGGCGATAACGTCGATGAGGTGATCGTCGATGCGCTCGGGATAGAGATAGTGGAGTCGAATCCAGGGGAAGGGCAGCTTCACCAGCTCCTCCAGCAGCTCCGCCAGGTGGCTCTCCCCGTCCCAGTCGGTGCCGTAGCGGGTGATGTCCTGGGCGATGACAATGAGCTCCTGCACCCCCCGGTCCGCCAGGGCCCGGGCCTCCTCCAGAATCTTGTCCATGGGGCGGCTGCGGTAGCGGCCACGGAGCTTGGGAATGATACAGAAGGCACACCAGTTGTCACAGCCCTCCGCGATCCGCAGGTAGGCGTACCAGGGGGGCGTGGTAATGACCCGACCAAACTCATCCACCGGGGCGTTGATATCGTCGAAGCACCGGGGACTGCCGCCGGCCATGACCTCCTCAATGGCAGAGACAATGTCCTTATAGCTGCCAGCACCCAGGATACCGTCCACCTCGGGAAGCTCCTTGGGGATCTCCTCCTGGTAGCGCTGGGTCATGCAGCCTGAGACCAGGATCTTTTTCAGCTGCCCCGCCTTCTTCAACTCCGCCATCTGCAGGATATGCTCAATAGCCTCCTCGTTGGCGCTGGTGAGAAAGCCGCAGGTATTGATGACCGCCACATCGCAGCCCACCGGGTCCTCCCGCAGTTCGTAGCCCGCCTCCCGGCACAGCTCCATCATCTGCTCACAGTTGACCACGTTCTTGGCACAGCCAAGGGAAATAAAATGGATCGTATAGGCCAATGGGGCCACCTCCTTTTCCCGCCGCTGCATGGCGGCGGCGCTGTATACAATTGTCCGCCCCAGGGCAGGTCTGCTCCGGGGCGGGATCAATTTTTGTGTTCAGAGAGAACAGCATTCTGTCTCTCGCTGTCAGTCCTCCTCCGGCGGCAGCTCCGCATACCGGCTTAGGGCCGCCTTCACCTGGGCCCAGGAGAATCCCCGGCGCAGAAGACTGTCGCTGACGCGCTTGAGTTCCCGGGGATCGGCGAGGTCTCCCCGGCAGCGCTTTTGGACCAGAGCATCCAAAATGTCATCGCTGTCGGGCAGTTCCTCCAGAGCTTCTTCCCACAGCTCCCGGGGCACCCCCCGGCGCTGAAGCTCCTGCCGGATCTTGGCCGGGCCGTAGCCACGACGTCCGTAATCCCGTACCACCGCAGCGGCATAGGCCGGGTCATCCACGGCGCCGATATCCTCCAGCCAGTCCGCCGCCACCTGGGCGTCGGCTTCTTCTGCCCCGCCCCGAACCAGACGGCGCTGGAGTTCCGATTTGGAGAGGGCCCGCCGACCGATCATCCCGGCAGCCTTGGCCTTCACCTGGGAGATTTTGGCACTCTTTTGTAACGCCGCCAGAACTTCCTCTTCCAGCTCATCGCCAGAGCGCAGGCCGAAGCGCAGCAGTTCCTCCTCTGTGACGCGGAGGATGGTCTCATCCTCCAGCACCACCAGGAACCGTCCCTTCTTTCGCTGGGACGGCTTGACCTCTTTGATACGCATAGCGCCCTCCTGCTGTAAAACAATCGTCTGTTGGGCGCTGCCCAAACCTGTCAGGGCGCTGCCCTGGACCCGCCTTTTGTCGCCGGCAAAAATTTCATTTACGCGAAACAGCGTTTCGCGCAAAAGTTCTTTTTGCCTCTTTTTCTTTCAAGAAAAAGAGGAGAACCCCTCGTATTTAGTCCGCGTCGTCGAAATCGTCGGCAGACACATCCACCGCCCGGCCAGCAGCCTTGGCGGCAATCTGGGACTGAGTCCCCATGAGCTTGAAGAAGTCCCGACGGATGGCGGCCTCCAGGCTGTCTGCTACCTGGGGATTGTCCTTAAGGTACTGCTTGGCAGCATCCCGGCCCTGCCCCAGGCGGGTCTCCCCCATAGCGAACCAGGACCCGGACTTCTGCACCAGATCCAGCTTTACACCCAGATCCAGCAGCTCGCCCAGAAGGCTGATGCCCTCACCGTACATGATGTCGAACTCTGCCTCCCGGAAGGGGGGCGCCATCTTGTTCTTCACCACCTTGGCCCGGGTGCGGTTACCGATGATCTCGCCGCCGGCCTTCAGTGTCTCGATGCGCCGCACGTCGATGCGGACGCTGGCGTAGAACTTCAGGGCCCGGCCACCGGTAGTGACCTCGGGGTTGCCGTACATGACGCCCACCTTTTCACGCAGCTGGTTGATGAATACCACGATGCAGTTGGTCTTGTTGATGGCGCCGGCCAGCTTCCGCAGAGCCTGGCTCATGAGCCGGGCATGGAGGCCCACGTAGCTGTCGCCCATCTCGCCCTCGATCTCAGCACGGGGCACCAGGGCAGCCACGGAGTCCACCACAACCACATCCACCGCGCCGGAGCGGACCAGGGCCTCGGTGATTTCCAGCGCCTGCTCGCCGGTATCCGGCTGGGAGATCAGCATATCCTCAATATTGACGCCCAGCGCTCTGGCATAGGAGGGATCCAGGGCGTGCTCTGCGTCCACAAAGGCCACCTCGCCGCCCTGCTTCTGGGCCTGGGCCAGAATGTGGAGGGCCAGAGTGGTCTTACCGGAGGACTCAGGGCCGTAGATCTCCACGATCCGCCCCCGGGGCACACCGCCGATGCCCAGCGCCAGATCCAGAGCCAGGGAACCGGTGGAAATCGTCTCAATATTCATCTGCTCCATCTGGTCTCCCAGACGCATAATGGAGCCCTTGCCGTACAGCTTCTCGATCTGATTCATGGCGCTTTGAATGGCCAGCTTCTTGTCGCTGGCCGGAGCAGCGGTCTTGGATGCCGCCGATTTCTTCTCTGCCATCTCTCTTCTCTCCTTCTTATCTTCAATATCTCATTCAAACCATCATCATTATCAGGGCGGGTGCGTATGGGCACAACCGCCGGATCAGATCTCATCCATCAGCGTGCCGTAGACCACCCGGGGAATCCCCTGGTCGTCCTGAACCACATTGATATCTCCAAACCCCTCGGCCCGCATCATCCGCAGCACCGTATCCGCCTGACCGACGCCAACCTCAAAATACAGCCGGCCGCCAGTAACCAGAACATCCTTCCATTGGCGGATGATGGCGGTATAGAAATCATAGCCATCCTCTCCGCCGCAGAGAGCCAGGTGGGGTTCAAAATCCTTTACAGAATGCTCCAGGGTCTCCATATCCGCCTTGGGAATGTAGGGCGGATTGCTGACAATACACTGGAACTCTCCCAGCGTCCGGGGCGGCGATGCCAGGGCATCCATGGTCATCACCGACACCTGACCGGTGAGGTTGTTGCGCCGGATATTCTGCCGGCAGACCCGTATCGCCGGCTCGGAGATCTCTCCCAGCAGTACCCGGGCCTCCGGGACATTGGCGGCAATGGCCAATCCAATACAGCCGCTGCCAGCACACAAATCCAGCACCCGGCACTTTCCCAGAAAGCGGAGATAATCGATGGCCTCCCGGGCCAGTACCTCCGTATCTATTCTGGGGATCAGCACCGATTCATTGACATCCAGGGGCAAACCATAGAACTCCCATTCTCCGATGAGATAGGCTACAGGTTCCCCACTGAGGTGACGCTCCACCAGGGAAAGAATCTTCTCCTCGATCTCCGGTGCCACATATAACTGGGCATCCCGGAAAAAGGCCTCCCGGCTCTTACCACTGCCGTAGCACACCAGCTCCCGGGCCTCCAGGTTGGCCCCGGGATATCCCGCCTGCTTGAGACGGCGGCGGATATCCAAATACAGGTTGTTGTATGTTACTGCCATGTATCTGCCCCCGCAAAGCTGCCGCTTTATGGGGACCCCCTCCTTATTCCACTTCCTCAGGGCGGATGGGCCGCCCTCAATCTGCCTTACCCGGCGTCTTTCCCCGCTCCTCCGGAATCACCCGTTTCATCGCCTCAATGGCCTCCCCATAAAGCTTCCGCTTTCTGGGGACCCCTTTTCATTTTACTTCCTCGGGGCGAGTGAATGGCCCCTGCGGCAAGCTTTTGCTCCGCAAAAGGCTTGTACGCCGGACACCCGGCGGGCGAGGCGGCTATTGCCGCTCCTATGAAGGATCTCTGCCTTACCAGGCATCCTTCCCCTGCTCCTCCGGAATCACCCGCTTCATCGCCTCAATGGCCACCTCGATCATGCTGTCGTCAGGCTCATAAGTGGTGAAATTCTGCATCCAGAGGCCCGGCTTTGCCAGGAAGTTGGTCACCGGGTTGTCGTGGCCGCCCACGTAGCGGTTGAACTCATAGGTGATACCCACCACCAGCGGCAGCAGCAACAGCTGGATCAGCATCCGCAGGAACACATTCCCCACCGGGAAGATGGCGAACACGATGGTGTTAATGAGGATGGCCACGATGATCACCACCAGCAGGAAGCTGGTACCGCAGCGGGGGTGATGCTTGGGCTGGGGACGCACGTTTTCTACCGTCAGCTCCAGACCGTTTTCGTAGCAAAAGATGGTCTTATGCTCCGCACCATGGTAGGAGAACACCCGGCGAATATCCTTCATCCGGGATACCAGGATCAGATACCCCATAAAAAGCCCGATCCGCAGCAGGGCGTCCACCAGGTTCCGCAGCAGAACGCTGTCTGTCCAAAGCTCCACAAAGCTGGATAAAAAGGTGGGCAGCAGCATGAACAGCCCTACCGAGAAGGCTACCGCCACCACCACAGAAAAGGCAATGACCAGCTTCTCTACCTTCTCATTGCCCAGCTTCCGGTCCAGCCACTGCTCAAATTTGGAGGGCTCCTCCGTGCCCGCCTCCTCCGGATAGAAGTCGGCGGAAAACATCAGAGCCTTTACGCCTTTAACCATGCTGTCCAGGAAAGTGACGCTGCCCCGGATCAGGGGCAGGCCCAGGATGGGATACTTGTCCCGGATGAGCTTGAGCTCCTCCTCGCGGATCACCAGGCCCTCGGGGCTGCGTACTACAATGGCCTGTTTCTCCGGGCCACGCATCAATATTCCTTCGATCAGCGCCTGTCCGCCAATGGTAGTCCGGAAGGCGCAGGATTGCTTGTCTGCCATAGTGTAAGCCTTTCTTTATTATGGTCGCTGTGCCCCGTCCTGCCGTGCGCCGGGGCGCAGAAAGAGCAGGCCGGGACGTGGTCTGCCGTTATCTTACCACATCCACGCCCGGCCCGCAACATTTGTTCGAAAATTATGCCCGCGGCAGGGAGATGGTCACCATGCATCCGCCGCCTTCGGCATTGCCGATATCAAAGGTACCGCCGTGAAGCCGTACGATCTCATCGCACACCGCAAGTCCAATTCCGCTGCCTCTGGCTTTGGAAGAGCCCTTATAGAACTTCTGCTTGACAAAGGGCAGCTCCTCCTCCGGAATCCCGGGACCGTAGTCCCGGACAGTGATGACCACGCTGTCCTCGGTGCCGTGGACAGCCGCGTCGATCCGCTTGCCCGCACCGCCGTGCTTGGATGCGTTGTCCAGCACATTGCAGAACACCTGCTTGAGCCGCTCCGGATCACCGGGGATGGGATCAAAGATATCCTCGCCGCCATCGTAGTTCAGCTCAATGGCCTCCTGTTTGAACAGCTCACGGTAAGTGTAGATAGCATCTTCAAATTCCGCCTGCAGGTCCACCTGCTCAATGCTCAGCTTAAAGCGGCCGTCCTCCATCTTGGAGAAGTCCAGCAGCTCCTCCACCATGGTAGTCAGGCGGCGGGACTCCTTGAGGATGATCCCCACTCCCCGCCGCAGCTGCTCCGGATCTCCTCCAGTGTCCGCCATCAGCGTTTCACCCCAGCCGTTAATGGCCGTAAGAGGCGTTCGCAGCTCATGGGATACGGAAGAAATAAACTCCGACTTGATCTTCTCTCCCTTGCTGATCTGGGAGGACATATCGTTAATGGCGTCAATGAGCTGGCCGATCTCATCCCGGTAGTGGTTCTCCATTTGGGTTCCATAGCTGCCGCCTGCAATACGCTTCGCGGTCTCTGTCACCTCTGCTACCGGCTCCACCACGTTGTTGATAAACACCATGTTGGATACGTATACCATCACCAGGCACAGCAGCAGTATCCCCACCGCTACTCCGGCGGTAATAAGGATCTCCCGCTGCACCGCCGCCATGGATGTCACGTACCGCATGACACCCACCGGCCGGCCATTGAACAGCAGCGGCGCAGACACGGACATGATGTGCTCTCCGGTGAGAGGATCCACCCCTCGATAAGGGGTGATCTCTCCGGTCTGCAGAGCCTCCTCGATCTCCGGCGTCCCCGGCGAGAGGCCGGAGGTGAGGCCGTAAGAACTGATAATGATCCGGCCACTGGTGCTGATGAACTGCAGCTCCAGACGGTCCTTCTCGGCAAATTCCTCCGTGTAGGTGGCGGCAGCCTGATAGAAGGACGCGTAGCTGTTCATGCTGTAGTTGTTGAAGTAGTCGCTGGCGTGGGTGGCCCGGGTTTTCAGGCCGTCCAGCATCATGTTATAGTAGTAATTGGCCATGCCCGCGCAGAAGGTGCCCGCCACCAGCAGCAGTACCACTAAGATCGGGCTCAGAGAGCTGATGAGCCAGCGCTTGCGAAGGCCGGTGATCTCTATTTTCTTTGGTTTCAACCCACGGCCTCCTTTCCTTCCTCAAGGCGCATATGTTATCCCAGGGCCCAGTGCAGCACTGGGCTGGTCAGAACCCCCACTTGTATCCGTAACCCCACACCGTATTGATATAGGTCGGATTCTGGGCGTTGTTTCCCAGCGGACTTTCGTCCGCCGGGGCCCCATATTTTCACCCAAACCGCCGGGAGTGAATCCCGTCGGTTTCAAGCTTTGCCATCCGGCAAAGGCTTGTACGCCGCACTTGCGGCGGCGAGGACAACGCCGCATCAGTCTGGACTAAAACCCCCACTTGTATCCATAGCCCCACACCGTATTGATATAGGTCGGATTCTGGGCGTTGTCCTCAATTTTCAGCCGCAGACGGCGGATATTCACATCCACAATCTTCAGCTCGCCGAAATAGTCCCGGCCCCAGACCAGGTCCAGAATCTCCTCCCGGGAGAGGGCCTTTCCCGGGTTCTCCATAAACATCTTCATGATGGAGTATTCCACCTGGGTCAGCTTCACCCGCTGACCGTTCTTCTCCAGAGTCCGGTTCCGGGTATTGAGCAGGAAGGGCTCCTGATAGATCTCACCCGCCTGCTCCGCCACCGGTCCGCCAGCCCTGCGGAACAGGGCGTCCACCCGGGCTGTGAGCTCCGCCGGGGAAAAGGGCTTTGTTACATAGTCATCGGCACCGGTCATCAGGCCCGTCACCTTGTCCATTTCCTGGCTCCGGGCGGTGAGCATGATAATGCCGATGCGGGTGTTGGTTGCCCGGATTCGGCGGCAGACTTCAAAGCCGTCGATCCCCGGCAGCATGATATCCAGCAGGGCTACCCGAATATCTGTATGCTCCTTCAGCTTCTCCAGAGCCTCCTCGCCGGTCTCCGCCTCGATCACTTCGTAGCCCGCCCGAGTGAGGTTGATGACAATAAAGCTGCGGATGCTGGATTCGTCTTCAAGCACCAGTACTTTTCTGGCCATTTCCAAACCTCCGTTTTTATCCGTCGCGTATACGCGGACGCCATAATACTTTCACTGTTAATTTCCGCTCATGTTCCACTGCGTCACAATGGCGCTGAACCGTTCTGCCAGACCATTTTCGTCAATAGCGTAACGCCATTGGTCATATTCTTCGCTAAAGCGCACCGCATACACCGTTGTGGGCTGGCGGCGGAGAATCGTCCTGCCGTTTTTCACCGCCTGGGCCTCCCGGTCCGTACCGGTCAGAGTGTAGATCGTCAGGAGCTCTTCCTCTATCCGATCGCCGGTGGTGCTGTAAAAGGTGGTGGCGTGCTCTGTGGTGCTGGTATTGTCCTGTCGCACAGTAAAATGGCCGTCCCACTCCTCCGGGATGGTCAGATACCAGTTATCCGTCAGGTTGTGG
Organism: uncultured Oscillospiraceae bacterium; assembly: GCA_944387775.1. GTDB lineage: Bacteria > Bacillota > Clostridia > Oscillospirales > Oscillospiraceae > Pelethomonas. The sequence goes on along the minus strand of CALXGE010000039.1, from coordinate 1,337 downwards.
TAAGTAATGGCCTGGTGTTCCGGCTTTCCCGATACGTCGTAGCTGCGCCAATAGATCTTCCAATAGGCATCATCAGCACCCTCTCCGGGAAGACTGGCCGGCATGGGCACCTCTGTTACACCGTCGTTATTGATATCGGTTGGCTGCAGGTTCAGAAAACGGAATATCTCCGATGACACACCGGTGGAACTGCTGAGGACAATGTTGGTAAGATCCGGCTCACGATAAGTCAGAATATCCGTTACCGCCCGGGATGTCTCCTCCACACCGGTAACGCGGCCGGTAACAAATACCGCTGTCTCGCCGCCCTCCAGCGCCCCGGTCTGTACCCACTGCAGCTCTGCTACAGTCATGGACAGCTTGGCTGTGGACTTCAGCAGCAGACTGCTCCCGTCCCAATCATAGTAATCAGCCAGGGTAGTACCGGACTCCGTCTCGTCGCTGTGGACCACCAGCAGTTCCTGAATGCCATCGCTGTCCAGATCTGTCACTTCGTAGCGGGCATAGGGGGAGGACATCAGCTGCACCGGCTGGAGATCCGCCATGGAGTAGACACACATGGTCTGCACTTCTGCACTGACCCGCCACACCACCAGAATCTCCTGGACATTGTCGCCGTCCATATCCACATACTGGATACTGTTGATAGAAGTGCCGCTGCCGTCAATAATGGCCGCCTGTTCGTAGGTATCGCCTTCACTGCGGAAAATATAGATTTTCAGGGGGCTCTCCTCGCTGGCGTTGCGGAAAAAGGCCAGCGCTTCCTCATTTCCATCCCCGTCCAGGTCCACCAGCTGTACGGACTGCAGATTTGTCCCCGCCGAAGGTGAGGTATACTCAGCCCCGCTGGCCAGGATCTCATCGATCTGTACGCCCAGGTCCCGGTACTCTTCCGGCAGCTGGGGCAGCACATACAGATCCTCTACCGACGCGGATAGCATGCAGCCGTTGAGCAGCAACGGCAGCAGCATCAATAACAATGCCCGCCATCTTTCCATGATCCGCCTCACAGGCCCCACCTCCCTTCTGTACGCAAAGCGGAATGTCCCTATTTTTCTAGGATATAATGTAGCACAATTTTCGTCGGTTGGGTAGTCCCACTTTGGGGATTTACAAAAGATTTACAAACCGCTGCGCGGCAATTTGGCCAAATGCCCGTAAAATTTTTCTTGCATTCCCGCGGAAGATGTTCTATACTATCAGGCGTATCCTGATTTGCCGGTGTGATGGAATTGGTAGACGTAGCGGACTCAAAATCCGCCGCTGGCGACAGCGTACCGGTTCGAGTCCGGTCACCGGCACCAAACCCATATAATCCGAACCCATTTCCAATCGGT
>CALXGE010000038.1 GCA_944387775.1 uncultured Oscillospiraceae bacterium | reverse complement strand
TCTGGCGGTAGGCCTCTGCCGTGCTGTCATAGACCATGACCTGACAGGAGAGGTCCATGCCGTTTTCCTCCAGATAGTACTCAGCGTATCGGCCCAATTGCAAATGTGAAAGTCTGGACCAGATGGTATTTGGCATTTTCTCTATCCCCCCTTAACAGGGAATTTCGTCAAATTTTTTGCTATGATACTCAGTATACCGTCCCTTTCTATATTCGGCAAGTAGCAGCCTTTTCATTCAGAGAAAATATACAACCAGCCATGGAATTGAACCATCAGAAATTGGGAGGGCTGCGCTTATCACAGACCCAGCCCTCCCGATGTTCTTTCATATCAGACCCGCCTTTGAAACTCCGCCCGGATCTCGTCATAGTACCGATGCACCGTGGAGCGGTCCACCTGCAATTCTCTGGCGATCATAGACTTGCTGGATACGCCGGGGTGCTCCCGCAGGTAGGCGGCGATGGCCTTCTTTTTGGGACTTACTCCGTCGGGATATTCCCTACTTGCTCCGGAGCGGAGGGCGGCGATCTCCGCCTTCATCTCCAGAATCAGTACCTTCAGCTTCTCCTCGCACTCCTCACGGGTCTTTGCGTAGACATTCCGGGAGTGCTTCTTGCCGTCCGGCCACACCGGGGAATAGCGGCCCTCCCAGAGATGTTCCCGCAGTTGGCTGACGCACCCGGTTCCTGGCCTTCGGCGAGGTGGTTCTACCGGCACAAAGTCCTGTTTTAGGAGTTCGTCTGTCTGTTCCGGTTTCGGCTCCACTTCTGCCTTGGCGATACCCTGGTCGATGCTCAGCGCCGCTTTCCTCCGCATCTCATCAGTGATATGGGTATAGGTGTTCAGCGTGGTCGCTGAGGAAACATGGCCAATGATGGTGGAGAGGGTCTTTACATCCATCCCGTTTTCCAGGGACAGGGTGGCAAATGTGTGGCGTAAATCATGAAATCTTACCCGTTTACACTCTGCCCGCTCCAAGATTACTTGCAAGCGCTTTCGGACATAGCCGGGGTCGATTGGCTGCTCGGGCTTAGTGCGGGACGGGAACATCAGGTCAGAGAAGACGCCTTTTTTGTACTCTACCAGCAGCTCCACCATGGCAGGTGGCAGGATGATAGTGCGGTTGGCTGCTTTGGTTTTGGGCTCGCTGATGATGAGTTTGCCGCCCACCGGATAGACCTGCTTGTCAATGCGCAGTTTCCCGGTGGCGAAGTCCAGGTCGTCCCATCGGAGGGCCAGCAGCTCGCCCCGGCGCATTCCGGTGGTCAGCTCCAGCAGGAAGAGCTCGTACATTCCCTCTGCCTTGGCCTGAATGAGAAAGCGCTGGATCTCCTCTTGAGTCAGAATCTTCATCTCCTTACCCTTCATCGGCGGAAGCTTACAGCCCACCGCCGGATTGTAGTGGATCAGTTTCTCCTCCACTGCCTTGTCCAGCGCCATCTGGCAGACGGCGTGGCAGCTGCGCACTGAGCGGTCTGCCATACCAGGGCCTCTGCGCTCTACATTGGCTTTTCGCCCACTCTCCTTCATGCGCCGGAAGAACTGCTGTAGACGGAATGGTGATGGTCTGCCGGGTGAACAATCCCGCAATTCCCTTTTTCGCCTTCTCTGTCTCTGAGGTGAACTCATACCAGCTCTCAAAACCAGCGCCAACGCACTCCGCCGTGCCTTGCTCCATCTCAGCGCCGCAATCCAAACATTTCATAGGTCAATGTCCTCGCTTTCCGGCTCCTCAAACGGCAGCCTGATGGGATAAAAGTCCAGCACAAAGTGCTCCTCATCAATTCCTGTATTGGGATGGCAGTCCGAGCGGCCAAAGGTCACATCCCCGATCCGGTGGGTGAAGTCCTTGGGGCAGCTGCCAAAGACCACATACTGGCAGACGCAGTACTCCAGGTATCCGTTCTCGTCCGGCTCCAGCGGAGAGGTCTCAAAGGGCTTTTCGATGTCCACCCCCAAGGAGTCCAAATAAAGCGCCACCTCTGGATAGGCTACCTTGACCCTGGCGCAGTAGTTTTGGCAATAGGCACAGCCGCAGATGTTTTCCGGACCGAGATTGCAGTAATAGGCTCTTGTTTTCTCAATATCCGGTTTCATAGGTTCCTCCTCACACCAGGAGCCACCTCTGGCCGTCCGGCATCTGGCGGAGGTTTCCCGGTATCCGCTCCAGCAGTTCCCCGGTATCATAATCCCGCACCAGAAGCTCCTCCCGGTAGTCCGGGTCCTCATACCAAACCGAAGTATACAGCCTGTTTCCTTCCAGAAACTCAAAAAACTCATGGTCCTCTATGGCAAAGTCCCGGCGCTCCGGCCAGATAATTTGAAACTGATTGTCGTGGGCTGACCGGGTCAGCATAAGCGGCGATGCCTCCAGCATGAGATTATAGCAGTCCGCCACGATCGAGAGAGGCAACACCGCCAGCGGCTTAGTAGTTTCCTCTGCTTCATGGAAGGTCAGAATACGAATCTCTTCCTTCGGAAAATCCACCAGAAGCAGTACGATCTGCCCGTCGTGATACACTGGTCTGCCAAGGTACTGCCCCGACTTTGTGCATACCGGCTCATAGACCGTGCCCTCCGGGCAGTGGACCAGGACAAGCCGGTTTTTGTCGATGGGATGGCCGCTGCGGAACAGCTCCTCCGCCTCATATAAATCGTTGCTGGCATAGTCGGCACCCCAATACCATTTGCTGCCAGGCAGTGGCTCCAGATTGGTGATCCCGTTTGTGATGATGCGTTTCATATCCGGATGTAACACTGATGGAACCTCTGGCGTCAGCCTTGGGATTGCGCGTAGAGGAACTGATGGCCTGCCGGCGGCAGGCCGCCGGAGGTGGAGAGGAGGACCCTGTGAAAAATCTGCTGACCATTTCCAGCAGCAGCCTTCGTCGGGAGCGGCGGCGCTCCTGGGGAGTTGTGGCGGGGGTGCTGGCATTTGTCCTGATCATAGGCCTGCTGGTAGGGTACAATCTCCTGTATGTGACGGAGACCCGGCAGGGTAGCATCGTTTTGAAGGAGACTGTGAATGGTACAGACTACCTCTACATGGAGGAGAAGGGGCACTTGCTGCAGCTGCGATGCGGAAAAAATGTGGACTTCGACGCCATCGCTCTGGATGATGGATACTGTCCGCTTATTTATGAGGTGGAGCTGCGATGGAACCGCCTGACCTATAAGGGTACCGCAACTTCCTGCACCACTGCCGGTACAATCAGTCTGGGTTCACCCATGGACATGGATCCCTATTGGCAGGAAACGACCCTGTTTGGGTCGGCGGTGCTCTACGCGACTGACGACTACTATCCGGACCCCTATGCCGAGCCGGCCGGCCGGGGTTTCCTATGTAATTTCTATGTGAAAGAGATGGGGATCCCCTCTACTTCCCAGACACTGCTGCTGGTGGAGGATTGTATCAGCGGTACCGTAGCCGATGTGGACAGTGATGGGGAGAATGAAGTGGTGATCCGTACCCGCTGGCCGGAGAAGCCATATTCCGTCTATGATTATGTGGACGGGGAGATTGTGACAATCTGGCCGGATACCCTGCCGGAGGAGATTCTGGAATCGCTGGTACAGTTTTAGGGATGATGATGGGAGGAGGCGCATCATGGAACAGACTGCCAGAGAGGGGCATTGGCGGATATGGGTCTGCCCGGAGCAAAAGATCGTGTCCTTCCACCACGAGACGGGCTTTCAGCTGCTGGAGTTCCACAAATGGGAATTGTTCCTGCGGTGCATGGAGTGGTATACGGAGAAGCAATACCGCTATCAGTGAGAAGAGCAGGAATGATAGAAACCACGAGGCGAAGGAAACGCCGGACCGGAGAGCATCTCCGAGGGGCCGGCGTTTCCTTCGCCGTTGGCCTTTTTGGTGCAGCGGAGATTCCGAAGAATCAAAGCATGCTGAGGCCTGGATGAAGGCTTTTCTAGAGCTAGGCTGGCTGTACCTGTGGACAGGAATCACCAAAAATGCGGCAAAGCACAGTAGTGATAGGGATACCCTACAATTTATTGGCGGCTGTCATTTCATATATCCCTATTACAAATAAACTAAGGTCAAAATTTACTTGTCTCAAAGGGGAAAATACAGTAAAATTATTAGCAACGATCATAACAGTTTACTTGCTGTGCGAATAGGAGCATCAAAAATGGCTACACTAAAAGAAATTGCACATATTGCCGGGGTATCTCCGGCAACAGTATCGAGGGTTTTGAATCAGGATCCTTCTCTCAGCGTAACCGAGGAGACAAGGCACCGAGTGCTGCAGACGGCGAGAGATCTGGGATACCGGACAGTTCAACAGCGATACCAGGCCGTCCAGGCCCCGGAAGAAGCTGAAGGCCAAAAGCAGCAGGAAACAGTGGAGAAGCGCATCGGAATTGCCCAGATGTTTGAAAAACAGCAGCTTTTGGAAGACATATACTATCTCATGCTTAAAAATGTTCTGGATGAGGTCTGTTTTGAAAGACGCTGGAGCACGGTGATGCTATTTCGTAATGACCAGGGGCATTTTGTAAAGAACGATGATTTGCCTCTGGACGGAATCGTGGCAATCGGGCGATTTACTCAGACGGAGATAGATGATTTTCACTGCTATACAGAGAATGTTGTGTTCTTGGATTCGTCACCGGATGAGGAGAAGTACTGCAGTATCGTTCCCAATTATCGCCTTGCCGTCGAGCAGATACTGGACTGCTTCTGGCAGAACGGATATGAACGGGTGGCGTATATAGGGAGTGTTTATACCTTTGGTGCCCAAAAAGAGCTTTCCATGGATCCAAGATTCTACTATTACAAAAACGCTCTTTTGGAAAAGGGCGTCTTTCAGGATGACTTGGTGTTTGACTGTGAAATGAACGCCCGAAGCAGCTATGCCGCTATGAAGGCCTATCTGGAGCAGGGGAAGGAACTTCCGGAAGGAATTTTTGCGGCCAGCGACGTGGTGGCTCCCGGACTGCTCAAGGCGCTGCGGGAATATCAGGTCCGGGTTCCCGAGAAGATCGGGATCATTACCTTTAACAACACCAGTTTGTCCCAGTTTGCAGAGCCGCCTCTGTCTTCGGTAGAGGTTTTCCCCAGGGAAAATGCAGATGCTGCGGCCATTTGCATGGAACTGCTTTGGCAGAAAAAAACCCATCCGAAACAAATTATTATCTCATGTAAGCTGGAAGAACGCGGTAGTGTAACAAAAAAGTAAATATGTGAGAAATGCAGAAGATTTTTCTTCTGCATTTTTCATAAAAACAAGTAATTGTTTTAGTTAATATTTTACGAAAATGATTTTAAAGGATAAAAAGTTTAGTAAATAAGTTGACGAAATTGGTTGGGGATGTTATTTTTTATGTATAAAATACGAAAATAAGGCGGGGGAAGATTGATGAGTATTGCGATCAGCACAAACAAGGACGTATTTCTGCTCAACACCAAATCCACAAGCTATGCCTTCGGTATTGATGACCAGGGGCTGGTGCGGCACCTGTACTGGGGCAAGAAGCTCCCCTCTGCGGAGGAATTTGAGATGCCGCAGCTCACCGAAGTCTCCACCAACGATCCCGTGTACGAGATCACCAGGGAGGAATTCCCCGTATACGGCGGCCTCCGCTATAAGGAGCACTGCCTGAAGGCCACCTTTGCGGACGGCACCCGGGAGCTGGTGTACCAGTACTGCGGGTACGATGTGGAGCAGGGGGACGCCTGCGAGGAGCTGATCCTCCACCTGCGGGATGCCCACTACGATCTCCTCCTGGACCTCCACTACAAGCTCTATCCCGACTACGACCTGATGGAGCGCAGCGTGGTGGTGAAAAACCAGATGGAGGAACCCCTCCAGATCGAAAAGATCCACAGCGCCCAGTTCCACATCCCCTATGAAAATCTGAATTTCTCCAACGTCCACGGCCACTGGGGGGCGGAGCAGCAGCGGTTCGTCCAGAAGGTCAGTTACGGGAAGGTCGTCATTGAGAACCGGCGGGGCATCTCCTCTCACAACCACAACCCCTATTTCATCCTGGACCGGGATGCCACAGAGACCACCGGTGAGGTGTACTTCGGCGCCCTGCGGCTTACCGGCAACTTCAGCGGCGTGGTGGAGCAGACGCCCTACGGCGAGACCCTGGTGCAAATGGGCCTCAATTCCCACGACTGCCTGCTGACGTTGCAGCCGGGGGAGAGCTTTACCGCTCCCGCCATCCTCTGCGGTTACTCTGACAGCGGCTTTGAAACCATGTCCCACAACCTCCACCGCTTCGCCCGGGAGAACCTCATGGGGGAGGGGCTGCGCCCGGTGCTGTACAACTCCTGGGAGGCCACTGAGTTCCACGTCAACAGCCGGGATCAGGTTAAGCTGGCCCAGAAGGCCGCTGAGCTGGGTGCGGAGCTGTTCGTCCTGGACGATGGCTGGTTTGGTGAGCGCCACAGCATCCAGAACGGCCTGGGGGACTGGTACGTCAACGAGGGCAAGTTTCCCAACGGCCTGGAGGAGCTTATCGACGCGGTGAAGGAGCAGAACATGATGTTCGGCATCTGGGTGGAGCCGGAGATGGTGAATCCCAAGGCCCAGCTCTACCAGGACCATCCCGACTGGATCTACCACTATGAGACCCGCGTCACCGACACCTCCCGGGTCCAGTACGTGCTGAATATCACCAAGCCGGAGGTGAAGGAGTTCATCTACGATATGCTGGACGATCTCCTCACCCGGTATGATATCGACTATATCAAGTGGGACGCCAACCGCCCCATCTCCCAGACCGGTCCTCAGCGGGATGTCTGGTACAAGCATATCCAGACCGTGTACGAAATTGTGACGGAGCTGAAGAAGAAGCATCCCAAGGTCCTCTTTGAGGCCTGCGCCTCCGGCGGCGGGCGCATCGACTACGGCATCCTGGGCATCTTCGACGACTTCTGGACCAGCGACAACACGGATGCCTGCGACCGGCTGTATATTCAGGACGCCTACTCCCGTATCTATCCCATCAAGGCCATGCGGGCCTGGGTCACGGACTGCCCCAACTTCCTCTCCCAGCGGGTGATCCCCCTGACCTTCCGCTATCACAGCGCTATGATGGGGAGCCTGGGCGTGGGCTGCAATATCCTCAAGTTCACCCCGGAGGAGACGGAGCTCTCCCAGAAGATGATCCGTCAGTACAAGGAGATTCGCCCCATCATCCAGGAGGGAACCTTCTACCGGCTGGAAAATCCCTCCGCCAACCAGTATTTCCTCTATGAGTATCTCAAGGAGGACCTGGGCGTACTCTTTGCCTTCCTGCCCCAGAGCAAGGTGGGCCACCGGGGCACCACCGTCCGGTTGCGGGGCCTGGACGAGGCGGCAGCCTATGTCCTGCATACTTCCAAGGGTGACATCGTCAAGAGCGGAAGCTACCTCATGTACCATGGCCTGGAGATCCGGCTCACCGGCGATTACGCCAGCGCCATCATCCGCTTTGAAAAACCGCAGTGAGCAAGTAAAACTTAAAAATAAACATGACTGAGGGGAGAAAATCATGAAACTGTCCGCCGGAAGAAAATTATGCTTTGGCGTAGGCGCCCTGGGCAAGGACCTGTGCTACGCCATGATCAGTACCTACCTGATGATCTACCTCACCGACACCGTGGGACTGGCCCCGTTCTTTGTGGGCAATCTGTTCCTGGTGGCCCGCGTGTGGGACGCCATCAATGACCCCATGATGGGTTTTGTGGTGGATAACACCCGCACTCGCTGGGGCAAGTTCCGTCCCTGGATCCTCATCGGCACCCTGATCAACGCGGTGATCCTTGTCCTGCTGTTCCGGGGCCCTGAGCTGGAGGGATTCGCCTTGTACGCCTACTACTCCGTCATGTATATCCTCTGGGGCATGACCTACACGGTTATGGACATTCCCTACTGGTCCATGCTGCCCTCCATGTCCTCTACCAAGGAGGAGCGGGATTCCATGTCCGTCATTCCCCGTATCTTTGCCAGCTCTGCCTGGTTGCTGGTAGGCGCCTTCGGCCTGGCTCTCATTGACCGCCTGGGCGGCGGGAACGAGGCCAAGGGCTACGCTTCCACCTCCGTTGTGGTGGCGGTGGTCTTTGTGGCCACCATTCTGGTCACCGTCATCTTTGCCCGGGACCGCAGCAGTATGGATGCCGCCTCCGGCCAGAAGGCCAAGCGTACCTCCCTGAAGGACGCTATCCACGTCATCACCGGCAACGACCAGCTGAAGGTGTACATCGGCGTGGTGCTGGCCTACAACCTGGTGGTCCAGCTGGCCGGTGGCATGGCCCTGTATTACTTCAAGTACGTCACCCAGGATGAAAACCTCTTCCCCTACTTCACCACCGCTGCCTCTGTGGCGGAGATGGGCGCCCTATTCCTTTTCCCCATTCTCTCCCGCTTCATGAGCAAGAAGGCGGTGTTTGCTGTGGCCAGCTTTACCCCCGCCATCGGCCTCATTGCCCTTCTTGTGGCCGGAGCAGTGGCCCCCGCCAACATCCCCATCATCATCGTGTGCGGCCTGTTCTATAAGTTCGGTTCCGGCCTGACCCTGGGCGCCACCACCGTCATGCTGGCCGACGTTATCGACTACGGCGAGGTAAAGCTGGGCACCCGGAACGAGAGCATCGTGGCGTCCTTCCAGACTCTGCTGGTGAAGACCGCCTCTGCCGTGGCCGGCTGGCTCATTGGTGTGGGCCTGACCATCTCCGGCTTCGTAGAGAATGTGCCCCAGACCGAGGAGACCATCATGGGTATGCGGATCCTCATGGGCGTGGTGCCCTCCGTCATCACGGTGCTGGCCTTTGTGATCTATGCCAAGGGCTATAAGCTGGACGGCAGCTTCCTGGAGAACATTTCCAAACAACTGAAAGCAAAAAAGGTGGAAGAATAATGTTTCTTGGCGTCGATTATTATCCGGAACAGTGGGACCCCTCCCTGCTGGAGGAGGACCTGGACAATATCTGTGAGCTGGGCTGCAACACCATCCGCATTGCGGAGTTTGGCTGGCACATCATGGAAAAGACGGAGGGACAGTTCGACTTTTCCTTCTTCGACCATGTGATTGAGCGGGCCAAGGCCCGGGGGCTCCACATCGTCATGGGGACTCCCACGGCCACCATCCCCGCCTGGCTGGCAAAGAAGCACCCCGCCATCCTCTCCGAGTTTGAGGACGGCACCAAGCGCACCTTCGGCGGGCGGCACGTGTACTGCTTCAACAGCCCGGAGCTGTACACCTACTCCGAGCGCATCATCCGAGCTATGGCGGAGCACTACAAAAACGAGAAGGCCATTGTCGCCTGGCAGATCGACAACGAGCTGGGCCACGAGGACAGCGATATCTGCTGGTGTGACCAGTGCAGGGATGCCTTCCGCGCCTACCTGCGGGAGAAGTTTCAGGGGGATATCAAGGCCCTGAATGAGACCTATGGGACAACCTTCTGGTCCCAGGAGTACAACGACTTCGACGAGATCCCCCTGCCCGCCAAAACCATTACCACCCACAATCCGGCCCTGCGGCTGGACTGGGAGCGATTCCGCAGCGAGAGTATCGTCCGGTTCGCCGCCTTTCAGGCGGGCCTGCTCCGGGAGATCATCCCCGGGGTGGTGGTGATCCACGACTTTCCCGGCGGAGGTCTTGGCAAGCACGTGGACTACTCCGCGGTGTCCCGGAACCTGGACCTTGCGGCCTACAACAACTACCCGGTCTGGGGCGGACAGCGGGAGCCTCTGGCCCCCCATGAGATTGCCTTCGGGCTGGACTACATCCGGGGCCTGAAGCAGCAGAACTTCTGGATCACCGAGGCCATTATGGGGGCCCAGGGGCACGATGTCACCGGCTTCTCCCCCCGGCCTGACCAGGCAAAGATGTGGGCCTACCAGAGTATGGCCCGTGGCTGTGAGGCGCTGTTCTTTTTCCGGTACCGGGGGGCGACAAAAGGGGCGGAGCAGTTCTGCTACGGGGTGCTGGATGCAGACAATGTGAAGCGCAGAAAGTTCTACGAGGTCCAGAGCTTTTTCAGGGATATTAAGAGCTACGCCTCACAGCTGGAGACCCCCATCCGCAGTGAAGTGGCCATCGTGTACGACTACGACTCTCTCGCTGCCTTTCGGATCCAGCGGCAGAGCGTCCTCCTCAACTGCGAGGCGGAGATGAAGAAGTACCACAAGTTCTTCTACGACCGGAACGTCCCCGTGGACGTGATTCCGGCGGACAGCGACCTCACCGGTTACAAGGTGCTGATCCTGCCCCAGATGATCGTGGCTAAGCCGGACTTCCAGCAAAAGCTCAAGGCATTTGTGGAAAGCGGCGGGACGGTGGTGCTGACCTACCGCGACTTCGTCAAGGACATAAACAACAATCTGGTACTGGGCAAGCGGCTCCCGATAGACTTTGACGCCTTCGCAGGTATCTGCGTGGCGGAGACCGAGAGCCTCCAGGAGGGGCAGGAGTTCCCCCTGGTGGGAGAAGGCGGCTTTGCCGGCGTTCAGGGTCAGGGAGGTATCTTCCGGGATATGCTGGAGACAACGGATGCGGAGGTGCTGCTGCGGTACGACGATGCTTTTTACCGGGAATTTGCCGCCGTTACCCGGAAGCGGCAGAAAGCTGGCTGGGTGTACTATCTGGGCTGCGGCCTGGAGGAGCAGGTGTTGGATCGGGTCCTGGAGAAGGCTGCGGCGGAGCAGCATATTTCCCTGGAGCAGACCGCCCCTGGGGTGGAAGTGGCATATCGTGGTGACGGAGAGAATCGGATCCGTATGGTCATGAACCACAATCCTCAGGAGGCCGTATATGACGGCGGGACTTTGGCCCCCTTCCAGTGCAGCATTGACCATGTGTCGTGACAGAGGGAGACATGCAGTAACTTGGCGTGAAGAATATATAGGCCTTTTCCCCTCGAAGCATTTCCGTTCAGCCTTCTGAAAAGTAGCTGTAATATGGGAAAAGCACCCCATTTGTTGGTCAGCGTACCTTATTGACCAACAAATGGGGTGCTTTGTTCAAAGTAAAAGAAATATTGCTTTCCCATGACTGCGAGGACATGTTAGCATGTTGGGCTTCGAGAGGTTAAATCGGCTGGAAGCAGGCATCAAAATAGAAAAACTACTTTAAGGCGTAGCGATTTGATGAGGGCGGCAGACAAACACCGCACATTTGCGGGAAAAAGAACGAATAATTTCTCCTGTACATGTACAAAAAATCCAAACGAACTGCTTTTACAGTGACTTTTTCACTATTTTACCCCCGATTTTGTTCTTTACAAATATATGGCTTTCTATTAAAATAATTATATTATAAGAGGTTCGGACAGGGGAATTTTTCTCCAGTCCGTTTTGTCTCTCTATGGGCTGAACATGCGTTTATGCACCGACACATACGGTAAGGAGGAGAAGCCTGTGCTTGGCGTCATGAACTCTGGCGCTTCTCAGATTAATCTGCCGGCCATCTATGTGGCCAACGGTTTGGGAATCTGCCTCTTGCTGGCGCTCCTATATGGTAAGAATAAAAAATTGCGGGCTATGTCTCCGGATGGGAAGTTGTTTCGCTGGATGTGCCAGATCTGTATGGTACTATGCATCCTGGAAACTTTGGGCTTCGTTTTGGAGGGAAGACAATTCCCGCTTGCGCGGCAGCTGGCCATTCTGTGCAGTGCAACCATGCTGCTGCTTGCCGTCATCCTTGCGTATCTATGGGTGTGCTATGTAGACCGCAAGCTGCGCTTGAAGCGCAGGCAGGTGCGGGTAGACTGCCTGGTTGCTGCTGCCCCTGCTGCGGTGATTGGACTGATGTCAGTGGCAAATCTGTTTTTCCCCGTGTTTTTTGGAGTGAGCGAAGACAATGTCTACTATCGCACATCGCTGTTTTTAATTCCCTGGGTGGTAGTATATGCATATATGGCTTGGGGAGCGATCCAATCTTACCGCTATCAGCGGAGAACGGACAGAAGGCTGTTTATCCCGGTGCTGCTGTTTCTGGCACCAGTCTATGTGGGAAGTCTGATCCAATTTTTTTGTTACGGGATCTCGTTGATCTGGGTATCAGTGGCCGTAGGACTCACCCTTCTTCACAGCAATCTGCAAAGTGAGCAGGCCTATCTGGACCCGTTGACTAAGCTGTATAACCGGGGCTATTTGCTGCACTACATGGACCACATGACCGAGCAGATCAAAAAGGGCACCCACATTACCGGGATTATGCTGGATATCAACGATTTTAAGAAGATCAATGACACCCTGGGTCACGCAGAGGGAGATGCCGTGCTGCGGGCTGTGGGGAAGCTCCTGCTCCGCTCCGCAGGGAACAGCACAGTCGTCCGGTATGGCGGAGATGAATTTGTCATCCTGCTGGAGAATGCCGAGGCCGATCAGGTCCAGAAGACGCTGGACAGCATCAACCGGAATCTGCAGGCTTACAATGCCTCCTGCGGCACCTTGCCTCAGATCTCTTTTTCTATGGGAACAGCGGAGTTCGATCAAATGGATGCATTTCGCTTCTTCCAGGAGATGGATATCAGGATGTACGAAGAAAAACGGGAGTTTTATCTGCGCAGGGAGATGCATGAAATGTCTGCCGGCGAATTGTAATGGTAGGAAAAGGCATGGAACGCATTATGAAAAAAATTCGAAAGCCGCCCAAGCTGCGTGGCAACGTCCTGAATGGGCTTTTGCTGGTGTTTGTGGCGGTACTGCTGATACTTGCCATTTTCCTGGTACGTATCAAGTTGCTGCAAAACGCCCAGAGCCTGGGCATGGCCTTGGTTCACAGCTACGCGGTGGAGGAAGAACTGAATATATCCTCACTGGAGGCAAATCTTACCCTCGCCAGTCAGTTCGTAGACGATATTATCAGCGATGGCGGAGACCCTGCCGCCATTCAGAACTGGCTTACAGGCTATTTTTCCAAACTCACCGATATCATTGGCGAGGGACTGGTGGACGTCTATGCGGTGATCGATGGAGAAATCGTGGCGGTGAATCCATGGGAGGGGGACGCCACCTATCAGTATGAGGGTACCGACTGGTATAGTCAGGCTGTTGCGGCAGAGGGGCAGATTGTGCGGGGTGATGCCTATCTGGACGCTATCACCGGGCAGAGGATCTTTACCATTTCCAAGAGCCTCACCAATAAGGAAAATGTGTTGGCCATGGATGTTTATCTCCAGAACGAGGCTTTGCATAATACTGCACAGACCTTGCCTGAGGATTGCTCCTATTTTCTGTGTGATGAGGATGGACAGGTGCTCTACTCCAGTAACAAGTGGGGACTCGATGCAGAGACCATCCAAAGCTATATGGACTATGTTATGGAGGGCATCACGGATGGCTCGCTGTTAGCTTATGACGCCTTTGTAACAGATATGGAGGGCGTCACTCGGGGTATCTACTACCAGTCCATGAGCAATGGCTGGATCGTGATCATGACGATTCCTGTCCGGTCTATTCTGATCGGGGACCAGAACAATTTTATCAATGTCATGGCTGCAGTGGCTCTGATACTGTTCCTTATGCTTGCCGGTGTTACTATAGTGGATGCCTTGCGCAGCCGCAGTATGAAAAAAGCGGATGATACCGCTCATATGCTGGGTGACTCCTTTTACTCCATTTATCGTGTCAATCTCCGGGACGGGAGCTATGAGGGCATCAAGATATACCAGGATCTTCAGGATAAGGTGCCCGAAAAAGGCAGCTATGCCGAGTTGCTGGAGACGATGCGGCCTCTGGTAAAGCCCAGCACCTATCGGGCGTTTGAGGTAAGCTTTTCCCTGGAGAGCATTCAGGAGCGAATGGATCAGGGCATTGCGGACTACGGCGGCGACTATCAGCGTTTGTTTGGCGACAGCTACCGGTGGGTCAATGTTCGTACCCTATACGACCCCCAAGTGGCCCCCCACGAGGTCATCCTCTGTTTCCGGGATGTAGATGAGGAAAAGCGCCGGGAACTGCAGAACACAATTATTCTTCAGGACGCCCTGGATGCTGCTCAGAAGAGTACGAAAGCCAAGTCGGAATTTTTCAGAGGCATGTCCCACGATATGCGGACACCGCTCAATGTAATTATTGGATGCTGTGATCTGGCGGAAAAAAGCTGTGAGGCGGGAGACAGTGCCAAGGACCGGGAATACCTGAAAAAGATTAAGTTTGCTGCCAAACAGCTTCTGGAGCTGATCAATGACATTCTGGAAATGTCCAGAATGGAGGCTGGAAAGCATAATTTGGATCAGCGGGAACTGGACCTGGAAGCGCTTTTGCATACGGTCGCGGATATTTTCCAAGACCGTGCTGAGGAGGATGGGAAGACCCTGGAAGTCAGCATCGACTTTCAGGAGAGCCAAGTGGTGGGTGATGAAAAGAAGCTCACCCAGATCCTCAACAATCTCCTTTCCAACGCCTTTAAGTACAGTAATCCAGGAGATTCTGTCCGTTTGGAGGCCAGACAGTTCCGCTTTCAGCAGCACAGCAAATACCAGATTGTGGTGGAGGATACCGGGATCGGTATGTCTCCTGAGTTCCTGGAGCGGTTGTTTGACCCCTATTCCAGAGAGACCACTTTTTCCGCCCGTCCCACTGTCGGTACAGGCCTGGGAATGTCTATTGTCAAGAGCCTGGTCCAGCAGATGAGCGGAGAGATCTCGGTTGAAAGCAAGCTGGGAGAAGGCTCCCGCTTTACGGTGACCCTTCCCTTGAAAGTGGCTGAGCATCAGGAACAGGCACCTGCCTCTGGCTGCACACAGGATGGGAATTTTGACTGGAGTGTTCGGACGATTTTGGTGGCTGAGGACAACGAGATCAACCGGGAGATCATGACGGAGCTTCTCCGCCAGCTGGGCGCCCATGTGCTGACTGCGGTCAACGGCCAGGAGGCAGTGCATGCGTTTATCGCTGCTCCGCCTTTTTCCATTGACGCGATTTTGATGGATATGCAGATGCCGGTGATGGACGGGTGCGAAGCGGCCGCTGCCATCCGGGCTTTGGGCCGTTCGGACGCCGCCGGGGTACCCATCATTGCGGTGACCGCCAACGTTTTTGCAGAGGATATTGCCCGGACCACGCAGGCGGGAATGAATGACCATATCTCCAAACCGATTGATGGCACGGTCCTGAGTCAGACGCTGCAAAAACAGCTGGTGGAATGGGACCATTTTCGGAGCAAGACCAGAGAATAAAAAGCAGACGGGAGGGACGTCAGTTGCGGGATCTCAAGGAAGAGACGCTTCTCATTGTGGACGATGAGGAGATCAATCGGGCGATCTTAGCCAATATTTTTGATTCAGAGTACAATATTATGGAGGCCGAGGACGGACAGCAGGCACTGGAGGTCATTGAGACTGACCCGGCCGCCCTGAGCGCGGTACTGCTGGACGTGGTCATGCCGCGGGTCAGTGGGATCGAGCTGCTTCGGCAGATGTCCCGGCAGGGACTGACGGAAAAAATCCCGGTTTTTCTGGTTACATCGGACGCCGGAAGTACCACCATGCGGGATGCCTATGAGTTGGGCGTGATGGATGTGATCCTCAAGCCTGTGGTGCCCTATGTGGTCCGTCGGCGGGTCAACTCGGTGGTGGAGCTGTTTCGTGCCCGGCGGAGGCTGAGTGCAGAGGTGGAGCGGCAGCGGGATCAGCTGCTGCTCCAGACCCAACAGCTGGCGGAGATGAGTATGGGCATGGTGGAGGCCCTCTCCACCGCCATCGAATTTCGGAGCGACGAGTCAGGAGAGCATGTCCGCCGCATCCATGATATCACCTGCCACCTGCTGCGGACCACTCCGCTGGGAGAGGGCCTTACAGAGGACCAGATCAAACTGATCGGAGTGGGGGCAGTTACCCACGATGTGGGTAAGATCTCCATTCCCGATGCTATTTTGAATAAGAAGGGCCGCCTTACACCGGAAGAATTTGAACTGATGAAAACGCATACGGTAAAGGGGGCCGAGCTGTTGTCCCAAATTCCTCAGATGCGGGAGCATTCCTCTTACCAGTACGCCTACGATATTGCTCTGCACCATCACGAGCGCTGGGACGGAGGCGGATATCCCCACCACCTGGTGGGAGATGAGACCCCGATCTGGACCCAGATTGTCTCTCTGGCGGATGTATACGATGCCCTTGTGAGTAAGCGCTGCTATAAGGACGCCTTCGCTGCAGATGTGGCGGTAGGCATGATTTTGGATGGACAGTGCGGTGTATTCAACCCCAAATTGCTGGAATGTTTCCGCCGGGCCGAGCCCGTGCTGCGCAAATTCTATCTGCCGACGGAAGGAGCACAACAAGATGGATGAGACCAGACGACAACTGCTTTTGGACGCAGGCGTTGATGTGGATGAGGCCCTGGGTCGCTTTCTGGGCAATGAGGCGCTGATGATGAAGTTTCTCCTCCGTTTTCCAGGAGATGAAAATTTCTCTCGACTCAAAGAGACCATGGCTCAGTCAGATGCTGTCGGGGCTTTTGAGGCGGCTCATACCCTAAAGGGTGTGGCGGGCAACCTGTCCATGAAGGATATTTTTCGCTGGACGAGCATGATCGTGGAAGACCTGCGGGCCGGAGATTTGACGGCGGCAAAGGAGAAAATGCCTGCTCTTGAGGCGGCATATTCCAACGCTCTGACGGTGCTGGGGCAGTTGGGATGATCTGCTTCACACGCCGTTTGGTGCGGCGGCATGCAGAAAAACGACGCGGGACGATGGGCCTGCGGTAATAATTGCGGTGATTGGCAAACTGCATTCCCTATTCACTATATGTGAACAGGGAATGCAGTTTATTTCAGCCGGGAGCGTCTGCTTGGACAGGCGCCGAGATATGCGGCACCTATGGCGGCAAAAGCTGCGCTGCCATAAAATCCATGTCCTTGGGGGACCTCCAAATGCTGAGAAGCCTTCATATCACCCTCATTCAGGGCGCAGCAGGGGCAGAAGCTGATTTTGGCAGATCCATTCCGGGTGATATCTGTTTCGTATGGCAGTCTTGGCGTGGATGCTTCGGTCTTCGCGCATCAAAGTGACAATTCTGGCGCCGTGCTCTTCATAATACGCTCGCTCTGATGGAGCGTATTTTTCTTTCGTATCATACCCGAAGTTTCTGGCGTTCCAACGCATGAAACTTCATGCCGCATTACATGCTTGCACCACGATGAATGAAAACCAGGTGCAGCAGACAAGACAGCATGA
>CALXGE010000037.1 GCA_944387775.1 uncultured Oscillospiraceae bacterium | reverse complement strand
AGGAGCAGCCCGACGAGGGCCGGGTGAAGTACGGTCCTACTGTGCGCTGCGCCTATCTGCCCCAGATCATCCACTTCGACGATCCCCGGCGGAACCTGGTGGACACCATGCTCTACGCCAAGCGGGGCATGACCACCCAGGCGGCCCGGGACCGGCTGGGAGCGTTCAACTTCCGGGGGGAGGACGTGTTCAAGAGCGTGTCCGTCCTCTCCGGCGGCGAGCAGAGCCGCCTCAGGCTGTGCATGCTGATGGACGACGAGATCAACCTCCTGGTGCTGGACGAGCCCACCAACCACCTGGACATCGCCAGCCGGGAGTGGATCGAGGAGGCAGTAGAGGCCTACGAGGGGGCCCTCCTCTTCGTCAGCCATGACCGCTACTTCATCAACCGCTTCGCCACCCGGGTGTGGGAGCTGGAAAACGGTATCATCACCGATTATCCGGTGCCCTTCCAGCGCTATCGGGAAATTAAGGAGCGGCAGAAGGCCCTGGCCCAGGAGAAGGCCCGGGAGGAGAAAAAGGCGGCGGACAAGCTGGCGGCCAAGGAGAAGGCCGCCGTCCAGCGGGGCGGTAAGGCCCAGCAGGCCGCCCGCAAACAGCTGACCATCGTCCAGCGGGAGATCGACAAGCTGGAGACCGCCATCAAGGACAAGGAGGCGGAGCTGGAGGCCAACGCCTGCGACTATGAGAAGTACAGCGCCCTCTACACCGAGAAGGAGCAGATGGACGAGGAGCTTCTGGCGCTGATGGAGCGCTGGGAACAGCTCAGCGAGGAGGCAGAGGGATGAAGCGGGGCTTTTGGATTGCCGCCATCCTCTGCGCCGCTATGGGCGCCTGCTTCGTCTTTGGCTATACCCCCATGCGCTTTTCCGGTTATCTGCTTTTTGCGGCAGCGGCGGGACTGCTGTGCCTGGGACTTCTGTGTCATCTGGGAAAAAAGCATAAATGGGCCAGGGTATGTAAAGTGATCTTCTTTGTCGGTTTATCGGCGGGGCTGCTTATCTTTGCTGTTCTGGAGGCCTGGGTGATCTCCTGGGCCAGGACGGACAATGACACGCCGGTCACCGCCGTGGTGGTGCTGGGGGCCGGGGTCAACGGCACGGTTCCCTCCCTGAGCCTCCAGGTCCGGCTGGAGGCGGCGTTGGACTACATCGCCGACAAGCCGGATATCCCCATTGTGGTCACCGGTTCCCAGGGGCCGGGGGAGGACATCTCCGAGGCCCAGTGCATGGCGGACTGGCTGATCGACCACGGTGTGGCGGCGGATCGCATTCTCCTGGAGGATCAGGCGGACAACACGGAGGAGAATATCGAATTTTCCTCAGCGATGCTCCGTGACAATGGGATTGATGTAACTTCCAACATTGCTGTGGTCACCAGCGATTACCACCTCTGCCGGGCCTCTATCCTGTGGAGCGTTCCCTGGATGGTGCCAGTGGCGGCCCATATGCCGGAGGCTTACTGGCCTCTGACGGTGAATTATTTTATTCGGGAGGCCTTCGCCGTGGCGGCGGAGGTGCTGCTCCCCTAATAGGGAATTTCAAAAGAGGAGGACAAGGTATGTCCAAGATCTTATGTGTATATTTTAGCCGTACCGGCAAGACGGAAGCCCTGATCCAGGACATTGCCAAGGAGCTTGGGTGTGAGGCGGTGAAGCTGGAGGACGGCATCAATCGCTCCGGCCTTGCGGGCTGGCTCTACAGCGGTATGCAGGCCATGGCCCGGAAGGTGACGCCGGTAAAAAAACCGGAGACGGCGCTGCCTCTGTCCGAGTATGATCTGGTGATCCTGGGGACCCCGGTATGGGCAGGGCGGTGCAGTGCCCCTATACGCAGCTTCCTGCTGGAGTACGGTGAGACGCTCAAAAGCGTGGCTTACGTTATTACCCGGAGCAGCGACAACCACTATGAGCAGGTCTTTGACCAGATGGACCTCTATGTGACCAAGCCCCGGAAACGGGCGGTGTCCATCCGCTGCGGCACGGTGGGTTCCTCCTTCTGGCGGGATGAGTTCCTGGCCGGGATTCGGGACGGACGGGAGGATGGCTGATATGCTGGACCAGCTCAAGGAGATTGCCAACCGCTATGAAGCCATTGTCAGCCAGCTGGAGGACCCATCGGTATACGCTGATCCCGGCCGTCTGGCCAAGCTCACGCGGGAGCAGAAGGAGCTGACGCCGGTGGTGGAGGCCTATCGGGCCTACTGCCGGGCGGAGAGCGACCTTCAGGAGGCGCAGGAGCTGCTGGGTGACCCGGAGATGAAGGAGATGGCCCAGGAGGAGCTCCAGCGGGCCAAGGCCGACAAGGAGCGGCTGGAGGGAGAGCTGAAACTCCTCCTGCTGCCCAAGGACCCCAACGACAGCCGTAACGTAGTTATGGAGATCCGGGGCGGCGTCGGGGGCGAGGAGGCCATGCTTTTTGCCGCAGATCTTTTCCGCATGTACACCATGTATGTGGAGAGCCGGGGCTGGAGGCTGGAGGTGGCCAACGCCAATGAAACAGAATTGGGCGGATTGAAGGAAATCAGCTTTACAGTAGAAGGGGAGGGCGCCTGGTCCCGTCTCAAGTATGAGAGCGGAACCCATCGGGTCCAGCGGGTGCCGGTGACGGAGTCCTCCGGCCGGATTCAGACCTCGGCGGCCACGGTGGCGGTACTGCCGGAGGCGGAGGAGGTGGAGTTTTCCATCAACCCCAATGATCTGCAGATCGATACCTTCCGCTCCAGCGGCGCCGGCGGCCAGCACGTGAACAAGACAGAGTCCGCCATCCGCATCACCCACCTGCCCACCGGTGTGGTGGTGGAGTGTCAGGATGAGCGCAGTCAATACAAGAACAAAGACCGGGCCATGAAGATCCTGCGGACCAAGCTCTACGAGGCGGAGCTGGAGAAGCAGAACGCCGCCATCGCCGCCCAGCGCCGCAGCCAGGTGGGCAGCGGCGACCGCAGTGAGCGGATCCGGACCTATAACTTCCCCCAGGGCCGGGTGACGGATCATCGCCTCGCCGGGGACAACAAGAATTTCAACATCGATGCTGTGATGAACGGGGGGCTGGACCCCATTATCGACGCTCTCACCACTGCTGACCAGGCTGCCAAGCTGGCTTCGGCGGGTGACGAGAACGCATAAACACAAAAGAGAGCGAAGCGAACAGAATGAAAACACAGATTTTCCACATCACCGATCCGGCAGCTCAGCGGGAGGAGATCGAGGCGGCGGCGGAGATCATCCGCCGGGGAGGTCTCCTGGGAATCCCCACGGAGACGGTCTATGGCCTGGGCGCCAATGGCCTGAACTCGGAGGCGGTGACCCACATCTTCGAGGCCAAGGGCCGGCCTCAGGATAATCCCCTGATCCTCCATATTCCTGATGTGTCCTGGCTCACTCGGTACTGCAGGAATATTCCTCCGGCAGCATACCGGTTGGCAGAGCGCTTTTGGCCGGGACCGCTCACTATGATCCTCCAGCGGCGTTCCAATGTGCCCAACGTCACCACGGGAGGCCTGGACACTGTGGGAATCCGCTGTCCCAACCACCCGGTAACCCTGGCCATCATCGAGGCGGCCCAGGTGCCGGTAGCCGCTCCCTCGGGCAACCTGTCCGGCCGGCCCAGCCCTACCTGTGCCCGCCACATGGAGGAGGATATGGACGGACGTATCGACGGCATCGTGGACGGTGGTCCCTGCGGTGTGGGGGTGGAATCCACCATCATCGACCTCACCTGCCCGGTGCCCCGGCTGCTGCGCCCCGGCGGACTGCCTCTGGAGTCCCTCCGGGAGGTGCTGGGGGAGGTGGCGGTGGACAAGGCTGTGGTGGCGCCCCTCTCCGCCGGGGAGCGGCCCAAGGCTCCGGGGATGAAGTACCGCCACTACGCCCCCAAGGCTCCGGTGACGGTGGTCACCGGCGACAGCCGCCGGACTGCCCGATACATCCGGCGGAATCTGGGGGAGCACACCGGTCTCATCGCGTTCAGCGAGTACGTCGGGGATTTCCCCGGCTGCATCGTCCACGACATGGGCTCTGTTCAGGATAAGGGAGAGCAGGCCCGGCGGGTGTTTGACGCCCTGCGGACTTTTGACGACACCGATGTTACCGCCATTTTTGCCCAGTGCCCCAGTGAGGATGGCCTGGGCCTCGCCATCGCCAACCGGCTGAAAAAGGCAGCCGGCTTCCAGGTGGTGGACCTGGGGGAGGGGGAGGAATGACCGTCATCGGTATCACCGGCCCCACCGGGTCCGGGAAGACCACGGCGCTCACCGCCCTGGAGCGGCTGGGCTTTCAGGTGGTGGACTGCGATGCCCTGTATTACCGGATGCTGGACCGGGATCAGACCCTGCGGGAGGGCATCCGGAAGGCCTTTGGCCCGGTGTTTTTGCCGGACGGGAAGCTGGACCGCCCTGCACTGGGGAATATCGTGTTCGGCGATCCCGCCGCTTTGGACAGGCTCAACGCTTTGGTCTACCCCGCCATGCACACCGCTGTCGGACAAATCATCAAAAATTGTACGTGCAAAGGGGTTGTCATCGACGCCATCAATCTGATAGAATCGGGATTGGGCGATCTGTGCGACTGGACGGTGGCCCTGACGGCGGCGCCGGATATCCGCCTGAGGCGGATCATGGTCCGGGACGGCATCAGCGAGGAGCGGGCCAGAGCGCGGATGGCTGCCCAGAAGCCGGACAAGTTCTACCGCAAGCACTGTACCTTTCTCCTGGAGAACCGGGCGGGGAGCAAGGCGGAGTTTGACCGGCTGATCTATGATTTTTTTGCGGATCTATTATGTGAAGATATAAAGGAGTGACGTACTATGGATAACAAGGAATGGAAGGAAAAGGTCCTCTGCGAGCCCAAGAACGGCTATGATCGGATGCCGGAGAGCGAGCGGGCGGCTATGAACGCCTACTGCGAGAGCTACAAGGCGTTTCTGGATGCCGGCAAGACCGAGCGGGAATGCGTGGTAGAGGGTATCCGACAGGCGGAGGCCCAGGGCTTCAAGCCCTACGTCCGGGGTATGGAGCTGAAGCCCGGCGATAAGATCTATCAGAATAACCGGGGTAAGATGCTGCTGCTGGCAGTCATCGGCAGCGAGGGCCTGGATAAGGGTGTGCAGATCACCGCCGCCCACATCGACAGCCCCCGGCTGGACCTCAAGCCCACCCCTCTCTATGAGGACAGCGAGCTGGCCTACTTTAAGACCCACTACTACGGCGGCATTCGCAAGTATCAGTGGGTGACCATCCCCCTGGAGCTCCACGGCGTGGTGGCGCTGAAGGACGGCACTGTGGTGACTGTGGCCCTGGGCGAGGGAGACGAGCCCAAGCTGGTGGTCAACGATCTGCTGCCCCACCTGGGAGCGGAGCAGAGCAAGAAGCCCCTCAGTGACGGTATCACCGGTGAGCAGCTGAATCTGCTCGTGGGCAGTGAGCCCCTGGCTGGGGAGGATAGTGACCGGGTAAAGCTCCAAGTCATGAAGCTTCTCTATGAGAAGTACGGCTTCACCGAGGCGGACTTTATCTCCGCCGAGCTGGAGGCAGTCCCGGCGGTGAAGGCCACCGACATTGGCCTGGACCGCAGCCTCATCGGCGCCTACGGCCACGACGACCGTGTCTGCGGCTACGCCGCCATGAAGGCTATGTTTGACCTGGAGGGTACCCCCAAGCGCACCGCTGTGTGCATCCTGGCGGACAAAGAAGAGATCGGCTCCGTGGGCGTCAGCGGTATGCAGACCGCTGCCTTCGATACCTTCATCGAGGATCTGTGCGAGGGTCAGGGCGTGGCCTTGCGGGTGTGCCTGGAGCACTCCTTCTGCCTCTCCGCCGATGTGACGGCGGCCTTTGACCCCAACTTTGCCGACGTGTATGAGAAGCGCAACAGCGCCCGTGTGAACTACGGCGTGGGCCTTTGCAAGTACACCGGCAGCCGGGGCAAGTCCGGTGCCAGCGACGCTGCTGCGGAGCTGGTGGCCTATGCCCGCCGGATCTTTGATGAGAGCGGCACCATCTGGCAGATGGCGGAGCTGGGCAAGGTGGACGCCGGCGGTGGCGGCACTGTGGCGGCCTATATGGCCAATCGGAACATCGACACCTTGGATGCCGGTGTGCCGGTGCTGGCCATGCACGCCCCCTTCGAGGTGGTAGCCAAGCTGGACTGCTACATGACCTACAAGGCCATGAAGGCTGTCTATGAGAACGGCCGCTGATTTTAAAGGAAAGCACATAAAATCCCTGGTCCTGGTAATGCTGGGACCAGGGATTTTTTACCTTGAAATACGGCACAATTTACAGTATACTCTATCGTAGATTATTGCGTCTGCATCAGGAGGGACCATGAGCACAGTTATTGCGTCGGTGGATCGCCGCTCCTCCGCGGAGCGGAGTGGCGTACGCCCGGGAGAAAAATTGATTGCCATCAACGGCCACCCTGTGGTGGATGTGCTGGACTACCGGTTCTTCGGCTACGACAGAAATCCGGAGTTGGAGCTTGAGGAGCCCGGCGGTGAACGCCGGGTGGTTCGGGTGCGCAAGCCGGAGGGGGAGGACCTGGGGCTGAACTTTGACACTTACCTCATGGATAAGGCCCGCTCCTGCGCCAACAACTGCATCTTCTGCTTTGTGGACCAGATGCCTCCCGGTATGCGGAAAAGCCTCTACTTCAAGGACGACGACGCCCGGTTGAGCTTCCTTATGGGAAATTATATCACCCTCACCAACCTCAGCCAGCGGGAGCTCCAGAGGATCATCGACCTGCGCATCAGCCCTATCAATGTCTCCGTACACACCACGGATCCGGAGCTGCGCGCCAGGATGCTCTGCCACAAAAGGGCAGGGGACAGCATTGCCGTCATGCGGCGGTTCGCGCAGGCAGGCATCACTATGAACTGCCAGATCGTGGCCTGTCCCGGCATCAACGACGGCCCTGCCCTGGAGCGGACCCTTGGCGATCTTGCGGAGATGGCCCCGGCGGTGTCCAGCGTGGCCATCGTGCCGGTGGGTCTGACCAAGTATCGGGAGGGCCTCTATCCCCTGGAGCCCTACACGGCGGAGCAGGCGGGGGCGGTCATCGACCTGGTGGAGGCCTTTGGCCGTCGGCAGATGGAAAAGAGCGGCAGCACCTTCGCCTGGTGCTCCGACGAGTTCTACCTTCTGGCAGGCCGGGACCTGCCGGAGAAGAGCTACTACGAGGACATGAACCAGCTGGAAAACGGCGTGGGCATGTTGCGGCTCCTGACCAGTCAGGCGGAGCTGGCCCTGGAGGACGTGCCCGGGGACCTTGCACCACGCTCCTGTACCATCGCCACCGGTGCTGCCGCCGCACCCTTCGTCCGGGAGATCCTGGAGAAAGCGATGGCTGCCTGCCCCGCACTGCGGGGAGAAGTGCGGCCCATCCGCAACGACTTCTTCGGTGAGACCATCACCGTATCCGGCCTGGTCACCGGCAGGGATCTGATTGCCCAGTTGAAGGAAACAAACCTGGGGCAGCGGCTCCTCATCCCCTCCAACATGCTCCGCTCCGGGGAGCAGGTGTTCCTGGACGACGTAACCGTGGACCAGGTGGAGAAAGAACTGGCCATCCCGGTGCAGATCGTGGAGGCCGAGGACGGCTTCGCTCTGGTGGATATCCTGCTGGAGCTGGAAGTCCCGGAGAATGCCCCGGTCTATGTGGTACCGGAAGATGATGACGAATATTACCGTTATAACCCCTCAGCAAAAAACAGAAATGAGTGATGATAGATGAAACCTGTGGTTGCCATTGTGGGACGGCCCAACGTGGGCAAGTCCATGCTCTTTAACAAATTGATTGGTAAGCGGGTGTCCATTGTGGAGGACACCCCCGGCGTCACCCGGGACCGGATCTACGGGGAGACGGACTGGAACGGCCGGAAGTTTACCCTCATCGACACCGGCGGTATCGAGCCGAGGACGGACAACGAGATCCTCCAGTTTATGCGGGAGCAGGCGGGCATCGCCATCAGCCACGCCGATGTGATCGTGTTCCTCACCGATATCAAGACGGGCCTTACCGCCTCGGACCAGGATGTGGCCAACATGCTCCTGCGTAGCGGTAAGCCGGTGATCCTGGCGGTGAACAAGATGGACTCCGTGGGGGCTGTGGATCCGGACTACTACGAGTTCTACAACCTGGGCATGGGTGACCCCATTGCCGTATCCGCTGTCCACGGCCACGGCACCGGCGATCTGCTGGACGAGTGTGTGAAGTACTTCCCGCCGGAGACGGAGGAGGATGAGGAGGATGACCGCATCCAGGTGGCCATCATCGGACGGCCAAATGTAGGTAAGTCCTCCCTCACCAACCGGATCCTGGGGGAGCAGCGTTCCATTGTCAGCAATGTGGCTGGCACTACCCGGGACGCCATCGACTCCCACTTTGAAAATGAGACCGGCAAATATAACTTCATCGACACCGCCGGCATGCGGAAGAAGGCCAGGGTGGACGAGAGTATCGAGCGCTACAGCGTTCTGCGGGCCCAGATGGCCATTGAACGCAGCGACGTGTGCCTGATCCTCATCGATGCCACCGACGGCGTCACCGAGCAGGACACCAAGGTGGCGGGCATGGCTCACGAGGCGGGAAAGGCCTGCATCATCGTGGTCAACAAGTGGGACCTGGTGGAGAAGGACGGCAAGACCATGGACCGGATGCGTGAGGATATCCGCCGGGACCTGAGCTATATGACCTATGCCCCCATTCTCTTTATCTCCGCTGCCACGGGCCAGCGGGTGGACCGGCTCTTTGAGCTGATCCAGTATGTCAACAACCAGGCCAGCACCCGCATCACCACCGGTATGCTCAATAGCGTTCTGGCCGACGCCCAGACCCGGGTTCAGCCGCCTACGGACAAGGGCCGGCGGCTGAAGATCTACTATATGACCCAGACAGGGATCAAGCCCCCCCACTTTGTCTGCTTCTGCAACGACGCCCGGCTGTTCCACTTTTCCTATCAGCGGTATCTGGAGAACCAGATCCGCAGCGTATTTGGCCTGGAGGGCACGCCCATCCGCATGACCATCCGGCAGAAAGGCGACAAGGAGGACTAAAAGGATGGATGGGTATTATGGATTCGGAATAAGGGCGCTGTTGATTCCGGGGCTGCTTACGGCTGTTATCAGCTATCTCTGCGGCTGCTTTAACGGCGCGGTGATCGTGTCCAAGTATATCCTGCGGGACGACGTCCGCACCCACGGCAGCGGCAACGCGGGGCTCACCAATTTCTACCGCACCTTCGGCGGACCCCTCACCGGCGTGGTGATCCTCACCGATGTACTCAAAGCGGTAGTGGCTGTTCGTCTAAGCATCTGGATCTACGGACAGCTCCTTCCTCTGGGCAGCGAGGAAGTGAGCCTGGCGGTGGAAACTCTGGCAACCTACTGGGCCGGGGTGTTCTGCCTCCTGGGCCACATGTTCCCGGTGATGTTCAAGTTCAAGGGCGGCAAGGGCATCCTCTCCGGCGGCACCATCGCCTGGATGATCGACTGGCGGGTGGCCCTGGTGGTGTGGGGCGGCTTTCTGATCCTCTCCATCGCCACCAAGTACGTGTCCCTGGGGTCCTGCTGGGCGGGACTCAGCTTTCCCTTTGTCAGCTGGTTCGTGTACCAGAATTACGTGATTCTGATTCTGTCCATCATCTGCGGCGGTTTGATCCTGTGGCAGCACCGGGGCAATATCAAACGCCTCATCAACGGCACGGAGAACAAATTTCACCTGCACAAGAAAACACAGTAAGGGAGAGGAGAGGTCTCAATGAAAATCACTGTACTGGGCAGCGGCGGCTGGGGAACAGCGCTGGCGCTGCTGCTGCTGGACAACGGCAACGATGTGACGCTGTGGTCCTTCGATCCCAAGGAGGCCCAGGTGCTTCGGGAGACCCGGGAGAACCCCATGCTCAAGGGGGTACCTCTGCCGGATGCACTGGCCATTACGACAGACTTTTCCACGGTGCCGGACAGCGAGCTGGTGGTCATGGCCACGCCTTCCTTTGCCGTACGAGCTACCGCCAGAAATGTGGCTCCGTATCTGAGAGAAGAGACAATTGTGGTATCGGTGGCCAAGGGCATCGAGAAGGATACCGCCAAGCGTCTGACCGAGATCATCGAGGAGGAGATCGCTGGTAAGTGCCCGGTGGTGGCCCTCTCCGGTCCCTCTCACGCCGAGGAGGTGGGCCGGAAGGTACCCACAGGCTGCGTGGCGGCCTCCAAGGATATGAAGGCTGCGGAGAAGGTTCAGGATGTGTTCATGAACCCCCGGTTCCGGGTGTACACCAACACCGACGTCACTGGTGTGGAGCTGGGTGCAGCCCTGAAAAACGTACTGGCTCTCTGCTGCGGCATCAGCGACGGTATGGGCCTGGGGGACAACACCAAGGCTCTGCTGATGACCCGTGGTATGACGGAGATGGCCCGGCTGGGCGTGGCCATGGGCGGCCACAAGGAGACCTTTGCGGGGCTCTCCGGTATGGGCGATCTCATCGTCACCTGTACCTCCATGCACTCCCGGAACCGCCGCTGCGGCATCCTCATCGGCCAGGGTAAGCCGGTGGAGGAGGCCATCAAGGAGGTAGGCGCCACGGTGGAGGGTTACTTTGCCGCCCTCAGCGCCCACCAGCTGGCAAAGAAAATGGGGGTGGAGATGCCCATCTGTGCCAGCGCCTACGCGGTACTCTATGAGGGACAGCCGGTGGAGCTGGTGGTGGAGCAGCTGATGACCCGGAGCAAGCGCCGGGAAGTGGATGAAAGCTGGATTTAAGGATCGGAGTAAGGAGGTAAACTTTATGAAGACTGCACGCTTTATTTCCATGATCGTACTGGCCGCTTCTGTGGCGGTGACTGCCGGTCTGGCGGTAGCCAATCTGGTGCTGGCCTGCCTGGACCTCCAGCGCCGTTGAAAGTACCTATTTACGGCAAATAAAAGAGCCTGCCGCGTATTGTACGCGGCAGGCTCTTTTTATGCTGTATACCAAATGGATTCTGTCCGGTACAACAGGAGCCCCAGGGCCAGCAGGTCGGCGCTGCCTCCGGGAGAGAGGTTCCGGGCAATACAGGCGTTGTCCAGTTCCTCCAGCCGGGGGACATACTGATCCGGCGGCCCTGCCAGAATGGCGGCGGCCTCTCTCTGAACGAAGGACAGTCCTTCGGGACCACCCCGGTAGAGAAGATTTGTGTCCACCACCTGGCTGAGCAGGGTCAGCAGGGCAGGAAAGGGGTTCCCACTGTGCTCGCGGAGAACGGCCCAGGCCATTCGGCCGTGGGGGAAACCCGACAGGGCTTCGGCCCTTGCACCGCCCGCGTGGTACTTGGCCTTCGCTTGTGCGCCGTGGGTTGTATCGGAGGCGGGCAGGCCGGCGGCGGCCAGAGCCGCTGCCCGGGCGAAAACGTCACCGTCCCGGGCCAGGACCCCGCCCAGTGCCGCCAACACCAAACCAAGGGCATAGATGGCACCTTTATGGGTGTTGATGCCGTCGGTGGCAACCAGCATTGCCTGCTCCGCCCGGAGGCCTGCCTGCTGCAGGGCGGGCATGCAATCATCGGAGGTGAGACCCAGGGACACTGCCTCCCGGAAGTAGGGAGCCAGTGCCTTGGCGGAGCGGTGGAACAAGAGGAGATCCATATCCCGATGAGCACCGTTGTTGTGTTGATCTACCAGTCCCGGCTTGGGGGTCAGCTCCACCTCATCTATGAGTGCCTGGACCGCTGTCTCTGCCAGATAGTCCGCCGCAAAATCGTTTAACAGGGCATGGGTGGCCGCCAGAATGGCATCCAACCCGTGGGCCCGGCTCCGGGCACAGGGAGTAGCCGGTCCGCCACAGACCAGACAGGTCCGGGGTGTCGGGCGGGAGAGCTTGATGCCGTCGGTGCCGATGACGTCCAGATCATACAGACGGCCTACAGAATTGCGGGTCTCCAGCTCTATGGCCAGTTCTTTCAGCTCCGGGGCGGGGATGTCGCAGGCCCAGATGCCCTCCAGACCTGTGGCGGCGTCGGTTTTGCACTTTTTAAGTACCCGTCCCTGCAGACGGCGGTCCAGCTCCGTCTCTGCCGCCCGGAAGACCAGATCCACTGTGCCCCAGCGCTTCAACGGCCCGGCGATGTTCATGGTCAGGCACAGCAGGGGATGACGGTATCTGTCCAGCAACTGTCGCTGGGCCGCAGCCCGGGCCTCACGGGCGTCCAGGACCTCTTGTAATGTGATCTCGCGCATAGGGCTCCTTTTCTCCTACTTTCTTTTTCAAAAGAAAGTAGGCAAAGAAAACTTTACAGGATGTGACTTTTACTGCGTG
Organism: uncultured Oscillospiraceae bacterium; assembly: GCA_944387775.1. Taxonomy (GTDB): domain Bacteria; phylum Bacillota; class Clostridia; order Oscillospirales; family Oscillospiraceae; genus Pelethomonas. The sequence goes on along the minus strand of CALXGE010000037.1, from coordinate 5,111 downwards.
GGCCTCGCTGAGAGCCAACTGACTGGAAAAAGAAAAGAGGCAAAAACTCTACAGATAGGGCTTTTACTACGTGGGTTGCGCCATGGTCCCGCTCACTCCGCCGGACTCTCGTCAATCTGGCGGATGGTGTCAATGATGGTGTTGTCTCGGTACAGAACCACGCCAACCACCCGGTCGGTGTAGCGGATGGGGTCCGGCTTTCCCACCAGGGCCTCAGCCTTGTCCTTGAGTGCCTGGATGGTATACACGCGGATGCCCGCCTGACGCAGCTTTTCAGCAATCTCAGGCCGACGGGGGTTCACTGCTACGCCCTGGTCCGTAACGACTACGTCCACCACATCGCCGGGAGTGACGATGGTATTCACCCGGTCAATGATAGTAGGAATACGGCCCCGTGTCAAGGGGGCCACTACGACAGACAGGCTTGCCCCCGCCGCAGTGTCGGGGTGCCCTCCAATGGCTCCCCGGATTACACCGTCAGAGCCGGTGAGGACGTTGACATTGAAGTTGGTATCGATCTCCAGGGCGGATAGGATCACAAAGTCCAGCTGATCCACTGCGGCAGCGGAGAGAAAGCTGGCATAGTAGGTGGCACCAATCTGGTGGTGGAAGCGGTTCTTCCGGAGGGACAATGCCGCGTCCAGATCAAAGCTCTGTACGTCCAGAATGCGGTCGATGAGTCCCTCCTCGTGCATGGCGGCGATCTGGCCGGTGATGCCGCCCAGGGCAAAGCGACAGCGGATGCCCTTGTCCAGCATCATCTGTCGGAGGAACCGGGCGGTGGCCAGGGACGCTCCGCCGGAGCCCATCTGCATGGAGAAGCCGTCATAGAAGTACCCGGCGGCGTCGATGACCCGGGCGGCGGTCTGGGCGATGAGCAGTTCCTTGGGGTTCTTGGTGTACCGTGTGGCTCCGGACATGATGCCCTTGGGGTCGCCGATATCCTCCATGACCACGATGTAGTCCACATCGTACTCCGGAATGGCCCAGGGGGCGTTGGGGTAGCGGACCAGGTGGTTGGTGAGAATTACCACCTTGTCAGCGTACTTGGCATCAGTGCGGGCGTAGCCCATGGAGCCGCAGGCGATGGCGTCATCCTCATCCCGGCTGTAGCCGTTGGCGTTGCCGTAGGGATCACAGGAGGGGGCCCCCAGAAAGGCCACGTCGATATGGAGCTCTCCGCTGCGGATAGCGGCAGCCCGGCCGCCGTGGCTGCGGAATACTACCGGGCAGTCCATAAGGCCTCGGGAGATCTCCTCCGCCAGGTCTCCACGGAGACCGGAGGTTTCTATGTGGGTAATAACGCCGCTTTTGATGTGATCGATAAGGGGAGCGTGGACGGCGGCCAGTGAGCTGGCGGCCAGGGTGAGGTTTTTATAACCCATCCGGGCCAGGGTGTCCACTACCTGGTTCACCACATGATCTCCGCCCCGGAAATGGTGGTGGAAGGAGATGGTCATGCCGTCTTTCAGTCCAGTGGCCCGGATGGCTGCCTCCAAACTGGGCAGGACTTTGTTCTGACGGGCGGTGCGCTCCTGGAAGGTGGCAGTATGTTTGGGAGGAACGCCGGCAAAGATGCCGCGGTGGGCAATCTCATCGATATGGGGGATATTCTTCAGCTCATCCATGCTTATTCCTCCTCCACAGCGTTGTCCGCCTCTGCCAGGGCGATGAGCCGCTGGGCGCGGATAACCACAGGTTTGTCGATCATCTTCCCGTTGAGGCTGGCCACGCCGCTGCCCCGGGCGTTGGCCTCTGCAATAGCGTCCATAATGGCATAGGCCTTCTTTAAATCCTTCTCACTGGGGATGAAGATATGGTGGAGAGGCCCAATCTGTCGGGGATTGATAACGGATTTGCCGTCAAAGCCCAGCTTATGGATCAGGGTAGCTTCCTCGATAAAGCCCTCCTCGTTATTTACGTCGGAGTAGACGGTGTCCAGGGCGGCAATGCCGGCGGACCGGGCAGCGTTGAGAATCATGCTCCGGGCAAAGAGAAGCTCGATGCCGTCGGAGCGGGTGGTCTTCAGGTCGGTGACATAGTCCTCGGCCCCCAGGGCGATGCCGATAAGACGGTCGCTGGCGTGGGCAATCTCCCGGGCGTTGAGGACGCCGTTGGCGCTTTCGATGGCAGCCATCATGCCAGTGACCCCGACAGGAATGCCGTGCTTTTCCTCGATGCGGGCGATCTCCTTTTCGCAGTCGATGACATCCTGGGCGTTGTCAGTCTTGGGCAGGCGCACCACATGGACCCCAGCGGGAATGATAGCCTCCAGGTCCCGGACCCCCAGACCGCTGGTAAGGTCGTTGATCCGTACCACGATCTCCTTTTTCCCAAAATCCAGAGTTTTCAGGGCATTGTGGACCAGAAACCGGGCGGCGTCCTTTTCCGTGTAGGCCACCGAGTCCTCCAGGTCGAACATGATACAGTCGGCGCCGTAGATCCGGGCGTCAGTAATCATGCCGGGATTGTTGCCGGGAACAAACATCATGCTCCGGCGCAGGCGATCCTTTACATAGCGCTTTTCCATCACGGCTTCACCCCCAGTGGTCGTTCTCCGCCTGGGCGCAGCGAAAGGCGGCGGCGCTGACCCGGGCCCGGACGGTACAGTCCAGAGCCCCCTTGTCCACAGCGCTGACGGCGGCGTTTGTCACGCCCAGTTCGCCCAGGGTCTCCCGAATGACCTCCCCAATCCGACGGCCATACTGCTGCATGACGCTGCTGGTGAGGTCCAGAGTGATTCCGCCATTTTCCAGGGGTACGATGGTCACCATGATATCGCCGGACTCCATGGTGCCGGCCATGGCAGTTTTGAGAAGTTTCATATGCATACCTCACTGAACAGAAAAAATTCCCTGCGTATGTATTCGTTGGATACAAACAAAAACTGCGGAAAAAGAGGGACGGGGCGCGCTCCCGTCCCTCAAAGGGTGCTGTATTATGCCAGCTTTTCCTGCAGCCGCTGGGCCACTGCGTCCAGGAACTCCTCGGAGGTCACCGCTTTGGCGGTAAAGCCCTCGTCTACCAGGCCCACCAGGTCACGGGTCATGATCCCGGCGTTCAGGGTATCGAAGCAGGCCTCCTCCAGCTTCTCACCGAAGGCGGTGAGAGCGGCGATGCCGTCCAGCTCGCCCCGCTTCTTCAGAGCACCGGACCAGGCGAAAATGGTGGCCATGGGGTTGGTAGAGGTCTTCTCTCCCTTAAGGTACTTGTAGTAGTGCTTAGTGACGGTGCCGTGGGCGGCCTCATACTCGGTGGTGCCGTCGGGGGAGACCAGGACGCTGGTCATCATGGCGAGAGATCCAAAGGCGGTGGACACCATGTCGCTCATTACGTCGCCATCGTAATTCTTACAGGCCCAGATGTAGCCGCCCTCGCTGCGAATGACACGAGCCACCGCATCGTCGATGAGGGTGTAGAAGTAGGTGAGGCCCAGCTCCTCGAACTTGGCCTTGTAGCCCTCAAACTCCTCTTCAAAGATCTTCTTGAAGTTGCCATCATAGATCTTGGCAATGGTATCCTTGGTGGAGAACCACAGATCCTGCTTGGTGTCAACAGCATACTGGAAGCAGGCCCGGGCAAAGGAACGGATGGACTTATCCTTGTTGTGGGCGCCCTGCCACACGGCGGGGCCGTCCACCTTCTGCACGCAGACGGTGTGCTCCTCGCCGGAGACGCCCTTGAAGGTCATGGTGCACTCGCCGGGCTCCTCGGTGTGGAAGTCTACGCTCTTGTATACGTCACCATAGGCGTGACGGGCAATGGTGATGGGCTTCTTCCAGTTCTTCACAACCGGCTTGATGGCGTCGATGCAGATGGGTGCCCGGAACACGGTGCCGTCCAGAATGGAGCGGATGGTTCCATTTGGGCTCTTCCACATCTCCGTGAGCTGAGGATACTCCTCCATGCGCTGCTTATTGGGTGTAATGGTAGCACACTTTACAGCTACGCCGTACTTCTTGGTGGCGTTGGCGGCATCCACCGTGACCTGATCCTTGGTCTCGTTACGATGGAGCAGCCCCAGGTCGTAATATTCGGTTTTCAGGTCCACAAAGGGCAGAATCAGCTTATCTTTGATCATCTGCCACAGGATCCGGGTCATCTCATCGCCGTCCATCTCCACCAGAGGCGTGGTCATCCTGATCTTATCCATAGTTAATTTGTCTCCTTATCTCTGTAAAGGGTTAATCCTTACCATAGCCTGCGGCGTAATAATTCATGAGGCAGCCCTCCCGGAGGATCAGCCGCTCATTGGGGGTAAGGCCCGCACACTTGAGCTGAATGTCCCGGATTTCGCCGGAAGCGGTGATAACTTGGGCGGAGATGTCCTCCACACCGTCGGCAATGGCCTGGTTGATACCCCTGATATAGACCCAGTCGCCGTCCTCGTAGGGGAACTCAGCTCCCTCGGGGAGGGTGAAGGGGACGATGCCCCAGTTGATGCAGTTGGAGCGGTAGCGCTTGGTGGCGTACTCGTAGCAGATGTTGGCGAAGCCCCCCAGCACCTTCTGGCAGGAGGCGGCCTGCTCACGGGCGGAACCGTCGCCGGGCTTATTGGCGAACACGCAGGAGCCTACGGTGGTGTGGGCCGCGTCGCCGCCCACCTTCCGGAGAACTTCGGCTACCTCGGCGGGGACGTTCCCGGCCTCCCGGGCCTCCTCCAGGGCACGGACCGCCTTGGACCGGCCCACGTACTCCGGCACCCGGCGGCTGAGGGCAAACTCGCTCAGGCCAATGGGGTTGGAGCGGTAGGAGCTGGTTTCACCGGAGGGAATCAGCTCATCGGTGGTAGTAACGGGGTCCCGGATCACTGCGCACAGCTTCACCAGAAGGTCGTCCTCCAGCTTGGGCATCTTGGGCCAGTCCTTGATGTTGGGACCGTAGCGCAGTTCCGCCGTGGGGTCGGCCTTGCCGAAGCCCTCGTAGCAGCGCTTCTCGTAGACACTGCCGTCGAAGTGGTAAGTGAGCTCCTCCGCCGTGGGGGATTCATAGTCGATGTCGGTGGCGGCGGTGAGGATGCCACCGTTGCGGGCGGTGGCGGCAATGGACCGGGCGTCCATCAGAGCCACAGCGGCGATCTGGCCGTTGCCGGGCTTGGAGCCCTCCCGGTT
>CALXGE010000036.1 GCA_944387775.1 uncultured Oscillospiraceae bacterium | reverse complement strand
GACCTCTCCCCGGAGCTGACGCGGGAGGTGGTCCGGGCGGAGGAGGCACTGCTGGGAACCTTCACCCCGGAGCAGAGAGAGCTGTACGAGACGCTGGAGGAAGTGAGGGCCCGCCGGGATCTCCGGGAGCAGGAGTCCGTCTTCCGCGCCGGTGTCCTCCTGGGCGGGGGACTGGTGGCAGAGATCCTGGGCGGCACAGATGGGTAAACCTCAGCATCATAGAAAACCCCGGCGGAAGGATGCTCCTTCCGCCGGGGACAAGCCGGAATCATTTGTGTTTTTGAACGAGATAGTCTGTAAGGTCTATCCTCCGATATTGCAGCCAGGGTGTTTTGTCTCTATAAGACTTTGTTAAAATATCGGGAAAGAATAAGAGATGACAGTTATTGTCCGTCTTATATGCTATAATCAACTCATCAAATGTCGAAATCCAAAAATTTTTGTGGATTTACGTCTAATGCGGAAGCAATGTCAAATAGTGTATCCAACGACAGGGCTTTGGGAATATTGGGAGCTTCCAAATGCCCAATAAAGGCTGGGGTCAGCCCTACCTGCTCAGCCAGTTCCTCTTGAGTCAGACCGCGAAGCTTCCGGTAATAGGCGATTTTCAAGCCGATCTGACGATAATTTTCAGCGTAAATTGATTTCATGGGCGATCACTCCAGATGTTCTTATGGTAGCGAATCGCGACAGAAATTGAAATGAGTTTATAAATATATTATTATAACTAAAAGATAGTATTATATGCTCAACAGCACATAGTACGGAGGGGGAAACATATGGACGGTATGGCGATAAAATCGGAGCGGCTGCTTCAGATTTATTCCCAGCTGGTTAGCGGAGACGTCCTTTCGAAAAAAGAATTGGCGCAGCGGTTCTGTGTCACGGAGCGAAGCATTCAACGTGACATGGAATCACTGCGCTGTTTTTTTGCGGAGCAAGGGCTGCGACAGGACATCCTCTATGATAGAAAAAAGAAGGGTTACCGTTTGGAACAGCCCGCTCTGTCGCTGCTGAGCAACAGCGAGATTTTGGCGGTGTGTAAGATCCTGTTGGAGAGCCGCTCCATGCGGAAAGATGAGATGCTGCCGATTCTGGACAAGCTTATTTCCTGCTGTGTACCGGAGCGCAGCAGGCGGGCAGTTTCCGAGCTGCTGGCCAACGAAAAGCTCCATTATATCGAACCCCACCACGGGCAACGGATTTTACCTGGGCTATGGGAGATTGGGCAGGCAATACAAAGGCATCAGGTTTTGGAGATCGAGTACGAACGGATGAAGGATCCCAAGCTGGTGCGCCGCCGGGTAAAGCCGGTGGGGCTCATGTTTTCGGAATATTACTTTTACTTGACCGCCTTTCTGGAGGACAAAGAAAGATTTGACAATCCGGATGACCTGTTTCCCACCATATACCGTTTGGACCGGATACGCTCTTTCAAGGTTTTGGAGGAGCATTTTAAAGTACCTTATAAAGACCGCTTTCAGGAGGGGGAATTCCGAAAGCGGGTGCAGTTTATGTACGGCGGCAAGCTGGAACGAATCCGTTTCAAATATACGGGTCCTTCCATTGAAGCCGTGCTTGACCGCTTGCCTACGGCACGAATTCTGTCTCAGGATGCCGAAGGCTGGATTGTAGAAGCCGAGGTGTTCGGTGGTGGAATTGAGATGTGGCTAGGTAGCCAAGGAAGCTGTGTAAAGGTTATAGATCCTTCTGCGCTTGCACATAAGGTTAAAAATCAGTTGTCGGAAAGCTGCAAGTTGTACGAGTACATATGCGAATAAGGAAGGCTAAATACTTCATAATCGCTAAATAATAATAACAGCAGCAACACATATTCTTTTTTGTCGGAAGGAGAGTGACTGATTGAATATGAGTGAGAAAAAGAACAGAAATTCCGGTGACCTTGAAGAATTAATTCAAAAGCGGAAAAGGTTCTTGGATTCAGCCAATGAAAACAATTTTAAAGACGGACTTTTTTCATTGTTGACAGATCTTTATCCAGATACTGCACATTTTATTATTGAGTTACTGCAAAATGCAGAAGATATGGATGCAACTGTCGTTAGATTTACTCTTACAGAAGATTGCTTAGAATTTGAGCATAATGGAACCAAGAGAGATTTTGATCTAAATGATATAGATGCCATTACAAGTATTGGCCACAATGACCAAAAAAAAGAAGATCCTACTAGCATTGGTAAATTTGGTGTTGGATTTAAGTCTGTATTTGCGTATACATCGTCTCCCGAAATTCACTCTGGACAATATCACTTCAAGATATTGGACTATTTCCTACCTGAGTTTAACGGTGTCGAAAAATTGTCTACAACAGGTAGCATGGGACAATCATTAACGAAGTTTAAGTTTTTATTTAACAATCCAAATAAACCACCCAAACAAGCATATAGTGAAGTGCTGCATGGATTGCTAAATTTAGATAGCTCCTATATCCTATTTCTCCGTAATATTAGCAAAATAGAATACATACTTCCAGATACCAGGGTTGGTTCCATAGAATATAGGGAAGACCAAAGTCATCATTTAGTCATCAAATGTGTTAACCCGGTCGAGGAAAGCGTTGAGGAATCTCATTGGCTTAGATTTCAACGATTGGTTGAAATTAAAGATGATAAAGGAATATTAAAAAAACTTCCAATTGCCGTTGCATATTTGTTAGAGTCCGATTCTAAAGCCGTGAAATATAGAATTGTTCCTATTGCTGGCGGTGGGCAAACATTTATATATTTTCCGGCTGAGAAAGAGGTATCAAATCTTCGCTTTCATATTAATGCTCCATTTGCATCAACAGTTGCTAGAGATAGTGTAAGAGACTGCATAGAAAACGAAGATCTTATGCACTCTGTTGCTAAATTGGTAGCAGATTCTTTCTTGGAAATTAAACAGATGGGGCTACTGGATCTGTCCTTTTTGGCGGTACTGCCCAACAAAAAAGATGATTTAAGCTCTTTTTATCAGATAATTCGTTCTTACACACTGCAAAGCTTTAAAGACCATGCCTATCTGCCCACGAGAGAGGGACAATATGTTACGACTGATATGGCTATCAGCGGTTCTGCAGATATGTATACGCTCTTCGATAACAGTATGATAAGCAGTTTCCTAGGTGCCCCTAAAGCCTGGATTAAAAAGGCAATGCAAAATTCTCTGGCAGACCAATTCATTCAAAGCCTGGATGTAATTTCTTTTGGCCCCAAGGAATTTGCCGCTCTGTTTGATTTGAAGTTAGCTGCTTTGGAAGAGATGGTTGCCAATCTAGATGTTCAGTGGCTTAAAAAATTTTATGCTCGCTGTTTTGAAATATATTTCAACAACCAATATATTTTAGACGATACTAACTCTTTTGACCCTTGGATGGAATCTAAATTTCATAAGCTGCTTTTACAAGCCAAAATTGTACGTGGCGCATCGGGAGCTATGTTTCGTAGCGGAGATATATATTACCTCTACAGTAATGAGCCTATTTTGGATAAATGCATTCCAATAGTAGACCCAGCTTTTATTCAACCTGAAAATGAGTTGCAATATGAACAAAAAGCAAAACGGTTTCTTCTGGATATTCTTGGGATAAGGCATTATAGTCAAAAAATTGTTGTTGAACAAAAAATTAAATATTTGGAAACGTGCGAGATTATTGATGAACAATATTATGAAACTTCTTTGTCTCTTGCCAAATATTGGAGAGATTTGAAAAAAAAGAAAAGTATGAGTTATGAAGAGGATGAAGCTTGGGAGGACGAAGAAATTGATTTTGCTAATGCGGCAATATTTTTGTGTTCATCTAAGCTCCCTGATACAATAGGGTGTTGCACAGCAAATCAAGTGGTTTTAGGAGCGCCATATAAGGAAAAAGTGTGGGACCAAATTGCTAAGGCCATGAATTGCGAAACGCTCTATCCTGAGTATAAAACTTATTATAATAGCGCAGAAATGGAGCTGTTTTTGGCATTCGCAAAAAGCTGTGGATTAGTTACCGACCTGAGAATTATTAGGCAACCTGCATCATACCACCCGCTATATCGTGTAAAATTGTATTCTCCTGCCCGCAATACCGGATATGGTTCCAGTGAAGATTTTTCTATTGTGGGTTTAGACCAATTGTTAAATTTGCATTCTCCAGAAATTGGAGAGCTAATTTGGTCTTTTTTGGGCAAATCTGTAATACCCTATCATTGCGAGGCTCGTTATTCTCCAAACGGTTCAGCACACACAAAAACATGTGAATCTTCGTTGTTATATTATCTGAAACAATCTGAATGGATCCCTGATAAGCAGGGAAAGCTGCACAAACCTGCCGATGTGTCTGTCCACGATTTGCCGCAAAAGCTCTCGTATGACTATGAACCTAGCGCATATATATGGAAAGCTCTTGGTTTGGGAAGCGCATTTATAGAAAAAGAGAACGCGATAAGATGCTCAATTAAACAGCTGGAAGAACAGGGATTAAAGGTGATATCCGAAGAAGAGTGGACTGAAGTTTTAGAATTGAGGAGAATGAAAGAGGCCAAACGAAAAGACCCGCCCTTGCTTGTTCCGGAGCAAATGTTCAGACTGCAAAACCAAGGATTTACCCTACAGGAACCTTCCGGTAAAACTTCTTTGGGAAGTGTCAAAGATCACGAAATGGTAATAGAAGCTACAATAAAAAATTCAAAAGATATGATACCGCTCGAAAGGAAATTATTTTCTAGAATTAGATATTCTACGAAACAAGAAAGAAGCGCTTTGCGGAATTGGTATTATGGGAAATGCCAAATGTGTGGAGCGCAAATAAAAACACATACTGGCACTGCTTATTTTGAAGCAATCAATGTAATTTCTACACAAGACCTTTCTCAAGCTATTTTACAAACAATGTCATCAGCATGGAATTCTTTGTGTTTATGCCCTAATTGTGCAGTAAGGTATAAATATTGTGAAAAGGATATTTCATCGTTATATGCACAGATTATTAACAAAAAAATAGAAAATACAGAACAAAGCCCTGTTGCGGTAACTATTTCGTTGGCTGGGAAAAAACAAAGTATTCAGTATACAGCAGAACATTTTTCTATATTACAGAATGCGATTCGAGCTGTTGAGCAGCAGAACAAAAAATAGACAGTGCCATATAACAAAGCAATTTAATCTTGCTGATACTTTGTTTGTTATGGAGAACTGTGTTTACCTGGTAAAAGATAATTCTGAGAGTTTTCCCTTGTGTTTTCCCTTTCAAAAAACAGATAAGCTGAACGGAAAGGCGCCGAACCGCTGAGGAGCTTGTTTATAAATTTTATAATTAGGGCACAAATACACGGGAAATAAGCAAAAAAGAAGCAGAAGGACAGGAAAAATGAAATTCAAATCCCTCCTTCTGCGCCAAGAAAGTAGCCTGGAACCGTGAGGTTTCAGGCTACTTTCGTATTTGGTGTGATGAAAATTTTATTATTTCTAAAGGCTTGTTTTGCAAAATTTCTTCCAGTTGCTCAGGAGAAGCTGCGGTTAGGAAAGTAAAGTGTGTTGCATCTAGAATACCAGCTGCAGCAACTTGACTTTGCAATTTATTGACACGCGTGTTATAATAGAAACAACTTTTTTTAAAGACCTTTGCTTTATTATGTGTGTTGAGGGAATTTTCATGTGCGATCGCAAACCATTTTCCACCACTGAAGTGCGCAGGCAGAACCGGAACCGGGTCTATCGCCAGCTTACGGCTACGTGGGAGCCTATAACCAAACAGGACCTGGCTACCCAGCTGTCCATGAGCCTGCCTACCCTGTCCCAGAATCTCAATGAATTGGCAGAGATGGGGCTGATTGACCGTTCGGAGACCACATCCTCCACCGGTGGGCGGCGTCCCCGGCTGATCATACCCCTGGCTGACGCCCGTTTTGCCATTGGTGCGGAGGTAACCAGCCGGGATTTGCGGCTGGTAGCGGTAAATCTGCGGCAAAAGACCATGGCCTATCAGAAATGTGATCTCTCCTTTTCCAATACCGAGGCATACGGAGGCCATCTCGCCCGGTTGATTGAGAATTTCCTGGATGAGAACCACCTGGACCGTGAAAAGCTTCTGGGCGTGGGCGTTACGCTGCCGGGTATCATTGGCCCCGACCAGAGCACGATTGAGTATGCACCCACTATTGGGGTCCATACGCCGGTTCCCTGCCGCTTTACCAAAGCGATTCCTTACCCGACCAGGTTAGACAACGACGCCAACTGCGGCGGCTTCGGGGAGTGGTGGAACCGCACGGATCAGCAGAGCATGGCCTACCTCTCTCTGAGCCGGGGCGTAGGCGGCGCGCTCCTGATTGCGGGCGAGCTGTATGACGGCGTCAGCCACCGGGCGGCGGAGTTTGGCCACATCTGCCTCCACCCCGGAGGACGGCTGTGCGAATGCGGTCGTCAGGGCTGTTTGGAGGCCTACTGCTCCTCTGCCCGCCTGTCCGATGATCTGGGCATCACGCTGGAAACCTTTTTCCAGCGGCTGGATGAGGGGGATCAGCAGTGCCAATCCATCTGGAAGGCATATCTGGAGGATCTGGCTACCGCTGTTACAACGATCCATACCATTTTGGATTGCCCGGTAATGATCGGAGGCTCTGTCTCGCAGTTTTTGCCCCGATTCCGCACCCAGCTGGAAAGCAGGATCCGTGAGCTGGATCCCTTGTCCAACCGAACCGGCTTTTTTACGTTCTGCCTGGGATACAGCCGCTCGGTGTGTATCGGTGCCGCCACACGGTTTCTCTACGAGTTTGTCAGTCGTCTATAAGTACAGCAAGGGCCCTCCGCGTACTGCGGAGGGCCATTTTGTATTGTGAAAATGTTTAAATTGCCTTTTCTTTTTTGTGTTAGGCTTTAAATGTGTAAAATTAAACAGCGGAAAAATTGACATTTTAAAATGAATTATGTATTCTATAGCCAATAAAAAATGATATTTATAAAAGTGGTTTTTAAATTACTGTGTGTCGGTTAGAAGCGAAAGAGCTAAAAAAAGGAGCGACTGGCAGTATGTGATCAAGAGCGGCGTGCTGCTGGTGGCTGTTATCTTCGACGTGGTTACCCGTTGCAAGTCCGGCAAGTAATACCATCCCGTTGAGACCTTTACTTTCATGGAGGAAGCTATGCTGTATATTGGAATTGACCTGGGCACCTCCGCCGTCAAGCTGCTGCTGATGGACGAGGAAGGCCGGATCCAGAACGAGCTGTCCCGGGAATATCCGCTGGAGTTTCCTCAGCCCGGCTGGAGCCAGCAGAACCCGGAGGACTGGAAAAACGCGGTGCTGGAGGGTATCCCCGCTCTGCTGGAGGGCTTCGACAAGTCCCAGGTGGCGGGCATCGGTGCCGGCGGCCAGATGCACGGCCTGGTGGTGCTGGATGAAAATGACCAGGTGATCCGCCCAGCCATTTTGTGGAACGACGGCCGTACCGCCCAGGAGGTGGACTACCTCAACGAGGAGATCGGCCGGGAGAAGCTCTCCGCTCTCACCGCCAACATCGCCTTCGCCGGCTTTACCGCCCCCAAGATCCTGTGGATGCGCAAGCATGAGCCCGAGAACTTCGCCCGGATCCGCAAGATCATGCTGCCCAAGGACTACATCAACTATATTCTCACCGGCGTCCACTGCACGGACTACTCCGACGCCAGCGGCATGCTGCTGCTGGATGTGGCCCACAAGTGCTGGAGCCGGGAGATGCTGGACATCTGCGGCATTACCGAAGCGCAGATGCCCCGGCTCTTTGAGAGCTACGAGGCGGTGGGTACCCTCCGCCCGGAGATCGCCGCGGAGCTGGGCCTGCCGGAAAAGGTTGTTGTCTGCGCCGGAGCGGGGGACAACGCCGCCGCCGCCGTGGGCACCGGCACCGTGGGAGAGGGCGGCTGCAACATCTCCCTGGGTACCTCGGGCACCTTCTTCATCTCCAGCGACCACTTCGGTGTGGACCCCCACAATGCGCTCCACGCCTTTGCCCATGCCGATGGCCACTACCACCTGATGGGCTGCATGCTCTCCGCTGCCAGCTGCAACAAGTGGTGGATGGACGACATTCTGGGCTCCCAGGACTACGCCGGGGCCCAGAAGGACATTACCGACGAGCGGCTGGGACGCAACCACGTCTACTTCCTGCCCTATCTCATGGGGGAGCGCTCCCCCATCAACGACACCAACGCCCGGGGCGCCTTTGTGGGCATGACCATGGATACCAGCCGTGCCGACCTGACCCAGGCGGTGCTGGAGGGTGTGGCCTTTGCCATCCGGGACAGCTTTGAGGTGGCCCGGTCCTTGGGACTGGATATCCGCCGGAGCATGATCTGCGGCGGTGGTGCCAAGAGCCCCCTGTGGAAGAAGATCATGGCCAACGTCCTCAATGTGGAGCTCCTCACGCCTGTCTCCGAGCAGGGACCCGATATGGGCGGGGCTATGCTGGCCATGGTGGCCTGCGGCGCCTATCCCACGGTGGAGGCGGTGTGCGCCAAGCTGGTCCACGCTGCGGACGCGGTCCAGCCTGACCCGGAGATCGCGGAGCGCTACGAGGCCCGCTATCGCCAGTTCGCGAAGATCTATCCCGCGCTGAAGGACGTCTATCCCACTGAGAACCCCTTCCAATAAGCGGATGCAAAAAGCCGGAGGCCACAAGTGTGGCCTCCGGCTTTCTTTTTATATGTGCTCATTCACAGGGGTAGTGCAGGCCCATCTGGGCGCGGATATGGTCCATCAGTTCCATCATGTGGACCGTCTCCTCGTGGGGCATGGAGGGACACTCCGTCTTCCCCGCCCGGATGCACGCCGCCGCCTCCCGGACCTCGTACTCGTAGCCCGTGAGCTGGGGCGGACAGGGAGTCTCCGACACCAGCTGGTGCTTGGCGTCATATATCCAAATGGCCTGGGGATTGTTGATGTTCTCCACCATCAGGTAGCCCTTGGTGCCGTAAATGGCACCGAAGCGGTCGGAGACCGTGCGGGTTCCAGCGGTGAGGACCGCCATCTTCCCGTCGGGCCAGGTGAGGGTGATGCTGTCGGAGATATCCACACCCTGGGGAGATTTGACGCAGGAGGCCTGTACCCCCTGGGCCCGGCCGAAGACCATCTCCGCAAAGTTGAGGGTGTACACCCCTACGTCCAGCAGGGCGCCGCCGGCCAGCTCCGGCTGGACGATCCGCTCCTTGTCGGTGACAGCGTAGCAGAGGTTGGCGGTGAGAAGCTCCGGCTGCCCGATGATCCCGGAGTCCAGTACGTCCGCCAACGCCTCCCGCATGGGCTGGTAGCGGGTCCAGATGGCCTCGGTGATGAGAAGTCCCTGCTCCCGTGCATAGCGGGTGACCTCCTGGGCCTGACGGGCGTTGACGGTAAAGGCCTTCTCACAGAGGACGTGCTTGCCGTGGGACAGGCACAGCATGGCATGCTCGTAGTGGTGGGAGTGGGGGGTGGCGATGTAGACCAGCTCCACTGCCGGGTCCGCCAGCATGGCCTCATAGGAGCCGTAGGCCTTCTCCACGCCATGGGCCTGGGCAAAAGCCTGGGCCCGGGCTTCCTCCCGGGCGGCCACGGCATAGAGGCACACGTCCTCGCCTTTTTCGTTCATTTTGCGGATGGTTTGGGCCATGGTGACGGCGATGCGCCCCGCGCCCAGAATGCCGATATGAAGCATAGATCTCCTCCTGCTGCGGGTCCCCGGAGGGAACCTTGATTGTTAAATTATAGTATAGTGGGCGGCGGAGAGAATGTCAAAGGGCGGGAAAAGAAAAAGACAGGAAAAAACCAGGAGGCCGCGCGGCAGCGGCACCCTGGCTTTCCTATCTTTTGGAGGATTGGATGAAAAAGAAGCTCTTGTCACTTGCAAGTCTTATGTTACACAGAGGTTGTTAACAAAACCAGCACAGGATGTTACAAAAGTATAAATTGTTTGTATAGAAAGCGTATCCTGGCCGGTTGGGAGGGGCGGTGCCGGTTCACACGTCCTGACCCGGCGGATTTTTGCGGCCCATGACGTTCTCCATGGTACTCTTGGCCAGATATCCGGCGCTGCCGGCTACCGTCTCTACCATAACATAGTGGGCCAGGGTCTCCAGGGTGTCGGTAATGCCCCGGAGGGCCAGGTAGTAGCTGGCGCCCCCCATTACCGTGCCGGAGGCCATCAGCCAGATCACCAGCACATGGCTGAAGGTAATGCGGCCGTCGGTGTAGAGCCACCGCAGCACCCAGCCCCAAAATACCGCCACGCCAATGATCCCCAGGATCAAAATGCCCTCCGCACCGAAATATTTCCGCAGCAGCAGTACGCCTGCCGTTACCAGAATGGTCCCCAGGGCCGTCAGCAGCACATAGACCAGCCGGGCAGGCCGAGGCAGCCCCTCGCCCCCCAGGCCCAGGGACGCCGCCTCCTTTACGGCGGTCAGAAAACGGGATACGATGCCCATATCAGGTCTTCTCCTCTCAGGGCCCCCAGGGCCCTACCCCGTCTTATGCGGAGAAATACCAAGCTGTGCCTGTCCCGGAACCGGAGGACGGAAGCAAAAACGCCCCGGAGGCATATGGCCTCCGGGGCGTCGCTTTGTGATTGGGATCGCGATGGAAGAAAGTACGGGACCTGCCCTTACACGCTTCCTCCTCTGTATCAGCCGTCGATGGGGGAGATGCGGCTGGAGATAGCCTCCAGCACGTCCAGAAGGGCCCGGACGGTATCCAGAGAGGTGAGGGTGGTGAGGTTATTCTCAATGGCCAGACGGCGCATCTCCACGCCGGCATTTACGTGGGCGGCGGAGTTGGGGTCCCGGGTGTTGATGAGGTAGGCCACCTTGCCGCTGCGCATGGCGGTGGTAATGTCGGAGGGATCCTCGGTGTAGTCCTTCTTCATACGGGTGCGGATGCCGTGGTCCTTGAGGAAGAGGGCGGTGCCGGTAGTGGCCTCGATGTTGAAGCCCAGACGGTAGAACCGCTGCACCAGAGGCAGGGCCTCCGGCATATCCTCCTCGCACACGGAGAGGAGCACAGTGCCGTGATCCTGGAGCTTCATGCCGGCGGCCTCCATGGCCTTGTAGAGGGCATAGGGCAGCCGGTCGTCGTAGCCGATGGCCTCGCCGGTGGACTTCATCTCCGGGGAGAGGTAGGTGTCCATGCCGCTGAGCTTACTGAAGGAGAAGACCGGTACCTTACAGTACCAGCGCTCCTTCTCCTTGGGATAGAGCTCGGTGATGCCCTGATCCTTCAGGCTCTCCCCCAGGATCACGTTGGTGGCAATGTCTGCCAGGGACCAGCCTGTGGCCTTGGAGAGGAACGGAACCGTCCGGGAGGACCGGGGGTTCACCTCAATGATGTAGACCTTGTCCTGCCGGTCCACGATGAACTGAATGTTGTACAGGCCCACAATGCCGATACCGAGGCCCAGCTTCTTGGTGTAGTCCAGAATGGTATCCTTCACTGCCTGGGAGATGGAGAAGGTGGGATACACGCTGACGGAGTCGCCGGAGTGGACACCGGTGCGCTCCACCAGCTCCATGATACCGGGGACGAACACGTCGGTGCCGTCGCAGATGGCGTCCACCTCCACCTCCTTGCCGATGATGTACTTGTCCACCAGCACGGGCTTGTCGGCGTCCACCTCCACGGCGGTCTTGAGGTAGCGGCGGAGCATCTCCTCATTGGCCACGATCTCCATGGCCCGGCCGCCCAGCACAAAGCTGGGACGCACCAGTACGGGGTAGCCGATCTCGGCGGCGGCCCGGACGCCGTCCTCCACGCTGGTGACGGCCTCGCCCCGGGGCTGGGGGATGTCGAGAGAGGTGAGGACCTCCTCAAAGACCTTCCGGTCCTCGGCCCGCTCGATGGCGTCGCAGTCGGTGCCGATGATCTTCACGCCGTGATCCCGGAGGGGCTGGGCCAAATTGATGGCGGTCTGGCCGCCCAGGGAGGCGATGACGCCCTCCGGCTTCTCCAGCTCGATGATGTTCATGACGTCCTCCACCGTCAGAGGCTCGAAGTAGAGCTTGTCGCTGCAGGTGTAGTCGGTGGAGACGGTCTCGGGGTTGTTGTTGATAATGATGGCGTCATAGCCGCTCTTTTTGATGGTCTGGACGGCGTGGACGGTGGAGTAGTCGAATTCCACGCCCTGGCCGATACGGATGGGGCCGCTGCCCAGGACGATGATCTTCTTGTGGGGGGAGACGACGGATTCGTTCTCCTCCTCATAGGTGGAGTAGAAGTAGGGGATGTAGCTGTCGAACTCGCTGGCACAGGTGTCGATCATCTTGTACACCGGGAAGATGCCCAGCTCCTTGCGCTTGTCGAAGACCTCCCGCTCGGTGCACTTCCACAGCCAGGCAATGGCCTTGTCGGAGAAGCCCTTGCGCTTGGCCTTCCGGAGGATGTCCTCATCCCAGGGCCGGGCTTTGATCTCGCCTTCGTAGCGGACAATGTTGGAAATCTTGTCCAGGAACAGCATGTCGATCTGGGTGGCGGTGGCGATCTGGCCCAGGTCGGTGCCCCGGCTCATGAGCTCGGCAATGGCGAAGATCCGGTCGTCGGTACCCAGGCGGATGTACTCCAGGAGCTTGCGCTCGCTGAAGTCGTCAAACTTGCTCATGTAGATGTGGCCTACGCCGATCTCCAGGCTCCGCACCGCCTTGAGGATGCTCTCCTGAAGGGTCCGGCCCACGGCCATGACCTCACCGGTGGCCTTCATCTGGGTGGAGAGAATGTTGCTGGCGGAGTTGAACTTGTCGAAGGGGAAGCGGGGCATCTTGGTGACCACGTAGTCGAGAGCCGGCTCAAAGGAGGCGGGGGTGTTGGCGATGAGGATCTCGTCGAGGCGCATGCCCACGGCGATCTTGGCGGATACCCGGGCAATGGGGTAGCCGCTGGCCTTGGAGGCCAGGGCGGAGGACCGGGACACACGGGGGTTGACCTCGATGACATAGTACTGGAAGGACTGGGGGTCCAGGGCGAACTGGACGTTGCAGCCGCCCTCGATCTTCAGGGCCCGGATCAGCCGCAGGGCGCTGTCACGGAGGAGGTGGTACTCCTTGTTGGTGAGGGTCTGGCTGGGGGCTACCACGATGGAGTCGCCGGTGTGGATACCCACCGGGTCGATGTTCTCCATGTTACATACGGTGATGGCGGTGTCGTTGGCGTCCCGCATCACTTCGTACTCGATCTCCTTGTAGCCCCGGATGCTCTTCTCAATGAGGACCTGATGAACCGGGGAGAGAGTCAGAGCGTTCTTCATCATCAGCCGCAGCTCTGTCTCGTTGTCGGCAAAGCCGCCGCCGGTGCCGCCCAGGGTGAAGGCGGGACGGAGGATCACCGGGTAGCCGATGGCCTTGGCGGCGTCAATGGCCTCCTCGATGGAGTGGGTGATCTGGGAAGGCACCACCGGTTCTCCCAGCTGGAGGCACAGCTCCTTGAAGAGCTCCCGGTCCTCGGCCTGCTGGATGCTCTGGTAGCTGGTGCCCAGAAGCTCCACGCCGCACTCCTCCAGGATGCCCTGGCGCTGGAGCTCCATGGCCAGGTTCAGGCCCGTCTGACCGCCGATGCCGGGGACGATGGCGTCGGGCCGCTCAAAGCGGAGGATCTTGGCCAGGTAGTCCACGGTCAGGGGCTCCATGTACACCTTGTCGGCGATGGTGGTGTCGGTCATGATGGTGGCGGGGTTGGAGTTGGCCAGGATTACCTCGTAGCCCTCCTCCCGAAGGGCCAGGCAGGCCTGGGTGCCGGCGTAGTCGAACTCCGCCGCCTGGCCGATGACGATGGGGCCGGAGCCAATGACCAGGATTTTATGCAGATCGGTTCTCTTAGGCATGGCGCTTCCCCTCCTCCATCATGGTAATAAACTGGTCGAAGAGGTAGCCGCTGTCCTGGGGACCGGGGGCGCTCTCCGGGTGGTACTGGACAGAAAACACCTTGTCGGCGCGGCACTGGAGGCCCTCCACGGTGTTGTCCAGAAGATTGATATGGGTGACCGTGAGACCGGTGCCCTTGAGGGACTCCTCATCCACGGCGTAGCTGTGGTTCTGGCTGGTAATCTCCAGCTTGCCGGTGAGAAGGTTCTTCACCGGGTGGTTGCCGCCCCGGTGGCCGAACTTCAGCTTGTAGGTCTTGCCGCCGTAGGCCAGAGCGATCATCTGGTGGCCCAGGCAGATGCCGAAGATGGGCACTCTGCCCCGGAGCTTGCGCACCAGCTCAATGACGGGGGTCACATCCTCCGGATCTCCAGGGCCGTTGGAGAGGAAGAGTCCGTCGGGCTCCATATCGAGGATGGTCTCCGCCGGGGTGTCGTAGGGCACCACGGTGACATTGCAGTGGCGCTGGTTCAGGGAGCGGACGATGTTGAGCTTAATGCCGCAGTCCACCGCCACCACGTTGAACTTGTGGTTGCTGGTGCGGGCATACCAGCGCTTCTTGCAGCTGACCCGGGACACCTGGTCGCGGGGCAGCTCCTGGGCGGAAAGGCGGGCCACCGCCTCCTCCGTACTTACGCCGATATCGCAGATGAGGCCCTTGCGGCTGCCGTGGTCCCGGATGCTGCGGGCCAGCTTCCGGGTGTCCACCCCCTCCATGCCGGGGATGCCGTAGTCCTCCAGGATCTCCGAGAGGGTCTTGGTGTAGCGGAAGTTGCTGGGGATATCGTTGTACTCCCGGACCACCAGGCCGCCGATGGTGGGGATCTTGGTCTCATAGTCCTCGTCGGTGACGCCGTAGTTACCGATGATGGGGTAGGTCATCACCACCGCCTGGTCGGTGTAGGAGGGGTCGGAGACGATCTCCTGATAGCCCACCATGGAGGTGTTGAACACCACCTCGCACAGCCGGTCGGCCTTGGCGCCGAAGCGGTAGCCCCGGTACTCGCTGCCGTCCTCCAGCACCAGCTTGCAGTCAAAGCTTCTGATCATATGCGCGCTCCTTTCCAAAAGCGATCTTCCCCGGACAAAAGAAAAACCCGCTCCGTACAGACAAAAGGACCGTTGTCTGCGGAAACGGGAAAAACGGCGGCGCCGGAAACGGGAAAAATGAAAATACCACCCCTGCCGCCGGCGGGAGAAAAAAGGGTCCCCCATTGCAGCAGAGAACAGCCGTCGTCACTGGGGACACCTCCTTCAGTTGCCAAAAATTTTTCAGGTGTTCAAACAATTTTTTAGAACATTATCCGGGGAATCAGGCAGAAAATGTCTAAAAATTAACATACTTCTGAATATTTACTTTGAAAACTATCTCATAAATCGGCGAAGAAGTCAAGGAGAAAAGCGAAAAAAAACAGGATTTATGGAACTTCCATAGAGGGGGCGGGAAATGGGCCTGGACAATTCATACAGATTTATGGAGGATTCCGGCTTGCGTTTTTCCGGCTGAAATGTTAGCTTAATATTGTAAAAGAAAAGTAAAGGGCGCACCTGTAACTGACGGAACCGTGGATGACCACAGGGGAGCAGGCGCTCCAGTGAGATGTCGACCGTCTGGGCAGCCTGTTCTTATTTTGGGGACGGGTCTGCCCTTTTATTTTGGGAGGTAGGGTATATGAAGAAAGTTGCCGTAATTATGGGCAGCGACAGCGATTGGCCCCAGGTGAAGGGCGCCTGTGAGCAGCTCAAGGCCTTTGGGATCCCCTTTGAGGCCCACATCATGAGCGCCCACCGTACTCCGGCCGCTGCTGCGGCCTTTTCTTCCGGAGCCCGGGCTGCGGGCTTCGGCGTCATCATCTGCGCGGCGGGCATGGCGGCCCATCTGGCGGGAGCCATGGCGGCCAACACTACGCTGCCGGTGATCGGTATCCCCATGAAGGGCGGGGCCATGGATGGCCTGGACGCCCTGCTGGCCACGGTGCAGATGCCCTCCGGCATTCCGGTGGCTACGGTGGCGCTCAATGGCGCCAAGAATGCCGCCGTGCTGGCGGCTCAGATCCTGGCGGTGGAGGACGCCGCCCTGGCGGAGAAGCTGGACAAGGCCCGCGCCGACATGGCAGCCCAGATCGCCGAGAAGGAGCAGAAGCTCCAGGCGGAGCTGGCATAACGCTCCTGCGGGTAAGCTGCAACAAATATATTATTTAAAAAGACATATTTTATATGGAGGAATACAAAATGGAAAAGAAGCTTGTGTACACCGGTAAGACCAAGGACGTGTTTGCTCTGGACAACGGCAACTATCTGCTCAAGTTCAAGGACGACTGCACCGGTAAGGACGGCGTGTTTGATCCCGGCGAGAACTCCGTGGGCCTGACCATCGACGGTGTGGGCGATGTGAACCTGCGGATGAGCGTGTATTTCTTTGAGAAGATCAACGCCGCCGGCATCAAGACCCATTTTGTCAGCGCCAACCTGGCGGACACCACTATGGAAGTCCTCCCTGCCAAGGTCTTCGGCCACGGCCTGGAAGTCATCTGCCGCTATAAGGCCGTTGGAAGCTTCTTCCGCCGCTACGGTGAGTACATTGCTGAGGGCGCCGATCTGCCCGCCTACGTGGAGACCACCTTCAAGAACGATGAGAAGGGCGATCCCCTGGTGACCAAGGACGGCCTGGTGGCTCTGGGCGTTATGACCGAGAAGCAGTATGATGACATCAAGGACATGACCCAGAAGATCACCCGCATCGTGGCCGACGAGCTGAAGGCCCGGGGTCTGGATCTGTACGACATCAAGTTTGAGTTCGGCTATGCCGCTGACGGCTCCGTCATGCTTATCGACGAGGTGGCCTCCGGCAACATGCGGGTCTATCAGGACGGCAAGTACATCGAGCCCATGACCCTGTCCAAGCTGTTCTTCGCCTAATATTCCGGCGAAGAGCAATCAAGCAACTAATAGAAGTAGGAGTCACGTTACATGGGCGGTTTTTTTGGAGCGATCTCCCATCGGGATTGCGTCCTTGACATTTTCTTCGGTGTGGATTACCACTCCCACCTGGGCACCCGGCGGGGCGGTATGGCGGTGTACGGCGGCAACGGCGCCTTCCAGCGCCAGATCCACAATATTGAAAATACTCCGTTCCGCACCAAGTTTGAGCGGGATCTGAAGGAGTTCCACGGCTGCAGCGGCATTGGCTGCATCAGCGACACGGACCCGCAGCCCCTGCTGGTGCGTTCCCACCTGGGGCTCTATGCCATCACCACCGTGGGCATCATCAATAACGCCGAGGAGCTGGTGGAGAAGTATTTTTCTGACCACGGCCACCAGTTTATGGCCATGAGCTCCGGCAAGGTCAATTCCACGGAGCTGACAGCGGCCCTCATCAATCAGAAGGACTCTCTGACCGAGGGCATCCGCCACGCTCAGGAGGTCATTGACGGCTCTGCCACCATTCTCATTCTCACGCCGGAGTGCATCGTGGCCGCACGGGACAAGCTGGGGCGGCTGCCGGTGCTCATCGGAAAGAATAATGACGGCTGCTGCGTCTCCTTTGAGTCCTTTGCCTACCACAAGCTGGGCTACAACGACGCCTATGAGCTGGGACCCGGGGAGATCGTGGAGAT
>CALXGE010000035.1 GCA_944387775.1 uncultured Oscillospiraceae bacterium | reverse complement strand
GACAAGGAGCTGCTCTACACCTACTACGCCTCCAACCGGGGCAACCCGGTGCAGATCGTCAAGGAGCAGCTGGAGACGATCTACAGCCTCTGCGGCGACCGGGTGACGATCCGCGGCAGTGCCGTCACCGGCTACGGTGAGGAACTGATCCAGGCGGCTTTCAACGTGGATAAGGGCGTGGTGGAGACCATCGCCCACTACACCGCTGCCAAGTACTTCTGTCCCCAGGTGGATTTCATCCTGGACATCGGCGGCCAGGACATCAAGTGCTTCAAGATCAAAAACGGAGCCATCGACTCCATTATGCTCAACGAGGCCTGCTCCTCTGGCTGTGGGTCCTTTATCGAGACCTTTGCCAAGTCCATGGGCTACGACGTGGCCGCCTTCGCTGAGAAGGGTCTCCACAGTAAGGCGCCGGTGAATCTGGGCAGTCGCTGCACGGTGTTCATGAACTCCTCCGTCAAGCAGTCTCAGAAGGACGGCGCTACCGTGGAGGATATCTCCGCTGGCCTCTCCGTCAGCGTTGTGAAGAACGCCATCTACAAGGTCATCCGGGCGGGCAGCGCCGACGAGCTGGGAGAGCATGTGGTGGTCCAGGGAGGCACCTTCTATAACGATGCGGTGCTTCGTGCCTTTGAGATGGAGCTGGGCAAGAACGTGATCCGGCCCGCCATCGCCGGCCTCATGGGTGCCTACGGTGCGGCCCTCTACGCCATGGACCTGAAGGAGAGCACCATCACTACCGCGGAGGGACTCAAGACCTTTGTCCACACCGCCAAGGCTGCTACCTGTCAGGGCTGTACCAACCACTGCCGCCTGACTATCAACAGCTTTGTAGGCGGGAAGAAGTTCATCTCCGGCAACCAGTGCCAGAAGGGCCTGGGGATCAAGGTGGACGAGGAGGTACCCAACCTCTACGCCTGGAAGCGGGATACCCTCATGGCCCTGGAGCCTGGCGAGGGAAAACGGGGCACTATCGGCCTGCCTCTGGCCCTGGGTATGTATGAGCTGCTGCCGCTGTGGCACGCCTTTTTCCGGAGCCTTGGGTTCCGGGTGGAGGTGTCGGGCCTGTCCTCCCGGCGGATCTATGAGAAGGGCCAGTTCTCCATCCCCTCAGATACCGCCTGTTACCCCGCCAAGATCATGCACGGCCACATGGAGGTGCTGCTGGAGCGGGGTGTAGACGCCATTTTCTATCCCTGCCTTACCTACAATGTGGATGAGAAGGAGAGCGACAACCACTACAACTGCCCCGTGGTGGCCTACTACTCCGAGCTGCTCCACGGAAATATGGACGACCTGCAGCAGATCAACTTCCTCTACCCCTTCCTGAACATCAACGACCGGAAGGAGCTCACCAAGGAGCTGGAGAAGTGCCTGGCACCGGTATTTCCGGGTATCACCAGGAAAGAGGTCCGCAAGGCGGTGGATGACGCCTTTGCCGCCTACGAAAAGCACATGCTGGAAGTCCGGCGGAAGGGCGAGGAGGCAGTGGCCTGGGCCCGTACCCACGGCAAGCCTATCATGATCCTGGCGGGCCGGCCTTACCACATCGACCCGGAGATCGGCCACGGCATCGACAAGCTGGCGGCCTCCCTGGGATTTGCGGTGGTCAGCGAGGACAGCGTGTGCCATCTGGCAGACCCGGTGCCGGTCCACGTTCTCAACCAGTGGACCTACCACGCCCGGCTCTACCGGGCGGCTCGGTATGCCTGTGAGCACGCCGACACCCAGCTGGTGCAGCTGGTGAGTTTTGGCTGCGGCGTTGACGCCATCACTACTGACGAGGTGCGTCGGATTCTGGAGGAGTCCGATAAGCTGTATACGCAGATCAAGATCGACGAAATTACCAACCTGGGCGCGGTGAAGATCCGTCTGCGGAGCCTGATCGGCGCCTTGGAGGAGAAAGGAGGCGCTGCGGTATGACCGTTGACAAGGAGAAAGGCTATGTGGTCTTTACCGAGGAGATGAAAAAGACCCACACCATCCTGGTGCCCAATATGCTGCCCATGCACTTCAAGATCATCGGCAAGGTGATGGAGAAGGTGGGCTACCGGGTGGAGTTGCTGGAGACCAGCGGCCAGCATATTGCAGAGACGGGCCTCAAATACGTCCATAACGATACCTGCTATCCCGCGATCCTGGTGATCGGGCAGTTCATCGACGCCATCCAGAGCGGGAAGTATGACCCGGAGAAGGTGGCGCTGATTCTGTTCCAGACCGGCGGCGGCTGCCGGGCCTCCAACTACATCCACCTCCTGCGGAAGGCTCTGGAGAAGGCTGGCTACGGCTATGTGCCGGTGATTTCCCTGAGCATGACAGGCCTGGAGAAGCACCCCGGCTTCCAGCTGAACCTCCATCTGGTGCGGCGGATGATGTACGGTGTGCTCTACGGCGACCTCCTCATGACTCTGGTGAACCAGACCAAGCCCTACGAGGTGGAGCCCGGCAGTGCCCAGGCTCTGGCGGACAAGTGGACAGAGCAGCTGGCCTGGGAGATGACCGAGGGCGGCAAGGCCAACTACCGACAGGTGAAGTCCAACTATAAAAAAATCCTGGATGATTTTGCCGCGCTGCCGGTGAAGCGCTCCGACAAGGTGCTGGTGGGCATCGTGGGGGAGATCTACGTGAAGTACTCCCCCCTGGGCAACAACAACCTGGAGCAGTTCCTGGTGGATGAGGGGGCAGAGGTGGTGATCCCCGGCCTTCTGGATTTCTGCCTATACTGCGTGTACAACAACCTCCTGGACCACAAGTTCTACGGTATGCAAAAGAAGGTCCAGTGGGCCTACCGCATCGCCTATCAGTACCTCCTGGGCAAGGAGCGGGATATGATCGAGGCCATCAACGCCCATGGCCGCTTTGCCCCGCCCACTCTCTTTACCCATACCATCAGCTTGGTCCAGGGGACCATCAGCATGGGGGTCAAGATGGGTGAGGGCTGGCTTTTGACGGCGGAGATGCTGGAGCTGGCGGACAAGGGTGTCAAAAATATCGTCTGCACCCAGCCCTTTGGCTGCCTTCCCAATCACATCTGCGGCAAGGGCATGATGAAGCCCATCAAGGCCCGGAACCCGGATGTGAACATTGTGGCCATCGACTACGATGCCGGTGCTACCCGGGTCAATCAGGAGAATCGCCTGAAGCTGATGCTGGCTAATGCCCGGCCCCGGGAGGAACAGGTCACCGTCTAAGTTGTACCGGAAGAAGAATTTTGTACAGAATAAAAGCCCGCCGCACCGTTTACCGGTGTGGCGGGCTTTTATTGTTTTGGGGAGAGTACGTTAGGCGGTGACCAGAAAATCCTTCAGCTCCTGCTGAATGGCCTGACGGTCCCGACGGCACTGCTCCAGATCCCGCTCCAGACGGCTCAGAATGGTGCGGACAGAGCCATCCACCTCGTGGATCTGGGACTGTGTGTGGCGGATACGATCCAGTACGGCCCAGTCGGTAAAAATGTTGTCGAAAAAGTAATCTGCAAAGCGCAGAAAACTGTCCACCTCGATTTGGATGCCGGTGCGGATATCCACATCTGCCAGCTCCGTGCGGAAGCGGGACAGAGAGCGCTGCAGACCGTTGATCTGCTGCTGGGCGTCGTCCAGATGGGAATATTTGGCCATGTCGCTGATGAGGCCGCCGCCAAACACATCCCAGGTGCCCCACCCCTCTGCGGAGGAGAGGGCGCTTTCAATGGAGGAGATATCCGACAGAGCATTGTATCCGGCTTGAATGGCCTCCTGCAGTTCCTTTTCCCGGGAGGCCAGCTGTGCTTGCCGCTCCTCCAGTGCCAGGAGGCGGCGTGCGGCGGGGGACTGGGGGTCCTGGCGCAGTTCCCGGGCCCGGGCCTCCAGCAGGCGGTCATACTCCGCCTCGCAGTTGCCCAGCAGGGACAGCTCCTCCCGGCGGGCGGCCAGATCGGCCTCCACCGCATGGAGTTCCTGCCGCGCGGAGTCATAGCGCAGGGCGGCGGCATACAGCTCCGAACGCTCCTTTTCGAGCCGCTCGTCCAGATTACCCATGATCTGGGCAAACAGCTTGGCGGCACTGAAATTTTCCAGCTTGTCCACGTCCAGCTGCTCCTGATAGGTCTCCTCCTTGAGCTGCTGGACCCGGGCGGCCAGACTGGCCCGCTGGTTCTCCAAAGCATTGATCTCCGTAGAGAGCTTGCGCTTTCTGGCAATTCTTTCACGCAGCTGATCCAGCTGCTCCTGATAGTAGTTCATATGGTACCTCGCTGATAAAGGAAAGGCGGGACCGGCGTCCACAGCCGGTCCCGCACTGGTTGTCTGTGGGGATTATTTCTTCAGAGCGTCCACCCAGGCGCCGTACTTGGCAAGATTGGCGTCCTTCTCGGCAAAGTCCTTGCCCTTGGTTAGGATGTAGACCTTGATCTTGGGCTCGGTTCCGGAGGGACGGACGATGATGCTGGTGCCGTCGGCCATCTCGAAGCGCAGCACGTTGGAGCCGGAGAGCTCCATGGAGGACTTCTCGCCGCTGGCACAGTCTACCACGCTGCCGTCGCTGTAGTCCTTGAACTGGGCTACCTTCACCCCGGCGATCTCTGCAGGCGGGGTCTCCCGCAGGGACTTCATGAGCTTTGCCATGTCGCTGAGACCGTCCAGACCGGGCATCACCAGGTTGTAGGTCTTTTCACCGTAGCAGCCGTGCTTCTCATAGAGAGCCTGGAGGGCATCCAGAACGGTCATGCCCTTGCCGGCATAGTGGGCGGCCATCTCGGTCAGGAGCAGGGAGGCGGTGACGGCATCCTTGTCCCGGACGTAGTCGCCTACCATGTAGCCATAGCTCTCCTCATAGGAGAACACCACCTTGCCCTCGCCGGTGGCCTCCAGGGCGTTCTTCTTCTCCGCCATGAATTTGAAGCCGGTGAAGGTATCAAAGCATTTGACGCCGTAGCTCTCCGCAACGGCACGGGCCATCTCGGTGGTGACGATGGTCTTCAGGGCAACGGCATTTTTCGGCAGCTTGCCGGTGCGCTGCAGGGCGCCCAGCAGGTAGTCCAGCAGCAGTACGCCGGTCTGGTTGCCGGTGATGACCTTATACTCGCCGTCCTTGTCCCGGACCATGATGCCCACCCGGTCGCTGTCCGGGTCGGTACCGACGATAAAGTCCACATCGTTCTTCTTGGCCAGATCCACCGCCAGGTAGAAGCCCTCGGGGTTCTCCGGGTTGGGGGAGACCACCGTGGGGAAGTTGCCGTCGATGACCATCTGCTCGGGGACGCACAGCAGGTGCTTGATGCCGGCACGGCGCAGAGCCTCCGGTACCAGCTTGTAGCCGCAGCCGTGGAAGGGGGTGTATACCAGCTTGAAGCTGTCGGCTACGGCAGGAATGGCCTCGGGGTCAGTGACCATGGCCATGACCTCCTTCAGGAAGGCCTCATCGGTCTCCTCGCCGATCACTTCGATCAGGCCGGCCTTTACTGCCTCGTCGTAGTCCATACGGCGGATGCCAGTAAAGATGTCGATCTTCTCCAGCTCCGCGGCGATGGCGGCGGCGTGGTGGGGCGGCAGCTGGGCGCCGTCCTCCCAGTAGACCTTGTAGCCGTTGTACTCCTTGGGGTTGTGGCTGGCGGTGACGTTGATGCCTGCCTGGCAGTTGTAGTAGCGCACAGCGAAGCTCAGCTCCGGTGTGGGGCGCAGGGAGTCAAAGATCCGGACGTGGATGCCGTTGCCGGCGCACACCTCGGCGGCGGCCCGGGCAAAGTCCATGCCGTTGAGACGGCAGTCCATGGCGATGGCGACGCCGCGGCGCTTGGCCTCCTCGCCCTCGGCACAGATCACGTTGGCAAAGCCCTGGGTGGCGTGCCGGATGACATAGACGTTCATCTGGTGCAGGCCCATCTTCATGGTGCCCCGCAGTCCGGCGGTACCAAATTCCAGGGGGCCGTAGAACCGGCTTTCGATCTCCTTGGGGTCATTGCGGATCGCTTCCAGCTCTGCCTGCTGGTCAGGGGTCAGCACACCACTGGAGAGCCATTTTTCATATTCCTTCATATAATCCATCGTTTCCGTATCCTCCTCTTTTTAGATCGCGCCGGGCGCGGAAAAGCTTATGTATATGCATATTGTAGCAAGACTTCCGCTGTGCTTCAAGTAAAAAAAAGAAAAAGCCGTGTAAACCACGGCTTTTTTCTACTTATGGTATCTGGTACCCTCCTGGATCTGGAAAGCGCGGTAGATCTGCTCCAGGAGCATGACTCTTGCCAGATGGTGAGGGAAGGTCATAGGGGACATGCTCAGGCGCAGATCCGCCTGAGCCTTCAATGTGGGATGGAGGCCTACGCTGCCGCCGATGAGAAAGGTGATCTGGCTTTTTCCGCCCAGGGCAAAGGTCTGCAGCTGCCGGGCCAAGGCCTCGCTGGAGAGAAGCTGCCCTTCAATGCACATAGCCACCAGTGCGCCGCTCTTGGGCAGCTTTTCCCGAATGGCGGCGGCCTCCCGCTCCAGGGCGGCGTCAATTTCCCCCTGACTGGGGGCGTCGGGCAGCCGCTGCTCGGGCAGCTCTACAATCTCAAGGCGGCAATGCCGCTGAAGGCGCTTGGCGTACTCCGCCGTGGCCTCACAGTAGAACTTCTCCTTCAGCTTGCCGACGCATAAAATGGTTATCTTCTGCATGGCGCCCCCTCCAGTACATGGATCTTTCCCGGCTCATTCCGGGGGGCTACTGACAGATCACCGGTGTAATCTGCCCGCTCCAGCATGTGCCCAACAGTGTCCAGAGCCAGCTGGGGCGTGTTGTTCTCCTCACTGAGGTGGGCCAGAACAATGGAATGGGTACCTGCGCGGGCGCTGTCTGCAGCAAAGGCCGCAGCGTCTGCGTTGCTCAGATGCCCCTCGCTGCCCAGGACTCGGCGTTTGAGGGCATAGGGGTAAGGACCGGAGAGGAGCATATCCACATCGTGGTTGCTCTCCAGCACCAGAAGGTCCGCTCCCAGAAGTCCCTGGCGGGTTTCCTCCACCACAATGCCGGTGTCGGTGAGATAGCCGATAGCGCCGTCAGGAGTATCCACTCGGTAGGCGGCGCTCTCCCGGCAGTCGTGGCTGGTGGGGAAGGGGGTGATCGTCAGACCGTCCCACAGGACAGGTTCTCCCATGGCCAGCGGGCGCAGGAGAAGGCCGATGCCGGCCAGACGGTAGTGGAGCTGTCGGGCCGTGCCGGGGGTGCAGAGAATGGGGGTGTGATATTTTTTGATGTATGTAGCCAGACCGCTGATGTGGTCGGTGTGTTCATGGGTAATGAGTACGGCAGACAGCTGGCCGGGCGTAAGCCCATACTGTGCCAGAGCCTGACAGAGCCGGCGGCAGGAAATGCCCATGTCGATGAGCAGGTGGGTGTCGCCCCGGGAGAGGAGAGCGGCATTGCCGGAGGAGCCGCTGGCAAGGGTGCAGAAACTGGTCATGGGGAAACCTCCGCATCAAAATAAAAAGCCCGATAACGACGCCGTTATCGGGCTGAAACAGGCAGGAGCAGCCGTCAGCTCACGCTGCTGACGGCAGATTCCTCCTCGGGTTCCTCCACGGCGCGGATATTGCCGCCGATACCGCGGATCTTGCCGATGACATCCTCATAGCCCCGCTCAATATATTGCACATTGGTGATCTCACTGATGCCGTGGGCAGCCAGAGCGGCAATGAGCATAGCGGCGCCAGCCCGCAGGTCGCAGGCCTCCAGCTGAGCGCCGGTGAGACGCTCCACGCCCTCGATGATGGCCAGGTTCCCATCCACCTGGATCTGGGCGCCCATGCGCTTGAACTCATCGGTGTAGCGGAAGCGGCTGTTCCACACGCTGTCGGTGATGATGCTGGTTCCCTGGGCAAGACACAAAGCCGCAGCTACCTGGGGCTGCATGTCGGTGGGAAAACCGGGGTAGGGCATGGTCTTGATGTTGGTGCGGACCAGGGGCCCGATGCGGCTGACCAGAAGGCTGTCGTCAACCTCCTGAATGTCTACGCCCATCTCGCAGAGCTTGGCGGTGATGCAGTCCATGTGCTTGGGGATAATGTTGCAGATCTTTACCTCGCCGCCGCAGGCTGCCACAGCAGCCATGTAGGTGCCCGCCTCGATCTGGTCGGGGATAATGGAGTAGGTGCCGCCATAGAGCTGCTTAACGCCACGGATCTTGATGACGTCGGTACCGGCGCCCATGATGTTGGCGCCCATGGAGTTGAGGAAATTGGCCACATCTACGATATGGGGCTCCTTGGCCACATTTTCCAGTACAGTCATGCCATCGGCCAGGGTGGCGGCCAGCATGATGTTGATGGTTGCCCCCACAGAGACCTTGTCAAAGAAGATATTGGCTCCCCGGAGACGGCCCTCAGTGGCCTCGGCGGTCACAAAGCCGCTCATGGTGTCCACATGAGCGCCCAAGGCCCGGAAGCCCTTGAGGTGCTGATCAATCGGACGGGTACCGCCAAAATCGCAGCCGCCGGGAAGCGCTACGTCGGCCAGACCAAAACGGCTCAGCAGAGCGCCAAGCATATAGTAGGAGGCGCGGCAGCGGCGGGCAGACTCATAGGGGACGCGGTTGTTGCGCAGCTTGGCGGAGTTGATCTCCACAGTATGGGGAGTGACAAAGCGCACCGTCGCGCCCAAATCCTGCAAAATCCCCAGCAGCAGATTTACATCGCTGATCTGGGGAATGTTCTCAATACGGCATGTGCCGCTTACCATCAAAGCGGCGGGAATAATCGCCACGGCGGCGTTTTTCGCACCGCTGATATGAATTTCACCGAACAAGGGGCGGCCGCCCTCAACAATATATTTGGTCAAAGATCTGCACCTCGTTGTGTAGAATATATGGGCCTGTAGCTACAGTTTGCCCAAGCAGAAACACTTCATACCGATGAGCACCGGTAATCAGTAGACATAATCATAGATAATACCTAGTATAACAGGTTTTCCCATAAAATCAATGGGGGCGCAGGGAAATAATTTCATAAAAATTTCATAATTGGACTTTTTATGTTCCACAAATATGTAGAAAAAAAGAAACCTCCGGCCGGAGCCGGAGGCGCTGCGTTTTCTACAGGCGGGAGATCTCCCCGGAGGAGGCATCCACGAGATATGTGTAGGTATCCGTCTCCACCTGCCATACGGGGACCAGGGTGGAAGAAGTCTCCTGCAGGTAGTAGATACAGCTGACAGAGGAGACCTCACTGCAAATGATGCCGGCGGTGCTGCGATAGTCCAGAAAGCGCACCAGGGCGCTGGCGCAGGTAAGCTGCTCGCCGCTGGTCAGAGAAGCATTGTCCAGGGTGACATGGGCACCGCTGACCTCTGTCAGGATTCCATTGTAGAAGACCATGGTAAGGCCGCAGCCGAGAACAGGTACGCCTGCCACGTACTGAATGGCGGTGACAGTTCCACTGCTGCCGCTGAGCTGGATGTCCACATCCTGATAGTCAAATGCCTCACAGAAGGAGAGAGCAAAATCAGAAACATCTGACACAGGAAGGAAGAGCTGGGAGCTGTCAAAACTGCCGCCGGAGCGAAATTGCAGACTGCCTGCGGGGGAGGAGTAGCTGTAGATGCCGCCGCCCTGGCTGGCGCTCTCCACGTCCTCGCCCAAGAGGGCATCAGCCATGTTGGCCTCCATTTCGGTACTCCTGGAGAGGGTCAGGGGACTCAGGACTGGCTGCAGCAGGTCCACAGAGTCTGACAGGGACAGCTGATTGCCGGAGAACAGCACGTGCATCTGTTCCAACATGTCCTCATCCGACTGCCTGGACTGCATGTACTGATAGCCCAGCAGCATCAGTAAGAAGGCGTTGAGGAGCAGGAGGATCAATATGGCAATATTTTTCAGCCGATAGGTTTCCAAAACGAACCTCCTTTGGGAAACAGGTCAGATCTCCAGCCAGAAGGCAGAGAGTGTGTCGCCACCGCCGTCCACATACCCCAGGGACAGACCGCTGCCGGGGTGAAGGGAAGCGATGGCCATAGCCATGGAGGCAGGCAGCAGGGCGGACGTCTCCTCCAGGATGGCATAGGCTTTACAGCGGTAGGTAAAGGCTGTAATCGTCCGACCGGTAATCGTGATGGTGAGAGCATCCTCGCCGTCGGAAAAAACCACCGGAAGGCACGTGGAGCAGTAGCCAAAATTCAGCTGCCATCCGCTGTCTGTGGCTGTCATACTTCGGAGATACAGGGGCGAAGCACCGGTACTCTCTGTCAGAGCGGAGGCCAGCTCCATGCCGGACTGCAGGGCATCCACGGCGGAAGGACCGGCTGCCCGGTATAGGTCAGAGGCGATTTCCTCACTGCCGTCATAGGTGACGGTGCCGTCCGGGCTCAGACGCAGGGTCCGGGGGGACTCCATAACCACCTCAGTGCCGCTGCTCTCCTGGTAGCGGTAACCGGTATGGGCGTTGAAATCCAGGGCAGTGAGAAGATTGTAAGAGGAGTAGCCCGCGGGCAGGGAGGCCTGGACCAGGGGAGCGGATACTGTCTCCGTGGTGAGAACGGTGTAGGGGGCCAGAGTTGCATAGTTGGATTCAAAGGCGAAGAATCCGTTATTCGGCGGGTAGGAGGCTGAGAGATCAGTGACAGCGGAGACCGGCAAGGCGGTGTAATAGCGGAAGATGGTGCCGTCGCTGCTGTAGAGATACAGCACAGCGGACTCCTCCTCCGTAGTCAGAGCCATGGCCCGGACACTCCGGTCATAGTCGGTCTCCTCGCCAAGCCAGGCAGCCGCAATTCCCAAAGGCAGTTCTATGGTCAGATCCATGTAAATGCCCGGTGTGCCCAGTGCTTCCTGAAGGGTCTTGTCCGCTGTGGCGCCCACCTCGGTAGCGGAACCCAGGGCCTCCTGAAACAGAGGCCCCACCTGCTGGAACAGCGGACCGTCCACCGGAGCGTAGAGCTGGACATAGCGTCCATACTCACTGTCGCCGGTGACCACGATATGGACGGCAGAAAGGGCAGAGGAGAGGTTGACGGCTTCACTTTCCGCAGCGTCGTTGGAGTGGGTGAGAAAAGCCTGAACCTGGTTGGTCCAATCTCCATTCAGCAGAGGAATCTGGGAGAGCAGTCCAACAGCCACAAGGGACAGGACCACCAGCGCCAGATTCTGCAGACGGTTTACAGCGCGCTTACTCATGCTCCGCCTCCTCGTTCTCCTCCTGGCGGATGGGCAGGACGATGCGCACTGTGGTGCCGGGTCCCTCGTGGTCGGTGAGGGCAATGGAGCCATTGTGGCGCATGACGATTTCCCGGGCGATGGAGAGGCCAAGGCCTGTACCGCCGCTTTCCCGGCTGCGGGCCTTGTCTACCCGGTAGAAGCGGTCGAAGATCCGCTCCCGGTCCTGGCGGGGGATGCCGATGCCGTTGTCGGAGACCTCCATCCACACATTCTTTCCGGTGATCCCTGCATCCACTTGGATGGTGCCGCCGTCAGGGGTGTACTTGATGGCGTTGCCGATGACATTCATCATCACCTGCTCCAGGCGGCTTTTATCTCCGGTAATCATGGGAAGGGTGGGGCCGTAGTTGCGGATGAGAGTGTGGTGGTGGCGCTTGGCCTCCAGATCCACCGCCCGGCACACGGAGTCAATGGCCTCCCGGAAGGGGAAGCGGACCATCTTCATATCTGCCCGGCCGGAGTCTAGGCGGCTGAGGGTCAGCAGGTCCTGCACAATGTGGGTCATGCGGTCTGTCTCGCTGATAATGATATCCAGGAAGTTGTTGGTCATATCCCTGGGGATGTCCTCGCTGTCCCGGAGGGTCTCAGCGTAGCTGCGGACATTGGTGAGGGGGGTGCGCAGCTCGTGGGAGACGTTGGCCACGAACTCCTTGCGCATCTCCTCGTTTTTCCGCTGTGCGGTGACGTCGTGGAGCACCGCCATTACGCCGCCGTCCTCACCGTCGGAGAAGGGGGCGAGATACAGCTCCAGGATCCTACCGCCTGCGGTCAGTTCCCCAGACACGAAGTCCGGACGCTGGAGGGACATAACCTGGTCAAAGGGGAACTGCTGGCCAAAGAGAGCGTCGTAGTCGTAGAAGTTCACCTCTTTCCCCAGCATCTGGCTGACGGCGGGGTTGGAGTGGAGCACGGAGCCATCGCTGGCAAAAGCCACCACGCCGTCGGTCATATGGAGGAAGAGAGTATCCAGCTTGTTGCGCTCGTTTTCCACCGCTTCCAGGGTGTCTTGGAGAACGGCAGCCATGTCGTTGAAGGTGGTGGTGAGGATACCGATCTCGTCGGTAGATTCCACGGTAATGGTATTGCTGAAGTCTCCAGCAGCCACCCGCTCGGCGCCTTCGGTGAGGCGCTCGATGGGGGTGATCATGGTCTTGCTCAGAAGGAAACTCAGCAGCACGGAGATGAGAAGGCCCACCAGCAAAGCCTGGACAATAATGAGGAACAGCTGGCTGTTGAGCTCACTGACAGTTTCGCGGTTGTCGTAGATATAGATGATGAAAGCACCGCCCTCACCGGTGATGGGGATAGCCACATCCATATAGCGGGCGGTGATGTCGCTGCTGTCCCCTACGACGTCGGTCCCCTCGGCAATGCTGTTGCGGGCGGTGAGAAGATTGGGGGTGGTCTGAAGGCGTGAGAAGCTCTCCTGGTCCGCTGAGCCGGTGAGGTACTGCCCGGTGTGGCCGTCCAATACATAATAATTACGGCTCTGAGAGTTGAGGCCTAGATCGCCGGCCTTGGCTTCGATCATATTCTGAAGCTGCTGGGCGATACCGGCCTGGGTGGAATCCGTCTGGGAGGCCTCCTGCCGGAGGCTGCTGACAAAAGCACCGCTGGAGGGGCTGCTGTCGCCGAACACGCTCTCCATCTGTTGATAGAACTCGTCGATGTAGAAACTGGTGATGCTGGTCATGAGGAACGCCCCTACGATGGCCATCAGGGACGTGATGAGCAGCAGCATGATAAGCACCAGCTTCATGTGCAGGCTGCGGAACATATAGGCGCGCTCCTTTCCCTAGAGTCGAGGAGATCAGCTCTCCGCACTGAAGTAGTAGCCCACGCCACGGCGGGTGAGGATCAGGGTGGGGCTGGCAGGGTCGTCCTCGATCTTTTCCCGCAGGCGGCGGACGGTCACGTCCACCGTGCGCACATCGTCCCCCACGTAGCCGTAGTTCCACACCTGCTCCATAAGATCGGTGCGGGAGTAGACCTTGCCGGGGTGGCTGGCCAGGAAGGTGAGGAGCTCGTATTCGCGCTGGGTGAGGTCAATGGGCTTGTCCCGTTTGCAGACCTGATAGTTTTCCGGGTTGATGGTCAGCCCGCCGCCGGCGGACATGGCGCCCTCGGCGGAGCCGGACTGCTGCATGACGGTGCGGCGAATGTTGGCCTTCACCCGGGCCATCAGCTCCCGCATGGAGAAGGGCTTGGTGATGTAGTCGTCGGCTCCAATCTCCAGGCCCAGGACCTTATCCGCTTCCTCCTCCCGGGCGGTGAGAATGATGACGGGGACGCTGCTGCCCTTTTCCCGGAGGCGGCGGCACACGTCGAAGCCGTTCATCTTCGGCAGCATCACGTCTAACAAAATGAGGTCCGCCCCGCCGTTTACGGCCTGCTCCAGGCCGCTCTCCCCGTCGTAAGCGGTGAGAACGGCATAGCCCTCCTTCTCCAGGTTGAACCGGAGAATATCTACGATGCTCTTTTCGTCCTCCACAACAAGGACGGTTCGCTTCTGTTCCATAGCTTTCTCTCACTCTCTAGGTATTTCTGTTCCGCTCTCCGGCGGCAGGGCCCTCACAGCCCCAGCAGCAGCTTTACTTTGAGAACGGCGGCGATAGTCTTGGCGTCCTTGATCTCCCCGGAAAGGACCTGCTCCACCAGATGGGAGAAGGGTACCCGCTCCAGGCCCAGAAACTCATCCTCATCCGGGTCAGTGTCCCCAAAGGACAGATCCTGGGCCAGATACATCCGGATGATCTCCCCACAGTAGCCAGGGGAGGGGTAGAGCTCTCCCAGAGACTGGAAGGATCCGGCCACAGCGCCGGTCTCCTCCCGCAGCTCCCGTCGGGCAGCCTCGGCAGGATCCTCTCCATACTCCAGCTTCCCGGCGGGAATTTCCCGTAGGATCTCGCCGTAGGGGTAGCGGAACTGGGAGACGATGAGCACTCGATTCTGGTCGTCCAGGGCCAGTATGCCCACGCCGCCGGGGTGGTCCACTACCTCCCGGGTGGACTGGTGGCCGTTGGGGAGAAGTACGGTATCCCGGCGGATGTGGAGAATCCGCCCGTCAAAGATCTTTTCGCTGGAGAGGGTCTTCTCTGTCAGTTCCATAGCGGTATGTCCTTTCGTATGTTATTCCGCCTGCGGCGTCAGATTGCCGGGGGTAAGGGTGTCGGTGTATACGGCGCTGATGCCGCTTTCCAGCAGGGCCAGGGCCTCCTGGGGGTCATTGACGGTGTGGGCGAATACCTGCACATCATATTCCTGGGCGATGGGAAGGTAGCTTTCATCCCACCAGTAGTCCCACATGGTGACGCCCAGGATGTCGTTTTCCCCGCAGAAGGCGGCGATCTCCCGGAAGGCATCCTCCGTGCGGCCAAAGCCCTCAGCGTAGAGGGTGTAGATATAGTGGGGGAAGTGGTGAATATTGTCCACCACCGTGTACATGAGCTGGCTGTAGACCTGAATGATCATCCGCTTAAAGAGGTAGCTGAGGCCCAGCTCCTCGGCATCCTCCAGCATGGCCTCGAACTGGAGGGTGACGATCTCCGCATCAGTAAATTTGCTGTCGGTGATGATGCAGATGTCCGGATATTCCTCCATGAGCAGCAGAAGATCCTGGAAGGAGAGGGGGGTGTATTGCTCCAGGATGGGGCGGTTGAGAAAGGCCTTTAGGGAGGGAATCTGGGTTTCGCTGATGCCGGCCTGCCATCCCGCCCGCCAGTCGTGGCGCAGCACCACCTCCATGTCGGAGGTCAGGCGCAGGTCCGCCTCAAATACCCGTACACCCCGATCATATTGCTGCTGAAATCCCTCCAGGCAGTTGAGGGTGGCGATGCCCTCCATGGCCCCCATGCCGTGGGCAATGACCTGGGCTTCAGACAGAATCTCCAAAGCGGACAGCTCCCCCTCTGGCGGCTCCTTTTCCTGGACAGTCTCCTCCTCCGGCTCCGCGGGCTGGAGCCAGAGAGGTGTCTCCGACTCATCCGTCTGGGAGGAGGTATCCTCTGCTGCGGTGCTGTCTGCCTCCGCTGCCAGAGCAGCCTGAGAGCGGCTATCGGCCAGCAGTACGCCCAGCAGTCCCGCGAACAGCAGAACTACCAGAGCCAGCAGCAGCCAGGTGAATGGTTGTATGTTGGGCCTTTTCGCCATAGAGCGCCTCCCGGAAACAAGCATTATTAAAATAGTATACCATATCAGCCGGGAGAATGCTACAGGGAAATCAGCGGGGGCGGACAGGCTTCGCCCTCCCTCGTCCCATTTCACCGCTTGCAGGAAGGGGAAGAATATGGTATACTGAAGCGAAATCCAGGGAGAGGAGGTGCTGCCATGGCGGAGAAAAGCGGGATCAAGATCGCGGCCCAGAACCGGAAGGCCTATCACGACTACTTTGTGGAGGACAAGTACGAGGCGGGCATCGAGCTCTTCGGCACGGAGGTCAAGTCCATCCGGGCGGGGACGCTGAATCTGAAGGACTCCTACTGCATCGCCAAGAACGGAGAGATCTATCTCCACGGTATGCACATCAGCCCCTATGAGCACGGCAATATCTTCAATAAGGACCCGGTACGGCCCCGGCGGCTGCTGATGCACAAGCGGGAGATCAACCGCCTCCAGGCCTATGTCCAACAGGACGGTATGGCTTTGGTGCCCCTGAGCGTCTACTTCAAGAATGCCCGGGTAAAGGTGGAGGTGGGCCTGTGCAAGGGCAAGAAGAACTACGATAAGCGGGAGGCCACCGCCAAGCGGGAAGCCAAACGGGATATTGACCGGGCCATGAAGACCTACAACCGATAATATTATGTAAGGAGATCGCTGCACATGAGCAATCCTGTGGTTACCATCGAGCTGGAAAACGGCCAGATCATGAAGGGGGAGCTGTACCCCGAGAAGGCCCCCAACACCGTCAACAACTTTATCGCCCTCTCCAACAGCGGCTACTATGACGGCCTCATTTTTCATCGGGTGATCCCCGGCTTTATGATCCAGGGCGGCTGCCCCAACGGCAACGGCATGGGCGGCCCCGGTTATCAGATCCGGGGGGAGTTTGCCGGCAACGGCTTTGAGAAGAACGACCTCAAGCACACCCTGGGAGTCCTCTCCATGGCCCGTGCCATGCACCCCGACAGCGCCGGCAGCCAGTTCTTCATCATGGTGGACGCGGCGCCCCATCTGGACGGCCAGTACGCTGCCTTCGGCAAGATCACCGAGAACGTGGAAGCTGCTGTTGCAGTGTCCCGGGTGCCCCGGAATATGATGAACGATAAGCCCAACCAGCCTCAGACCATCAAGTCCATCCGGGTAGACACCCTGGGAGAGGATTATCCGGAACCCGAGAAGAAGTAATATATTCTGCACGGCGGGAAAGAAGGAAACGACCATGAAAATTGCCATCATCACTGGGGCGTCCTCCGGTCTGGGAGAGGAATTTGCCCGGCGGCTGAAGGACTATTTTCCACAGGTGGAGCAGGTGTGGCTCATCGCCCGCCGCCGGGAGCGGCTGGAGGCCCTGGCAAGTAAGCTTCAGGGATTTCCCAGCGAGGTGCTGCCCCTGGACCTCTGCGATAAAAGCAGTTTCTCCGCTTTAGCGGATAAGCTGGCGGCGGAGAAGCCCCAGGTGGCGGTGCTCATCAACAACGCCGGCTGCGGCTATCTGGGGGACGTGGGCCAGGGAGAACTGGCCAAGCAGACCACCATGACGGATCTGAACGTCACGGCTCTGACGGCAGTGACCCACCTCACCATTCCCTATATGGCTGCGGGCAGCCGGATCATCAACGTCAGTTCCATCGCCTCCTTCTGTGCCAACGCCCATATGACGGTGTACAGCAGCACGAAGGCCTTTGTCTCCAGTTTTACCCGGGGCTTGGCTTACGAACTGAAGGGGAGAGGCATTGCGGTGACGGCGGTGTGTCCTGGCCCTATGGCCACGGAGTTCCTGGATGTGGGCAACATAAAGGGTAATTCCAAGACGTTTGCTACGTTGCCCTATTGCGACCCGAAGAAGGTGGTGGCAGGGACCCTGGCGGCAGCCAGAGCGGGCAAGGTGTTCTATACGCCCACCGGCTTTTACAAGTTCTACCGCTGCGTAGCAAAGCTGCTGCCCCATGCCATTGTGGTGCATATGGCCAAGTGCTGAGGGGCACAATGTTTACAAAAATTTGATTGCTTTCTCACGCGGACTGTGCTATGCTCAGTCCGCACCTATGGGGGTGTACCGGTTTCGACGGGGATGAGGAGGCGGGATCAGCGGGCGGTGGCGCCTGGCCACCCAAAAACGGGCAACTTTATAAATTAAACAACAACAATACTGTTGCTGTCGCTGCCTAAGTAGGCGGCCGTCCGACCTAAGAGTACTGCGGCTTAGGAAGGGCGTCGTTTAGCAGTGAACGTGAGTACGGAAAGAGTTGACCGTGCCATGCATCATGACTCTCACCTGACCGGCAGGCGTGACGGTTTGCCTGACGGAAGGGGAACAGGGCGGTAACGCCGCCCGGAATAACCGCCTGCGCCCGGAGAACATCCCGTGGAATTGTTTTCGGACAGGGGTTCGACTCCCCTCACCTCCACCAACGGGGAGCCAGGCGAACCGGGGACGGCGATCTACTTCGTCGGCCCGGTGTTCATCCTGGCATTGCCGC
>CALXGE010000034.1 GCA_944387775.1 uncultured Oscillospiraceae bacterium | reverse complement strand
CACGAACAGCAGATCCCCCTGGCTGACGGTGTCCCCCACCTTCACGCACACGGAGCGGACCTCCCGGGTCTGGTTGATGATCACCTCATAGGTCTCATTGGCGGACACAGTGCCGCTACCCCGGATCTTGGCATTGATGGTGCCGGAGTTGACCATACCGGTGGCCACCTCGGGGAGAGAGCGATTCATAATGGTATTGGAGAAGAAGGTCAGCAGCAGCAGCACCGCCAGAAAGATGATGGCGATGGTCTTGATAAGCTCCCTCTTCTTGGATTTTTCTTTCACTTCCATTGGTTGACGGTCCTTTCACACACGGTTGACTCAGCCCTTGACAGAGCCCTGATGGGCGATGCCCTCCACCAGATAGTCCTCTCCGTGGAGGAACAGCAGCAGGCAGGGCACCATATAGATGGTGGCGATGGCAAACGCCAATCCCACCTCATTGGCGTTGATGGTGGAGAGGTATACCGACAGCGGCTGCTTGGTAGCATCCGGCAGAAGAATCAGCGGCTGCTCCACCATGTTCCAATAGTCGATAAAGACCAGGATGGCAATAGAATACAGGGCGCTGCGGCACTGGGGCAGACAGATATCCTTGAAAATCTGCCACTCGCTGGACCCGTCCAGCTTGGCCGCCTCGATAAGGGAGGCGGGGATCCGGCGCATAAATTTGGTCAGCAGGAACACAGAGAAGGGGGCAAACATACCCGGGAAAATAATGGCCCACCGGGTATTGAGGATCCCCAGCCAGTCGCTGACCAGATAGTTTGGCACCAGAGTGACCTGATAGGGCATCAGCATCAGGATCACATAGAAGAAGAACAAAAAGCTGCGGAATTTTCCCCGCCACCGGGTAAAGCTGTAGGCCGTGATGGAGGCCACTCCCACCTGCAGCAGCACGATGGGAACCACCAGAATGACGGAATTCCAGAACTTCAGCAGATAATCCGGGCTTTTGATGAGCACCGTGATGTACTGGGACAGGCTCACCTTATCCGGGATAAATTTTAGGTTAACGGTATCGGATATGTAGGTGTTGGTATTTCCCGCCGCATTGGAGAACACGGTTCCGTAGTTGGCGCTGATCTCACTTTGCGTCATGAAGGAATTGGTAATGGTCAGCACCGTAGGCATGAGGAAGGCGAAGGCAAAAAACACTGCTACCAGCGTCAATATGCCGCGGCCAACATAGTGATTCTTTTTCATCCTTCCACATCCTTTCCGAAGGCGTCCTCCGCCTTGAACAGCAGAATGATCAGCACCACCATGACCAGCGCCATCAGCACTGCCGCAGAGGACATCTTCTGATAGTCGAAGTTTTGGAAGGTGTTGTTCATAAAGTGCTGCATCATATACAGCCCCATATAGGGATAGTTACCGGTGAGCAGATAAATCTCCCGGAATACCTTGAAGGAGCTGATGATGGAGAGGATGGTCACAAAGAGAACCGTGGGAGAAAGATAGCGAAGCTTGATGTTGAAGAACTTGTGGGCGGGAGAGGCTCCCTCCACGTCCGCTACTTCCAGCAGTTCTTTCGGGATATTGTTCAGTGCCGCCATAAAGAGGATCATATTGTAGCCCAGGTTCTTCCACAGGAAGAGGACAATAATCACAATTTGGCAGTAGGGGGAGTTCAGCCAGTCCACTGGGGACACACCAAAGGTGGACAGCACAGCGTTCAAAGTTCCATTATAGTGGAACACCACCTGCCAGATCAGCACTACTGACGCCACCGGCACCATCATGGGGCTGAGGAAAAAGGTCCGCAGCCAACTCTTCCCCGGAATACGGCACTCCAGCATCAAAGCAAGCCCCAGAGACAGCACCACAGCAAGAGGCACCGCTACGATAGAAAACGTAGCGGTGTTCTTGGCTGCTGTCTGGAAGGACGAGTTTTTCAAAACAGCAATAAAGTTGTCCAAAAACACGAACTCCGGATTGATGGGGCTGCGGATCACCGAGTAGTAGACCACCACCAGGAAGGGCACGATGAAAAACACCGAAACACCCAAAAGGCTGGGCCCCATAAAGGCCATGCTATGCAGCATGTCCCGGACGCGCTCGTTGCTCACGTCCCACGCCCGCCGGACCTTGCGGCCCGGCGGGCAGAGGGGCTTTTCTTTTTTCACGCGGAGCTTCTTATCTCTGCTCATTGACATACAGCGTCACCCGGTCCTGGATCTGCTTGGCGGTGTCCTGGACGGTCTTGTCGCCGTTGAAATAGCCGCCGGCCACCTCGTTTACGATATTGTAGATGTTCTCATCGTAACTATATATCGAGTCGATGGCGTTGTAAAGGGCCATAAACTTGTCGTACTGCTCCTGGGTGGTGGCGTAGACGTTGACCTC
Source organism: uncultured Oscillospiraceae bacterium (assembly GCA_944387775.1). GTDB lineage: Bacteria > Bacillota > Clostridia > Oscillospirales > Oscillospiraceae > Pelethomonas. Next base: position 15,712 of record CALXGE010000034.1, on the reverse strand, counting down.
CGTGGTCTCCCCGCTGGCGCTGCCCATGTAGTAGGTGTACTTGGGCATCTCGATGGGCTGGCCGTTCTCATCCAGCACCAGCTCGCCGTTCTCGTCCACCTGGTACTCCTTCTCCATGGCCTGCTCCACCATCAGGTCGAAGTCGGCCTTATTGGTGCAGAAGTTGTACATGCCGATGCTCACCACGCCGTCGTCCTGGTCGGCGTACTGGGGCAGCAGGTACTGCCGCAGGAAGGACCAGGCCCCCTCCTTGTCCTTGCAGGTGCTGGACATGGCGTAGCCGGTGCCGATGCTGAAGCTGCTGCCCACGCCGCCGTCCTCCCGGGGGAAGCCGATGAAGGAGTAGTCGCCGCCAAACACCGTCTCATACAGCTGCAGGTTTTCACCCAGGTCATAGAGGTAGGCGCTCATGAGCATCTGCTTGCCGCTCATGATGCGATCCTGGTCGCTCTCGTACTCCTCCCAGTCCACGCTGCTGTAGTCGTACTCCAGGGGGAAGCTGTTGCAGAACTCCAGAAGGGAGATGAACTGCTCGGAGTTGAAGGTACACTCGCCGGTGCTCCAGTCCACAAAGACGTCCAGGTTCTGGGCCAGGACGTTGGAGAGCATGCTGGCCTTGGTGTCGCCCTCGTTGAAGATGGTGCAGCCTTCGGGCATGGTGGCCAGGGCCGCCTGCAGGTCGTCCAGGGTCCAGCTCATCCGGTCCCCCACCACGCTGGTGGCGCCCACCACAGTCTGGATGGAGAAGGTGCTGAAAATCTGGTAGAGCTTGCCGTCCAGCTCGGCGGCCTTGAGCACGTTCTCCATCACCGCCTCCCGGCCCAGGTCCGGGTCGTTTTCAATGTAGGGCCACAGGTCCTCGAAGAGCCCCCGGGCGCCGTACTGCTGGATGGGCAGGCCGCTGACGTTCAGGATGTCCGGCACATTGCCCGCGGCGATCTCGGTGCTCAGCTTGGTCAGGCCCGCGTCATAGTCGTCGTTGGTGTTGAACTCGGAGTAGTCCCGGATCTCGATGCGGTACTTGTCGCTCTTCTTGTTGAACTCGATGATGGCGTTGCGCTCGTCGTAGCCCAGGTACTGGGTGGCGTAGGTGAGGATGGTCTTGTCCGCCAGCACGGAGGCATCGGTCTCCGTGAGAACGGCCAGCTCCGTCTTGACGCCGTCGTTCTCCCAACTCTGGGTCATGGCCACGACCCGGCCGTCCGCCAGAAAGGTGAAGAACATCATGTCGTCCCTGTTGATGTCGGCGGCGCTCCAGCTGAGGAGCTTTTCCCCGGCGTTGGTCTCCTTGTTGAAGCCGTAGAGGGAGTCGCCGTTGTCGTAGTAGTAGAGATACTTCTCACTGCCGGTGTAGACATTGCCGCCGTTGGCGGAGAGGGGATACTCCGCGCCCCAGTCCTTGGTGCTCTTGTCGATGACCCGCAGCACCTGGCCGTTCTCCTCGGTCCACGCGCTCATGGCCACCGTGCCGTCCCCCAGCAGGGTCAGCTCACCCCAGCTGTTCTCCTCCTCGATGGTGAAGAGGACGTTCTGGTCCTTGTCCAGCACCGCGATCTTGGTCTCACTGGTGGTCTCGCCGTAGGTCTGCACAGAAGCATAGAAGCATCCCTCAGGATCCATGACGACGCTCTGAACATAGTCGGCTGCCAGCTTTTCCTGCATGCCGGTGGTATCAATCCGGGACAGCTCATTTCCCGTAGAATCCAGCTGACGGTAAATCTGTGTACTGGTGCTCTCAGAGGGGTAATCCCATTTGTTTTGTGTGGCGGGATCAAAATCCGCAGGCAACTCAAAGGTGGTAATATTCACCTCTTCCGTCACCCAGATGGTCCCGTCCTGGCCGCCGCGGATATTACTGATGTATACGTTGCCGTCGCTGCCTTCCGGGATCTTAGTGGCTGCAAAATTCTCCAGCTCTTCCGTCTCCCCCCCGTCCAGAGGAACACGGTAGATCTTGCTGGTATTGGTATAGCTCACATAGGAGCCATCGGCACCAGCATTCTCGCTCTCCCAGAAGCTGTTAGCCTCATCCGCGGTCAGATCTTTGACATACTGGCCGTTGCCGTCAAAAAGCTGAGGGGTGTTGGTTTCCCCCAGGATATAGACATACTGGCCGTCGCAGTAGCCACTGTTTATGTAATCCGCCTTCAGATTTAAATCAACAAACTCCGGCACATAGATGGTACCGCTGAGCTGACTGGTGCTGTCGTTATCTCCGCCGCAGGCCACAAGACCCAGCGTCATGCACAGCGCCAACAGCAGCGCCGTCAGCTTTTTCCCATACACTCCCATAACATTTCCTCCTTGTTTTATCCGCACTCCCGGCTCTTTTGCAAGGACCCTCCGGGCTCATGGAAAGGAATCTTCCTTTCCTATCCAGCACTGTCCTTTTCCACTATTGGAAAAGACGGAAAAAGCAGGCAGAAAGTTCCTGCACTCTTAGGTTTATTGTAGCTTTCTGTGCATCATTTTTGCATCTTTTCCGCATACCATTTGTTTTATTTCTCCTTAAGAATGTTTTAAGGCCGGGCACGCTGTAAGCGTGCCCGGCCCTGCCGGATTTCAATATTATTCAACTGTCACCGATTTCGCCAGATTCCGCGGCTTATCGATGTCGCAGCCACGCATCAATGCTGCCCCAGCGGCCCTGCCGCCGGGGACCCCTCATTATGCCAACTGCTCGGGCGGAATGAATCCGCCCTGCGCCAAGGTTTTGCCGCTGACAAAACGCTTGTACGCGCCACTTGGCGCGGTCGTTTTACTCCACTGTCACCGATTTCGCCAGATTCCGCGGCTTATCGATGTCACAGCCACGCATCAATGCTACATAGTAGGCGAACAGCTGCAGGGGTACCACACCCAGAGACGGCAGCAGCAGCGGGTGAGTCTCCGGAATGGTGATGACGCCGTTGGCAGTCTTCCGCATTTCCTCCCCGTGGGTCCGGGTGGTCAGAGCCAATACGTCGCCACCCCGGGCCTTCACCTCCACAATATTGCTCATGGCCTTCTCAAAGAGCTTGGCATAGGTGCCCAGTGCCACCACCAGAGTGCCCTCCTCAATGAGGCTGATGGTACCGTGCTTGAGCTCACCGGAGGCGTAGGCCTCGGAGTGGATATAGGAGATCTCCTTGAGCTTCAGGGAGCCCTCCAGGCCCAAGGCATAGTCCACATTGCGACCGATGAAGAAGACGCTATTGTGGTTAAAATACTGGCTGGCGTAGTACTGAATGTCGTCCTTGTCGGAGAGGATCTCCTCCATCTTGGCCGGCAGCAGTAGCATCTCCTCCAGCACGGAGTGGTACTCCTCCTCCGGCATGGTGCCTAGCAGACGGGCCAGGTACAGTCCCAACAGATTCAGCACCGCCAGCTGGGTGGAATAGGCCTTAGTGGTGGCCACAGCAATCTCCGGCCCCGCCCAGGTGTAGAGCACCTGGTCCGACTCCCGGGCGATAGAAGAGCCCACCACATTGACGATGGAGAGGATAGTAGCCCCCAGCCGCTTGGCCTCCCGGAGGGCGGCCATGGTATCCAAGGTCTCACCCGACTGGCTGATCACAATGACCAGGGTCTTGTCATCCACGATGGGGTCCATGTACCGGAACTCCGACGCCAGGGACACCTCCACCGGGATCCGCAGGATCCGCTCCAGGTTGTATTTCCCAATCATGCCCACGTGGTAAGAGGATCCGCAGGCCACGATGTAGAGCTTGTGTACACTGCGCAGGTAGTCCTCTGTGAGGGCAAAGTCCTCCAGGAACACCTCTCCGTCCCGGATCCGGGGGAAGATGGCCCGGCGCATGGCCTCAGGCTGCTCCATGATCTCCTTGAACATGAAGTGCTCGTAGCCGCCCTTCTCTGCCGCGTCCACCTCCCAGTCCACGTGGGAGATCTCCTTCTCCACCGGCTGCATGAGGTGGTTATAGCACTGGATGCCGTCCTTGGTCAGCACCGCCACCTCGCCGTCGTCCATGTACCCCACCTCCCGGGTGTGGCGGATGATGGCGGTGACGTCACTGGCTAAGAAGTTGCAGCCATTGCCATAGCCCAGGATCAGCGGGCTGTCCTTGCGCACGGCGATGATCTGATCCGGCTCGTCGGCACAGATAATACCAAGGGCATAGGCTCCCTGGATCCGGCGCAGTGACCGGCCCACAGCCTCCAGAATTCCGACCTTGTCTGTCTCACAGAAATACTCAATGAGCTGCGCTACCACCTCTGTGTCCGTCTCAGAGGTGAAGGGGACCCCCTGGTCCTGCAGAAAAGCCTTCAGCTCAGCGTAATTTTCAATGATGCCGTTGTGGACCACAGCGATGCGGCCGCTGCGGCTGACCTGGGGGTGGGAGTTGATATCCGACGGAGCGCCATGGGTAGCCCATCGGGTGTGCCCCACACCGATGGTTCCATCCACCGCTGCGCCCCCCTGGAGCATATCGCTGAGGACCTGCAGCCGGCCCTTGGCCTTATGGACCGACAGCCGCTGGTCCCGCTGGGAGTACACCGCTACGCCGGCCGAGTCGTACCCGCGGTACTCCAGGCGGCTCAGTCCGTCCAGCAGGATGGGTCCCGCCTGCTCGTTTCCTACGTATCCAACGATTCCACACATATAAAATTTCCTCCTGATGTTGTCCGCACGCCAACGCCTCCAGGCCGCACAAGGCAGCCCTGTACCGGTTTTCCCGGCGCAGGCGGCGCTGGCTGGTATTGCAAGCAATCAAGAGGACAAACTCGCAGCCATTTGTCACTCGTTCCCCGGTCACAGCCCCTTTGTTTTACGGTCACCCGTATATTTGCCGGCTGTGTACGCGCCCGGAGCGGCACGGAGGGGCATCCGCCGAAGACTTCGATACTCCCCTCCCCTCGTCGTCCCGCACCGGCTCCGTCGTGAAGGAGACCTCCTCCGGCGGGCCATGCGGGCACTGGCGCTTATGACAGGCTCTACCTGTGATCCTCCTTTCCTTCTGCGATGGTGATATAGCAGCCGCTTAGCAGCTGGTATCCGTTATTCGCGGCTTCATTGGAGCGGAATATCCGTCCCGTGCCGCTCTCTTTCCAGAGGTCTGCTACGCACATAATTTACCTTTTTCCCGCGCATACTGGCGAGGAAAGGAAGTGCGCCTGTGATTACCGCTTTTTTCCGCACCATAATCCTCTACCTGCTCATCATCGCCGGACTCCGCCTCATGGGCAAGCGGCAGATCGGCGAGCTGGAGCCGGGAGATCTGGTGGTGACGTTGATCATCTCAGACCTAGCCTCCGTCCCTATGCAGGATTTCGGCATTCCTCTGGTCAATGGGGTGTTCCCCATCATCATCCTGTTGTCGCTCTCCATGCTGGTCAGCTATTTCAGTCTCAAGTCCATCCGTTTCCGCTCCCTGGTCTGCGGACGGCCCACCGTCATCATCCGGGACGGCAAGATCCTCCAGGCCAACATGGCCAAAACCCGCTTTACGGTGGATGAGCTCTACGAGGAGCTGCGCAGCCAGGGCTACAGTGATCTCTCCGGCGTCAAATATGCCATTCTGGAGACCAGCGGGCAGGTATCAGTCCTGCCCTACGCTCACGCCGCTCCCCTTACGCCCCAGTCCATCGGGCTGGAGGTGCCAGAGGACGTGACGCTGCCGGTACTGGTGGTCAACGACGGCCATGTTCTTATAGATAATCTTCGTGCCAGCGGCAGGGATCTGTCCTGGCTACAGGGACAGCTGAAAAAACGGCGCCTCACCTCTCCCCGGCAGGTGTTCCTTATGACGGTGGACGAGGCAGGGACAGTCGTGTGCGTCACCAAGGAGGAGCCGGCATGAAGGTACTCGTACTTCCCCTGACCGCCATGGCGGCCATTCTCATCTTCTCTCTCTGGGCCGGCGGCTATGTGCAGCAGCAGACCGAGAGCTGGGAGCAGCTTCTGGAGCAGGCTGCCCAGTCCGCTTTGGAGGAGGACTGGTCCCAGGCAGAGAATCTGCTGTCTCAGACTCAGAAGAGTTGGGAACGCCGCAAAACCTTCCTCCACACTATCATCGAGCACAGTGAGCTCAATGAGGCGGAATCCCTCTTTGCCGCCGCCGACATCGCCTGCCGCCAGCAGGATGCGCAGGAGTTCATCTCCCAAGTGACCGTGCTGTCGGTACAGCTGCGCCTGCTGGCAGAAACCCAGGCAGTGAGCATTAAGAACATTTTGTGACAGGTTTCTCCAGTCACAACCTCAGTATAGCATACCCTTGGATGGGGCGCAACAGAAACCTCTGCCGGAAAGTCGTATAGAAAAAGCTGCGCGGCAGAGAGGGTCCTGGGGCCGTTCTCTGCCGCGCAAGCGGCCTGCGGAGGGATACCATCCGCAGTTTATTTTTTCTCCTCCAGGAGCTTGGTCAGCTCCTCCATGAAAGTGTGGATGTCCTTGAACTGCCGGTATACAGAGGCAAAGCGGACATAAGCCACTTCGTCCACCTCCCGCAGCTTCTCCATTACCTGCTCGCCCACCATATCCGTGGTGATCTCCCGCTCCAGATTGTTCTGGAGAGTCTGCTCGATCTCGTCGGTCATCTGCTCCAGCTTGGCCAGAGGGACCGTCCGCTTCTCGCAGGCCCGCAGCATGCTGCCCAGGACCTTGTTGCGGTCAAAGCTCTGGCGGCTGCCGTCCTTCTTGATGACCACCATAGGCAGCGACTCCATAGTCTCGTAGGTGGTAAAGCGCTTCTCACAGGCCAGGCACTCCCGGCGGCGGCGGATGCTGTTGCCCTCGTCGGCAGGCCGGCTGTCCACCACCTTGCTCTCCTTATAGCCGCAGTACGGACATTTCATCTGTGAAACCTCCCGGTAATCATCCCGAGGCACACGTCGCCTATGATTGGGCCCGTATCCCTCTGTTTTGCTTATTGTAACACAGGCAGTCTCAAAATGGTAGAAAAATTTGACATTTTTTCCCTTCTGTCAGGAGGAAACGGGCTTGCCCTCCCGATCAAAAGCATACACCGCGCACAGCCGTCCCTCCACCGGGTGGACTCGGGCCAAACAGAACAGCGTCTCCAGAGGGAAGGGCTTCCCCTCCTCCACGGGAAAGGCCAGCAACAGCCGCTCTCCCTCCCGGCGGCGGAAGGCGCGGTGGATCTTCTCCAGCCGCTGCCGCAGCTCCGGGACAGATACCAGCTGTCCGGGGTCCCGGACCTCCTGCCAGGCGCTCTCTCCGAACCGAAAGGACAGCCGTGCCTCTCCCCGACGCAGTGTGCCCAGAGCGGCAATATCTCGGGCATAGATCCGTCGGCAGACGGTAAGCGTTCCGTGGTCGGGTTCCATGACCCCCAAGGGCAGCTCCCCCCGCTCCCCCACCAGGAACGCCCGGTACAGCCCATCCCGGGGATCGGCCATGGCAGCCCGTACCTCCCGACGGCTGTCACCCTGTTCCAGGGTCACCGTTCCCCTGGGTTGTCCTCCGCAGAAAAGCCGAATCTCCTCCATGGCCCTTCCCTCCTTTCCGCTTTTCCCAACAGATAAAAACATCGCTCTCTCCGTCAGCATATGCGGAGAGAGCGATGGATATGTATTTCCGAGTTGGTCAGCCGATGGTATAGCTGCCCCGAACCAGCAGTGTCACCGCATCAGCGGCCTTGACCCCCCGGTCGGCAGTCATGGTATAGAGGTGGTTGGTCTGAAGGGCGGTGCCGTCGTTGATGGTACCGCCGCCGGTAATATCCACCAGTCCCGGTGTGCTCTTGCCCGCTGACACGCAGGTGGCGGAGCCGCCACGGAGCATCACCTCGCAGCCGGCGGAGCCATAGAGGACCTGTCCGGCGGAGAGGGTCACCTCCTGGTAGACCGCTGCCGAGGCATTGCCCGCGGTATCCGCACCGTCCACTGCATCCAGGACCTCCTCTGTGGCCGCGTCCACGCTCTTCTCCACCTCCCGCAGGATCTCCTGATCCCGCTGGGCGATCTTCTCATCCACCTTCCCCAGCAGCTGGCCCAGGAAGGTATCGTTCAAATAACTCAGGGTCACCAGGGGATCTCCCTGGGAGCCAGCCTCCGCCGCGATGGCCACAAAGGCCGCCAGCACCGTTCCCACCAGCATCACGCAGAAGGCCGTGCGCAGTTTTCCTCTCTTCATGGATCTCTTGTACTCCTCTTATGTAGGCTCTTTCTCACAGGCCCGCGGAGGCCGTTCCCTCCGCGGGCCTGCTTTCCTCATCAGACCGTGCCGGGATCACACCAGCTTGTCGCTGTGCAGACCGAAGCTGACCGCGATGGCCGCGTCTACTCTGTCCATCAGTTCCTTGTCCACGCGCCCCATCTTCTCCCGTAAGCGCCGCTTATCCAGCGTGCGGATCTGTTCCAATAATACCACAGAATCCCGGGTAAGTCCATAGTTTTGCGCCGCAAGTTCAATGTGCGTCGGCAGGCGCGCCTTTCCCGTCTGGGAAGTGATGGCCGCCGCGATCACCGTGGGGCTGTACCGATTCCCTGTATCGTTTTGAACGATCAGCACGGGACGAACGCCGCCCTGCTCGCTCCCCACTACCGGGCTGAGGTCGGCATAATAGATGTCGCCGCGTTTTACGCTTGTATCCACAAAGTTCACACTCCGCCGGAAGAAGTGCCCGTACCGGACGGGCCACTATCATTCTCCCACGCAACCGCGGAATTTATACCGGGGTTTCCTGCCCCAAAGTATTCTATGCGCCGGACAGGCCCCGCGTCCCCCTCCCGGCGGCAAAAGCGCCCCCGCCGGACAGGGATGTCCGGCGGGGGCGCCTCAGGCCCTGGGCTCAGCCCCGGAGCAGCAGCTCCCGGGCAATTTCTTTTCCATCCTTATAGTAGATCCGGGGCACCCGCTTGCTCACCGCGCAGGTCAGCTCGTAGGAGATGGTCCCGGCCAGATGGGCGGCATCGTTGACGCTATTGTGGGGGCCGTAGACCTCCACCTCATCCCCCTCCTGTACCTGGGGCAGATCTGTCAGATCGATCATGCACATGTCCATGCAGATCCGTCCCACAATGGGGGCCATGCCGTAAGGGGTCCACACCCGCCACTTGTTGGACAGGCACCGGTGGAAGCCGTCGGCGTAGCCGATGGGCAGTACCCCCAGCCGACTGGGCCGATGGGTGGTGAAGGTGCGGCCATAGCTGATGGTGGTGTCGGGAACATAGTCCTTGATGACACCTACTGTGGTCTTGAAGGTCATCACCGGCTTGAGGCCCAGATCCGACGCCTGGTCCCCGATACCGTAGGTGACGATGCCCGGGCGGAACATGTCGTGGGCAAACTGGGGATAGCTCACGGTGGCTCCGCTGTTGGCACAGTGGTGGATGGCGAAGGTGACCCCCTTCTCCTCCAGCCGGCGGATCATCTCCTCAAAGCGGCTGTGCTGGAGCTGAGTGTACTCCCGGCAGGAGGCCTCGCTCTCGTCGGACACGGCAAAGTGGGTAAAGATGCCCTCCACATCCAGGCCCGGCAGGGCGCATACCCGGCAGATGGCCGCCAGGGAGTCCTCAAAGTGAGTCTCATCGCACTGGAACCCCAGTCGGGACATGCCGGTGTCGATCTTGATGTGGGCCTTCATCTTCCCGCCGCAGCGCACCGCCTCCTGGGAGAAGCCTTGGGCGGCGCGCTCGCTGTACACCGCCTGGGTGATGCGGTTTTCCAGAATCAGCGGCGTCTGGTCCGCCGGGGTCAGGCCCAGCTGGAGAATGGGCAGGGTGATCCCTCCCAGCCGCAACTCCCGGGCCTCATCGATATTGGAGATGGCCAGGTACTCCGCCCCCAGTTCCTCCAGGGTCCGGGCCACCTGAATGGAGCCGTGGCCGTAGGCGTCGGCCTTTACCACTCCCAGGAACCGGGAGTTGGGCCCCATCTGCTTACGCAGGGCGTGATAGTTGTGGGCCAGAGCATCCAGATCGATCTCCGCCCAAGTTCTCCTCAGTGTACTGTTCATCGCTTGCTCCCATCCTTTTCTTTCGTATGGTGTATCAGAATCGTCAGTCTTCTGAAGGCTGCTCCTCTGTGGTCTGCTGGGCGGCGGTCTCTGCGGTCTGCTCCTCCGCCGTCTGCTGGGCTGTGGTCTCCGCAGCCTGCTCCTCCGTCTCACTACTCTCCGCCGGGGCGTTTTCCGTGATCTCAAAGCGGCTCCAGGCCACATCGAACACCACCACGCCGTCAGCGCTGATCTCACTGCGCAGGGGCAGGAGGGTCTCCTGGTCAAACCAGGTGGTATAGAGGGTCCCCTCATCCCCCTCCAGATCGAAGGCCAGCCGCAGGCAGGGCCGCTCCCCCACCGTCTCCTCACTCTGCTCGGTGAGGTAGCCGGAAGCTGCCGCGGCCATCAGCTTGGGCAGAGCCGCCACAGGCGATATGGAGGCGGCGGAGTAGCTCCCCGCGTCCAGAGAGATATCGTCGTAGGACAGCGTCAGGGTCTCCCCCTCCAATGTGGCGGAGATGCCCGTCAGGTTCTCCGGCGCCAACACGGTGATGGCGCTCTTTTCCGGCGTGTAAGCGCACAGCAGGGTGTAGGTCCGCTCCTCGCCTTCATAGCTGCAGGTAACGTCCGCCTCCAGAGTAGCGGCGGACACTGCGGCGTACTGCTGCTGCAGAGCAGCCGCCTGGTCTTTCTCCCCTCCGCCGCCGCAGGCAGTGAGCAGGAGCATCAGCATTGGTGCAAAAAGCCACGCTTTTCGCACAGGGTCCTTCCTCCTTATTCAGATTCGCGCAGTTCCCGGAACACGGCGGGCAGCCGCCCGATCATGTCCGGCGGCGTCATGGCGTATTCGGTCAACTCCCGGCTGCACAGGTCTCCGGCACGGCCATGAAGCCATACGGCGCAGGCGGCGGCGTCAAATGGCTCTGCCCCCTGTCCCACGAGGGACGCAATCATCCCCGCCAGGATATCACCGCTGCCCCCTTTGGCCATACCGCAGTTGCCAGTGGTATTCAGCCGTGTCCGACCATCCGGCGCGGCTATTACAGTTCCCGGCCCTTTTAATACCATCACGCAGCCCAGTGCCCGGGCCGCTGCAAGAGCGGCCTGTTCCCGGCCCAGAGAAAGATCTCCCCCCAGGCGGAGGAACTCCCCCTCATGGGGCGTGACCACCGTGGGCCGCCGCCGGTTTCTCAGCACATGTATATGCGCCGCGGCGGCGTTTATACCGTCGGCGTCCAGAATCACCGGCTTCTCTAATCTCTCCAGCAAAAAAACAACCAGCTCCTCGGACTGGGGCAAACGGCCCAGGCCCGGCCCCAGCACCACCGCATCGCAGCGGTTCAGGCGCTCCAGCAGATCCTCCCAATCTTTCGGCAGAGGCTGGGCCATAGCCGTGGCACACCGTGCCGCCACAATGGGGTACACCTCCTCCGGCACCCCCACGAATACAAGGCCGCTCCCGGTCCTGGCAGCAGCCTCGGCGGCGTATACCGGCGCGCCGGTATACCCCACGGACCCCGCTACCGCATATACCCGGCCAAAATCTCCCTTGTGCCCATCTGCCCGGCGGGACGGAAGCAAACTGCAAACCAGCTCTCTGGTCATTTTCTCCAAAGGTGCCGCCCCCTTTCCTTTTCACTTATCGTATCACAGCCCCTTGCCTTTGTCGAGGGTACGCATGCGGCAAAACCGGGAATTTTTCCCCTACGGGTTGACCTATTATACATTTTCGGTTAAACTAAGCTTATCGAATCTATCAATGGACAGTACGAACTGCGGAGGGAGGGGCGACATGGAGTTCTCCATTGGCACACGGCTGAAGGAGCTGCGCAAGACCAAGCGCCTGAGCATCACCGAGCTGGCCGAAAAAAGCGGCGTCAGCACCGGCCTCATCAGCCAGATCGAGCGAAATCTGGTGGTGCCCTCCGTGGTCAACCTCTACCGCATTGCCCAGGCTCTGGGCACGGATATCAACTACTTTTTCGAAAGCAGTGAATCCAGGACCGCCACCATTACCCGGCGTGGTGAACACAAAATGATGATCACAGACCAGGGCCATGGTATCTATGAACTTTTTACCTCCAGCCGTTTGGGACACATCCTGGACCTGGTACGGGTGACTCTCAGGGGCGGGGAGTCCTACTCCCACGAGATGGTCACCCACGAGGGGGAGGAGTGCGGCTTTGTCCTCAAGGGCACGCTGACCCTTCTGCTGGACGGCAAGGAGTATCGCCTCAACGAGGGGGACAGCATCTATTTCCGCAGCACCATCCCCCACAAGTACCTGAACAACGATGAGGAGGACTGCGTCTCCGTGTGGGCCATGACCCCCACATTTTTCTGACAGATATTTGCTCCAAAAGAGACTGCCTCCGGCAGGCGCCCGCGCCTGCCGGAGGCAGTCTCTTCGCCTGTCAGCGAATGGGGAAATCGAAATAGGTGTCCGGGTAGGGCTCCGGCTCCACGGCAAAATGCCACCACTCGAACTCATAGGGCACAAAGCCGCTGGCGACCATGGCGTCCCGGAGGATGTAGCGGTTTTTCCGCTGCTCCTCCGTCACCTCCGGGCTGTCCGGCCAGCTGCGGGGATCCATGTAGTCGAAGATGGAGCCCATGTCCAGCTCCTGGTGGGTCTTCCTGTCCACGATGGTCAGGTCCACGGAGCAGCCCCGGGTATGGGTGGACTTCCGGGCGATATAGCCGTCGTCAAACATCTTCAGCTTCTCGATCTCAGGATACTGGATGGGCTTGCGGCGCTGATCCGCCATATCCTCCCCCCACCGGCAGAAATCGTCCACCGCCCGCTGAGGGCGGTAGGCATCAAAGACCTTCAGCAGATAGCCCTGCTCGCGCAGGATGTCCGCCGCCTTGACGCAGCCCTCCGCCACCTCACGGCTGGCCACCACCAGAGGCTGCTCATAGCCGTCTGCCGGCCGGCCCATGAAATTATCTGTTCCCGCGTACTTGGCGTCGATGATGCAGTCCTCAATGAACTCGTCCAGATAGAAAAATCCCTCCGGCAGCTCCCGCGCCTTAGGTACGCAGGCGGTGCTTTGGTTCATACGCTCGCTCCTTTCTTCCCAATTCCCGGTTCCATCGCGTCCGGCGGGGCTCTCCTCCGTCCTGTTCCGGCAAAATCCGACACGGCGGGCGGAACATCCCCCTGCTCACCGGGTTTTCTCTCATAATGGGGGAACGCCCCGTTCGGGGCGTTCCCTTTTTCCATTGCTTACCTACCAGCTTGCCATCAGATGCCGAGGGCAATGCCCACGAAGGTGCCGGCGTAGTTGCCGATCACGTAGCCCAGAACGCCGACCAGCAGAGCGGGACCCACAAGGGCCGTCCAGCCCTGGGAGATGCCCATGCCGGCAGCGGTGGTGGGACCGCCGATGTTGGCGTTGGAGGCCAGGATGGCGTCCTCCAGATCCGCCTTGAAGATCTTGGCGGAGCAGAAGCAGAAGAGCATGTTCACAACGACCATGATGAAGCACAGCACCAGCAGCAGCGGGGACTTGGTGATAACGGTGTAGATGTTGGCGGGAACACCGATCACGAAGAGGAAGAGGTAGATGAGGTAGGTACCGACTTCCTGAGTGCCATGGAGCTTGGAGGCGGGCTTCTCAAAGAAGGTGGCCACGATCATGGAGATGGTGGAGATCCACACGTACTCACTGCCCAGGAACTTGCCCACGAAGTCCTCGAAGGCGTTGGGATCCTCAGGCACCAGGCCCTGGAAGAAGGAGCCGATCAGCATGGAGACCCACACCACGGCCACGGCGTAAGCGATGTCCATGGCGATATCCCGCAGGGAGATCTCCTTGGGTCCCCAGAAGGCCGCCGCCTGGGTCTGGGCGGACTCCACGCTGGTGGCGCTGGCCACAGCGTCGATGTGGGGATGGGTGAAGTGCTTGCGGAAGAAGCGCATGCTGGCAAAGGCGATGAGCATGAAGAAGTACAGCGCCATCAGCAGGTTATCCGCCACCGTGGCCGCGGCAGCCACGTCGGTGCCGTTGAGGCCGTGGGAGATGGCCATGGCGGAGAAGTTCACGCCGCCGCCGATGTAGGAGCCGGTCATCATGGAGGCAACGGCAGCCAGATCATAGCTGCTGCCGCCGGTGGCCACATAGGCACCGTTAAGTACATAGTAAGCAATGAAGGCGCCCACTATGGTACCAACGGCACCGACCAGGAACACCGCCAGCATTTTGCCGGTCTGCTTCCAGATTTTCTTCAGGTTGCACTGCAGCAGCAGCAGAGGAATGCCCATGGGGCAGATGACACCCCAGACGATATCATCATACAACGCACAACTGGTGGGGATCACGCCGATGTTCGCCATGACCATGGCGAAGATTAGAGCAATGATAGCGCCGGAGACCTTGGAGGCCCACCGGTACTTCTGCTCCAACCAGATTGACAGGGCTACGGAGATACACATGACGCCCAAGAGGCCCCAGGTGTCGTCCGCCGCGATCAGGGTACGCCCGATCAATGCTTCGAACAACATAGACTTTTCCTCCTAAAATTTGATTGACGCCTCCGCCAGCCCGCCATGGTCTCTGACTTCCTCGTCGCTATTAATTATAAATGTAAACAAACTGTGAATCAACGATATTTTGATGGAATTTTCAAAATCCTACATTTCTCACAAGGGAAGCTGAAAAAATCGTTCATTTACCTCCCTCCTACCCGGAAAATTTTGTCTATAATGACGATTTTTGGGAGACCGGTACTTTTGTTTTTATGTAGTATGCTGTCCTTATATTGCGGACATATGTATTTTTCACAAAGTTTCCCGGGCCGGGTCTTTTCCCTGTCCAGCTCCATGGCAGCGCAGGCCGGGAATTTTCCCGTTTTTTCTGCATTTTCCCCCTTGCTATCCCGGCAATATTGTGATATAAGTAGTGATTACAGTGCGTGGAACGGGAAAATAGCGTGCTTGCGGTCCCAAGAGAAGGCGGGTCACCGGCTGAGAGCCTGCCTGGGTCGTGTCGCTTGGTTCGCCCGGGAGCGGCCCCGGAGACGGGGACGGCGCGCCCCGCCGTTATCGGGGGCAAAAGTGCGTACAGAACATGTACGAATGCGGGTGGTACCGCGGAAGGGTTGCCTTTCGTCCCCATGGGTGGACGAGGGGCTTTTTTCTTTTCCGCCGCTGCCGGCCGCAGGCAGGTCAACAACATCCTAAAAGGAGTTTTACACATGAAAGAACAGTTAGCAGCGATCCGCGCCCAGGCCCTGGCGGCCTTTGCCGCGGCGGAGGACAGTACCCAGCTGGACGCCCTGCGTGTCCAGTACCTGGGCAAGAAGGGCGAGCTCACCGCCGTCCTCAAGATGATGGGCAAGCTCTCCCCGGAGGAGCGCCCCGTCATGGGCCAGCTGGCCAACGAGGTCCGCGCCGCCCTGGAGGCGGCCCTGGAGGAGCGGGGCAAGGCCCTGGAAGCTGAAGCCCTGGAGAAGCGGCTGGAGGCAGAGGCCGTGGACGTCACCATTCCCGGCAAGGCCGTGAAGATGGGCCACCGCCACCCCATGTATATCGCTCTGGATGAGATCAAGGAGATCTTCATCGGCATGGGCTTTACCGTCCTGGACGGGCCCGAGATCGAGCTTGCCTCCTACAACTTCGACAAGCTCAACGCCGGCGAGGGCCACCCCTCCCGGGACTGGAGCGACACCTTCTATTTCGATGAGGACAGCCGGGTGATGCTCCGCAGCCAGACCAGCCCCATGCAGGTCCGGGCCATGGAGACCATGCCCCTGCCCATCCGCATCATCGCCCCCGGCCGGGTGTACCGCAAGGACGAGGTGGACGC
>CALXGE010000033.1 GCA_944387775.1 uncultured Oscillospiraceae bacterium | reverse complement strand
CGCTCAAGTCCCTGGCGGACGCCGAGGGCTATGAGACCTTCGTGGTGCCCGACGATGTGGGCGGCCGCTACAGCGTCCTCACCGCCGTAGGCCTTCTGCCCATCGCTGTGTCCGGCGTGGATCTGGATCAGGTGATGCAGGGCGCGGCGGATATGATGGAGACCTGCCGTAAGGCGGATCTGGATGCAAACCCCGCCTGGCAGTACGCTGCTGCCCGCAGCGACCTGTACGCTCAGGGCAAGAAAATTGAGATCCTGGCTGGCTACGAGCCCCGGTTCCGCTTCTTTGCCGAGTGGTGGAAGCAGCTCTACGGCGAGAGCGAGGGCAAAGAGAACAAGGGCCTCTTCCCTGCCAGCGTGGAGTTCACCGCGGATCTCCACTCCATGGGTCAGTATATCCAGCAGGGTGAGCGCCACATGTTTGAGACGGTGGTGCGCTTTGGCCCCAGCGCCTGCAAGCTGTGCGTGCCCCGGGACGAGGCCGACGGCGACGGACTGAACTTCCTGGCTGGGAAGGATATGGACTTCATCGCCACCCAGGCCATGGACGGTACTCTCCTGGCCCACGTGGAGGGCGGTGTGCCCAACCTCATCGTCCGGGCAGGAGAGATCAATGCCTACACCTACGGCGAGCTGGTGTACTTCTTTGAGTACGCCTGCGGCCTCAGCGGCTACCTGCTGGGTGTGAATCCCTTTGACCAGCCCGGCGTGGAGGCCTACAAGAAGAACATGTTTGCCCTCCTGGGCAAGCCCGGATACGAGGAGATGGGCGCAGCCCTGCGGGCAAAGCTGGGCCGGTAACGAATAGAGGAGGACGGCAGACCGGGCTTGCCCAGGTCCGCCGCTCCTGCGGCGTACGAGCGCCCCACCCCCATGGGGGTGGGGCGCTTCACAGCATCTTAACCTGATTTTTTCAAAAAGTAATTTTTCCCGTTGTGTTTCTGGCCGGGGTGTGGTATGCTGTATCTATCAATAATAAGTCTCCCATCCAATTGTATAAAGGAGTGATTTCTTATGGTTAGACTGATTATGAGCGGTTCCGGCGAGGGTAAGACCAAGCAGCTGCTGGAGCTGATGAACGGCGCCGCCGAAACCGAGACTGGATGCATGGTGTGCATCGAGCCCACCCGGAATATGAGTTTTAATCTGCGCCACCAGACCCGTCTGGTAGATGCCTCCGAGTTTGAGATCGACAGCTTCAAAACACTGCGGGGCTTTATCTGCGGTCTGTATGCGGGCAATTATGATATTTCCCATATCTTCATTGACAACCTCTGCAAGGTGGCCCACAGTGGGGACCAGCGTGAGGTGGACGAGTTCCTGGCCTGGCTGGACGCTTTTACGTCTCCCATCGGCATGAAGAGCACCATCACCATCAGTGCCGATCCTGATACCGCTACCGATACCATGCGGCGGTTCATGTAATAGGGCTGATTATGGGGAAAACGGCGGTCCGGCGCGCTGAAACTGCGCGCCGGACCGCCTGTGTTTTTCTATTTGATTTGACAAAATCCGCCGCCGGGCCTATAATGAGAAGACTTCTCCCGGGAGACAGACCGGGGGCGATACCGGCGAGGCGGACACCGCCTTGCGCCGGGGGAGGAACGCTATGTATCAGATTGTCAGGATCACCGACAAGGAGGGGGTCGCCAAGGCCAGCCCCGAGGATAGAGAAAACCTGGGCTGCATTGGCGAGGCCAAGATGGATGAGGGCTGCGTCCTGATCCACTGCCGGTATGACCGGCGGGGAGACCCCTGCGACCGATATATCCGAACCAGCCTGGTCCAGTCCTGGAAGAAGGATAAGGAGACCGGGAAAATTGTGGTGGAGACCATGAACAGCATCTACCAGCTGGAACTGGTGAAAATCAACTGATTGAGAGAAACAGGCAGGCCTGGGACCTTGTATGGGTCCCAGGCCTGCCTGCCGTTTTTGGAGACAGCTCAGCTGAGGGTGTAGTACGTGACACCGAAGAGCCGGGCCAGCTGAAGCTTGGCGGCCAGACTCTCATCACTCTGATACCAGACAGTGGCACTCTGGTAGCGGTTGGGGGCGTAGATACAGTAGGCACTTTCATAGCGGGTGGAATAGTAGGTGCGCACGCCGTCCCGGGCAAGGATCTCCTCCACCTCGTCGGCGGTGAGGGTGTCCGTGGACAGGATCTTGCCGTCGGAGGTAGTGGTCTGCACGCCGCCGGCCGTGAGACAGAGGACACAGCGGCTGAGATTCACGCCCCGGTTTTTGGCGCTGCGCAGCTGGTCATAGAGGTCAGCAATGGGCTCCAGGGGCGTGGTGGGTATGCTGTCGCCCTCCTTGGCCGCCGGGGTGTCCACTGTGATTTTGGTATAGCTGCCGGTAGATGACAGAATAGCGGACCTGGAGTAGAGCCGGTCATAGAGCCGCACCAGCATGGCGGCGGCCTCTTCACGGGTAGCGGTCTTGTCGGGGGCAAATTTTCCATCCCCCACGCCGCCGATGATCCCCAGGTCGTAGGCCAGAGTAATAAAGCCCTGGCTGACCGTTACATCGGTAAAGGGGGAGGGATAGCTGTCCGCCACCCCCGCCAGGGATGCGTAGCCCAAGCTGCGGATCAGCATGGAGGCCATTTCCTCCCGGGTGATGTTGTCGGTGGGGCGGAAGGTACCGCTGGTGGAGGGAAAGGCGCCGTTGGCCCGGGCGGTCTCCACGGCGGTGTAGAACCAGCGCTCAGATGTCACGTCGGTGTAGCTGGCCTTGGTGGGGGTAACTTCCTTCCAGCCGAAGAGCCGCACCATGGCGGTGACGAAGGCCGCCCGGGTAATGGGCTGACCCCGGCCGAATTTTCCGTCGCCGATGCCGCCGAACAGCCCCAGCTGGGTGGCCCGCATGACGCTCTCCTCGGACCAGTGGCCGCTGGGTATGTCACTGTAGCCGGAGGAGGCTGCCGCTGCGGGCAGGGCGAGACCCAGACACAGGCACAGGGCCAGTGCCAGGGACAAAAGCTTATGTTTCATAGGTGTTGTACCTCTTCTTTCGTAAAATGGCGGATTTACCGGGGGTATTGTAGCAGAATTTCTCCCATTCGTCAAATCGGCAGGCTTTTTGCGCCGGATTTCCGCAGAAAACATGGGAATTTTACCTTTACGGACCAGGGTTTATTTGCTATAATAATATGGTTATTTTGGGGTAGTACGCCCGTCGGGGGCAGAGATTGGATTGCACCTGACAGGAGAGAGGAGGGATACCCATGCGATACGATCGGTGGACCGGCGGCAATTACGACACCGAGGCGGCAGAGCGGCTGCGGGCGGCGGGGTATCCCGCTCTGCTCTCCGCCGTGCTGGCAGCCCGGGGAGCCGCCGCGCCCGAGGAGACGCTGACCATTTTGGAGCGGGAGCACCGCCTGAGCTACTCCCCGCTGCTGATGCGGGACATGGACAAGGCGGTGGACCGCATCAATCTGGCCCTGAGTCGCGGTGAGAAGATGGCGGTGTTCGGGGATTACGACGTGGACGGCATTACCGCTACGGTACTGCTGGTGGATTATCTCCGCCGCCGGGGAGAGGACTGCAGCTTCTACATTCCCCGCCGGATCGAGGATGGCTACGGCCTGGGTTGCGACGCCCTGCGGACCCTCCGGGATCAGGGAATCACCCTGGTGATCACCGTAGACTGCGGAATCACCGGTGTGGAGGAGGCCCGCTATGCCCGGGAGATCGGGCTGGATCTGGTGATCACCGATCACCACGAGTGTAAGGAGAAGCTGCCGGAGGCTGCCGCTGTGGTGGATCCCCGGCGTCCGGATTGCCCCTACCCCTTCAAGCATTTGGCTGGCGTAGGCGTGGCATTGAAGCTGGTGCTGGCGCTGGGATGGCAGAAGGAGGACGCCATTTTTGCCCGGTACTGCACCCTGGCGGCCATCGGCACCATTGCCGATGTGATGCGCATGAGTGATGAGAACCGCACCATTGTCTGCCGGGGGCTGGAGTCCATTTCCAGCACGGATTTTCTGGGCCTGCGGGCCCTTCTGAAGGAGACAGGGCTGCTGGACAAGGAGATCACCTCCATCCAGATCGGCTTTGTCCTGGCCCCCCGGATCAACGCCGCGGGGCGCATGGGGGAGGCAGAGCTGGCTGCCAATCTCCTCCTTACCGATGACAGCGCCAAGGCCGAGGAGATGGCCCGGGAGCTGTGTGACCTCAACCGGGAGCGCCAGAGCGTGGAGCAGGAGATCTTCGCCCAGGCGGTGGAGCAGATTGAGAACCTCCCCGCCGGGGACCGCAGCGCCCTGGTCCTCTCCAGCGAGGTGTGGCACCAGGGAGTGGTGGGGATCGTTGCCTCCCGCCTCAGTGAGAAATACTCCTGTCCCAGCTTCATGATCCACCTGCAAAACGGCATGGGCAAGGGCTCCTGCCGCAGCTACGGCGGCTTCAACCTCTTTGCTGCCCTGGAGTCCTGCTCGGACCTGTTGGTGGATTTCGGCGGCCATGCCCTGGCGGCGGGCTTCAACATCCGGGAGGAGGATATCCCGGCTTTTCGGCAGCGGATGAACCGCTGCGTCCGGGAATACTGTAACGGTCAGGCACCGGTGTCCTCACTGGAGGTGGATGTGATCCTGCGCCACCCGGAGGCGGTAAACCTGGAGGAAGTGGAGGAGCTGGGCCGTCTGGAACCCTACGGCTCCGGCAACAACCGGCCGGTGTTCGCCCTGATGGGCGCCAAGGTGGAGAGCCTCCAGAGTGTGGGCCAGAACCGGCATATGAAGCTGCGCCTGAGCAAGGGAAACTGCCATTTTGACGCTATCTTTTTCTCCACCACGGTGGAGGAGTGCGGCGTAGCCCCCGGCAGCCGGGTGGACGCGGCCTTCTATCTGCAGATCAATGAATTTCGGGGCAACAGCAGCGTACAGCTGCAGATGATCGACCTCAGGCCCTCGGTGGAGCCCAGCGGCCGGGAGAAGGAGTGCCTGGAGCTGGTGGAGCGGCTCATCCGGGGCGGAAAGGTCACCGAGCGGGACGCCGCCCGCCTGCTGCCCAGCCGGGAGCAGTTCATTGCCCTGTGGCGCTGCCTGGAGCGCCTGGGACGCAGCGGCCCCTTCTGCTGCCACCGGCTGCCCATGCTGCGGCGGCTGGCCGCATCGCTGGACGGCGGGGACAGCTTTCTCCACGCAGCCTTTGGCGTGGAGGTCTTTGCTGAGCGGGGACTGATCTCGCTGACATCCCGGGATGACCGGCTGGTGCTGTGTCTCCAGCCGGGCCGCCGGGCAGATCTGGAAGAGAGTGTCTATATGGCGCGGCTCTACCGGATATTGGGAAAAGAAGAGAAAGGAGACAGATGACGATGGCCACGGTTGAACAACTGTATGAACATCTGGAAAAGACAATCCGCGGCTACAACATCTCTGCCGACCTGGGACAGATACGGGCAGCCTTTGAGTACGCCCGGGAGCACCACGGCAACCAGCTGCGGCGGGATGGGACCCCCTATATCACCCATCCCCTTCAGGTGGCCCAGATCGTGGCGGAGATGCGCCTGGACAGCGAGTCCATCATGGCCGCCCTGCTCCACGACTGTATTGAGGATACCGACAGCACCTACGAGGATATTGCCAAGCGCTTCAGCCCCACCATTGCCGATATTGTGGACGGCGTCACCAAGCTGACGCGGGTGCAGTACAGCACCATGGAAGAGGAGCAGATGGAGAACCTCCGCAAGATGCTCCTGGCCATGAGCAAGGATATCCGGGTGATCCTCATCAAGATTGCTGACCGGCTCCACAACATGCGCACCATGGAGTACCAGACGCCGGAAAAGCAGAAGAAAAAAGCCTTTGAGACCATGGAGATCTACGCTCCCATCGCCCACCGCCTTGGTATGCAGAAGGTGAAATGGGAGCTGGAGGATCTGTCCTTAAAGTATCTGGATCCGGTGGGGTATGACGAGATCGTCACCAAGCTGCAGGCCGAGAGCCGGGAGCACACCGAGTTTATGAGCTCCATCCAGGAGCAGATTACCCAGCGGCTGACGGAGATGGGGATCCCGAACACCACCGTCTACGGCCGTGTGAAGCACCCCTACAGCATCTACCGCAAGATGTACGCCCAGGACAAGACCATGGATGAGGTCTACGACCTCTTTGCATTCCGGGTGCTGGTGGACACGGTGGCGGATTGCTACAACGTGCTGGGCGTGATCCACGACCTCTATAAGCCGATTCTGGGCCGGTTTAAGGACTATATTGCCACCCCCAAGCCCAACATGTACCAGAGCCTCCACACCACCGTCATTGGTGAGGCGGGCATCCCCTTTGAGGTACAGATCCGCACCTACGACATGCACGCCATCGCCGAGTACGGCGTGGCGGCCCACTGGAAATACAAGCAGGGCATCAACAAGGAGGGCGGCGAGCAGACCTATGAGTGGATCCGCCGCCTGCTGGAGAACCAGGAGGATGCCGACGCCGAGGACTTCATCCACAGCCTCAAGATCGACATGTTTGCCGATGAGGTATTCGTGTTTACACCCCGGGGGGACGTCATCAACCTCCCCGCCGGCGCCACCCCCATCGACTTTGCCTACTCCATCCACTCCGCCATCGGCAACACCATGGTGGGAGCCAAGGTCAACGGCCGGATGGTGGGCTTTGACTATGTGCTCCACAACGGCGATATCGTGGAGATCAACACCTCCAAGTCCGCCCATGGCCCCAGCCGGGACTGGGTGAAGATCGCCAAGAGCAGTGAGGCCCGCAGCAAGATCCGTCAGTGGTTCAAGAAGGAGCGCAAGGAGGAGAATATCGCCCAGGGCCGCTCCTCCTTCGAGGCGGAGCTCAAGCACGCGGGGCTGAACATGAACCAGATCACCCCGCCGGATGTGCTGCCGGCTATCCTCAAGCGGGTGGGGTTTCAATCCCTGGATGAGATGTATGCCGCTATCGGCTATGGCGGCTATACCTCCCTGAAGGCGGTCAACCGCATCCGGGATGAGCTGATCCACATGAGCAAGGCTGCCGCCGTGGAGAAGGCAGCAGCAGAGGCGGCGGCTGCCGCCAAGGCCGCCAAGGAGGCCAGCGAGGCCAAAGCTGCTGCTCCCAAGCGGGTCAAGAGCGAGAAGGGCATTGTGGTGGAGGGCCTCTCCAACTGCCTGGTGAAATTCTCCAAGTGCTGCACCCCGGTGCCCGGCGATGAGATCGTAGGCTTTATCACCCGGGGCTACGGCGTCAGTGTCCACCGCAAGGATTGTCCCAACGCCGACCCCAGCCGCCGCAGTGCAGGCGACGAGGGCCGCTGGATTAAGGTCTCCTGGGGCGAGGATATCTATGAGTCCTATTCCACCGCTCTGGAGGTGGTCTGCAAGGATCGGGCCAACCTGTTGGTGGATATCTCCACGGTGCTCAGCACCTGCAAGGTCAACGTCTCCAGCCTCAATGTCCACTCTACTACGGATGGCTTTGCCATCTTCTATATCACCATCTCCGTCACGGACGCCAAACAGCTGGATCAGGTCATGCGCAAGCTCCACCAGATCTCCAGCGTCATGAAGGTGAACCGGCCGGCGGGCTGATGCCGGGAGAAAACCGGGAAAGGAAAGCAAGCAATGAGAGCAGTACTCACAAGGGTCCGTTCCGCCTCCGTCACGATTGACGGCAAGGTAAACGGCGCCATCGGCCGGGGATACCTGGTCCTTCTGGGCGTGGGCCATAACGATACAGAGGAGACGGCCCTGAAGCTGGCAGATAAGGTATGCAATCTCCGGATCTTCCGGGACGAGAACGACAAGATGAACCTGAACCTGGAGCAGGTGGGCGGGAGTATTCTGGTGATCTCCCAGTTTACCCTCTACGCCGACACCTCCAGCCGCCGCCCGGGCTTCACCGGCGCGGCAAAGCCGGATCTGGCCATCCCGCTGTACGAGGCCTTCATGGCCCGGTGCCGGGAGCGGGGTTTCACCGTGGAGCACGGAGAGTTCGGCGCGGATATGCTGGTCACCTCCGAGAACGAGGGGCCGGTGACCATTATCTTCGATACCGAGGCGTAGGAAGCACCGGCGGCAAGCGCCCGGGATGCGGGGGCGGAGCCCCCGCCAAAAAACAATAAGGAGCAATGCCATGTATTTCGATACCATAGAGGTAGCCCCTCTCATGACCAACTGCTATCTCATCGGCGATGAGCAGGCCGGTGTGTGCGCAGTGGTGGACCCCGGCGGCTCGGCGGACCGGGTGCTGGAGATGATCCGCCGCAGTGGTCTGACCCCGGAGATGATTCTCCTGACCCACGGCCACTATGACCATGTCCGGGCCATTCCCGCCATTTTGGCCGTCTATCCGGACCTGCCGGTCTATATCCATGAAAAGGAGCTGTGCCCCGCAGAGGACCTGAAGGACCGCTACCATATGCCCCACAAGGGGGAAAACCAGCGGACCTACGGTGAGGGGGATACCCTGACCCTGGGGAGCCTCACCTTCCATGTGCTCCACACCCCCGGCCACTCCGCCGGGTCGGTGACACTGCTGGTGGACGACGTGATGCTCTGCGGCGATACCCTGTTTGCCGGTACCTGCGGCCGCTGGGATCTGCCCGGCGGCAGCGGCGACGACCTTCTGGCTTCCCTGGCCCGGCTGGGCCGGCTGGAGGGGGACTACAAAGTCTGTCCCGGCCACGGCGGGGCATCCACCCTGGAGCGTGAGCGGCAGACCAACGGCTATATGAGGCAGGCGCTGGGACAATGAAACTGATTTTTACCGGACACGACTACCGCTATGCTGTGGAGCAGAGCCTCCTGGCCTTTTTCCCCGAGGAGCGGCCGGTGTACGAGGGAGAGGACGCAAACAGCGCCCAGGTGACCCTCTCTGCCGGGGAGAAGCTCCACACGGCCACTACAGTGCTGACGGTGGGGGGGAAGACCGTCCGGGGTGTGTCCCGGATGGATGTCTCCGCTGCCAAGGATGAGCACGAGCGCCAGCGGCTCCTCCAGCGGATCGTGAAGCTGAGCTTTTTCAAAGCTGCCCGGGAGCTTACTGGCGTGACCCCCGCCTGGGGGGCTCTTACCGGCATCCGGCCCGCCAAGCTGGCGGCGGGGCTTCTGGAGCAGGGGCATACCCCTGCCCAGACCGATCATATCCTGAGAGATACCTACTTTGTCTCCTCAGAGCGGAGGACCCTGGCGGTGGAGTGTGCCCAGGCGGGCCTGGAGGCCAAGGCAGACCTGCGGCCGGAGGACATCTCCCTCTATGTGGGCATTCCCTTCTGTCCCACCCGCTGCGCCTACTGCAGCTTTGTCAGCAACAGCGTGGAAAAGACCTTCCACCTGGTGGAGCCCTACCTGGAGGCCCTGCTCCGGGAGGTAGACAGCGCCGCGGACATGGTAAAGGACCTGGGTCTGCGGGTCCGCTCCTTCTACATGGGCGGCGGTACCCCCACCACCCTCAGCGCTTCCCAGATGGAGCGGCTGCTCCAGCGGCTCAACACCCGCTTTGATCTCAGCGGCGTCTCCGAGTACACCGTGGAGGCGGGCCGGCCCGACACCATTACTGCGGAGAAGCTCCAAGTGCTCCGGGACAACGGTGTCACCCGCATCAGCGTCAACCCCCAGACCATGGAGGACCATGTTCTCCGGGCCATTGGCCGCCGCCACAGCGCTGACGATATCCGCAAGGCCATGGAAGTGGTGCAGGGATTTGCTTTTCCCCATGTGAACATGGACCTCATTGCCGGTCTGCCGGAGGACACCCCGGAGGGCTTCCGGCGGAGCCTGGACGAGGTCATTGCCTTTGGCGTGGACAACGTCACCGTCCACACCCTCTCTCTCAAGAAGGGCAGCCGCATCACCCTGGAGGGCACCCGGATCCCCACGGTGGAGGAGGTGGCCCAGATGCTGGACTACGCCAACCCCACCCTCCGGGCTGCGGAGTTTGCCCCCTACTACCTCTACCGGCAGAAGTACATGTCCGGCAGCTTTGAAAATGTGGGCTGGTGCAAGAGCGGCGGTACCGGCTGGTACAACATCTACATTATGGAAGAACTCCACTCCATCCTCAGTCTGGGAGCCGGTGGCTCCACCAAGATGGTGGACAGTGCTCACGACAGGATCGAGCGGGTGTTCAATCTGAAATTTCCCCAGGAATACATCCAGCGTCCGGAGAAGATCGCGGAAAATCAGCGCGCTTTCCGGGCATTCTATGAGCAGATGGGGTGAGGACCCCATCCCACGAGAAAGGAGCATGCTATGGCCTATTCCCTGAAAGAGATCAATGAAGCCGTCCGCAGTGACCCCAAGGGGTTCGTGGAAGAGTGCGACGCGGCGTACAATAAAAAGATAGAAGCAGCCGCCCGGCGGATCGCAGACAACAGGAGCAAATCCCGGATCGTGCTCCTCTCCGGTCCCTCCGGCAGCGGCAAGACCACTACTGCCAAGAAGATCGAGGCCAAGCTGGAGGAGATGGGGATTCAGTCCCACGCCATCGCCATGGACAACTACTTCCAGACAGTGGACCCGGAGACCGCTCCCCGGAACCGGGACGGCCTCATCGACTACGAGTCCCCCTTCTGCCTGGATATGGACCTTCTCAACCGCCACTTCAAAATGTTGGACCGGGGGGAGAAGATCCACATTCCCAAGTTTGAGTTTGCCCGGCAGATGCGCTCGGCCATCAAGAGCAGCCCCCTGCGGCTGGGGAAGGACGAGATCGCTATCTTTGAGGGGATCCACGCCCTCAACGACATCATCACCGGCAAGAATCCCGACGCCATGAAGGTCTATATCTCCGCCAGATCCAACGTGGTGGACAGCGCAGGTAAAGTGGTTTTTAAGGGCACCTGGATGCGCCTGGCCCGGCGCACCGTCCGGGACGCCAAGTTCCGGGCCTGGGAGCCCTCTGTCACCATCAAGATGTGGGCCAATGTCCGCCGAGGTGAGAAACTCTATATTTCTCCCTTTAAAGATAACGCCGACATCCAGTTTGACAGCTCCCTGCCCTACGAGGTCAATGTCATCAAGGGCTTTGCCCTGCCCCTTTTCGAGCAGTTGACCCCGGAGATGGAGCGCTACGAGGAGATCGGCCACCTGCTGGAGGCCTATCCCAAGTTTGCGGACCTGGACGAGAAATATGTGGAGCCGGACTCGCTGATCCGGGAGTTTATCGGCGGCGGTATTTACGACGATTAAGGCCCGCACAGGGCTGCAGAATGAAATGAGGAGGAATCCTGTTATGGCGATTCAGTTCAATAAAGAGGTGTGGAGCCGGCTGCTCCACCGGACAAAGAAGACCGCTGCCGAGGCGGCGGAGGCCGCCAAAACCGGCGCGGCCATCGTGGGACAGAAGGCGGAGGAAACTCTGGCCTGTGCCAAGCTGCGCTCCTCCATCCGGGAGCTGAAGGGGGAGATCGACAACCAGCTGAAGGCTGCCGGTGAACTGGTATACGCCACCCACAAGGGGACCCCCTCTGACAGCGAAGCCCTCCAGACCATTCTGGAGCGGCTGGACGCCCTGAACCGGGATCTCAGCGACGCGGAGCGAGAGCTGAAGATTCTCAAGGGCGCCCTGTTTTGTGATGTGTGTGGTGCGGAGAACGCCGCTACCAACGTCTACTGCCAGGAGTGCGGCCAGCCCCTGAGCAGGCTGTAAAAACCGTTTCAGCAGTAAGACTGTCATGGCCCTGCCGGGAGTTCCGTATACTGGTTCCGGGGGCTGTGCCGCCTAAATACAGAGCAATAAAAGAGGGTATTCCATGTCCAAAGAAAAGAAACAGACCTTTATGGGCGGCGTAACGGTGCTGGCCATCTCCACCGTGTTCGTCAAAATCTGCGGCGCCCTGTACAAGATCCCCCTGAACAACATCCTGGGTGATGAGGGTGTCACCCACTTCATGAGCGCCTACAACATCTACGCCTTTTTGCTGACGCTGTCCACGGCGGGCCTGCCGCTGGCTCTCAGCAAGCTCATCAGTGAGGCCAACGCCACAGGACGGCGCAACCAGATGCGCCGCTGCTTCAACACCGCCATGGCCCTGTTCCTGGCAGTGGGGGCGGTGGGTACGCTGGCTATGCTCCTCTTTACGGAGCAGTTGGCAGAGCTCATGAACAACTCCATGGCCTATTGGCCCATCAAGGCCCTGGGCGTATCGGTGATCTGCGTGTCCATCATGTGCGCCTACCGGGGCTTTGCCCAGGGCCGGCAGAACATGGTGCCCACAGCCGTATCCCAGTTCATTGAGGCACTGCTCAAGCTCCTCATCGGCCTTCCCCTGGCCTGGTACCTCATCCGGATGGGCAAGCCTCTGGAGATCGGCGCTGCCGGTGCTATCGTGGGCGTCAGCGCCGGTACGGTGCTGGCTATGATCTACATGATCGTGGATTACCGCCGCCACCGGGGGCCGATCCTCCGGGGCAGCGACGAGGCACAGAGCCACGTCGTCATCCTCAAACGGCTGCTGTGGCTGGGTATCCCCATTACCATCGGTCAGGCGGGCATGAGCCTTCTGAACCTGCTGGACCAGACCATTATCCTGGGGCAGCTCCAGGGTGTCCTGGGTTTGGCGGAAAAGGAGGCAGCGGCCCTCTACGGCCAGTATACCTTCTCCAGCACCCTGTTCAACCTGCCCGCCTCCTTCCTGCCGGCTGTGGCCATCAGCCTCATCCCCGCCATCTCCGTGGCGGTGGCCCAGAAGAATCACGGGGAGGTAAACCGGGTGGTTACCACCAGCTTCCGCCTCATTGCCATGCTGGCCATTCCCGCCGGCGTGGGACTCAGTGTGCTGGCGGGACCCATTCTGCAGCTTCTCTACCCCGCCCAGGCGGAGGCTGCCGCAGCGGCCACTTACCACCTGCAGCTGCTCGGTATCGCCTCCATCTTCGTGTGCGTGATGCTGCTGACCAACTCCATCATGCAGGCCCACGGCAAGGTGCAGCTGCCCATCTATACCATGCTCATGGGCGGCGCTGTGAAGGTGGGCATCAACTATGTGCTGGTGGGCAACCCCGACATCAACATCAAGGGCGCTCCCATCGGTACCCTGGTGTGCTACGGCCTTATTGCCCTGGTGAACCTGATTATCGTGTGGCGCCTGCTGGAGGATAAGCCCAACTACTTCAAGGTGTTTGCAAAGCCCGTTTTGGCCTCTGCCATCATGGGAGCCACTGCTTGGGCTGTCCATGGCCTGTGCGGACGGTTCCTCACCGGCGGCTATGTCAAGGAGAGCCTGGCTACCCTGGTGGCCATCGGTGCGGCCGTGGTGGTGTACCTCATCCTGGTGCTGGTTCTGCGGCTCATCACCCGGGAGGATCTCAAGATGATTCCCAAGGGAGACAAGATCGCCGCCATCCTCAGAATTCGCTGATTTTCTTCCCTAGTGGCCCGGTTTTTTCAGCAGATTCCGGATTTTTGGGGATAAAATCCTTGCAACTGAGGAAAAAGTATGATAGATTAATTGTGCGTATCGAATAGCAGGGCCCTGCCCTTGACGAAAGAAAAAGTAAAGGAGAACATCGCGCGATGAATAAAGCTGAATTGATCAATGCGGTTGCGGAGAAGGCTGCCCTGTCAAAAAAGGACTCTGAGGCTGCGGTGAATGCCGCCCTGGAGGCCATTGCCGGAGCTCTGACAGAAGGTGAGAAAGTCCAGCTGGTGGGCTTTGGCTCTTTTGAAGTGAAGAAGCGGGAGGCCCGTGTGGGCCGCAACCCCAAGACCAAGGAAGAGATCCAGATTCCTGCCTCCAAGGTCCCCGTGTTCAAGGCTGGTAAGGCCCTGAAGGACGCTGTGGCGGCGGAGTAAACCCAAAGGGAACGAACGGGGCGCGGCGAGTGAGCCGCGCCCCGTCTGCTTTTGTCAAAGGAGGATTCCTATGCGGCTGGATAAATATCTGAAGGTTTCCCGGCTCATCAAACGCAGAACAGTAGCCAACGAGGCCTGTGACAATGAGCGCGTCACCGTCAATGGCCGGGTGGCCCGGGCCTCGTATGAGGTGAAGGTGGGAGATGTGATCGCCATCCGGTTCGGGGAGCGGACGTTGTCGGTAGAGGTGGTGTCGGTGCAGGAAACTGTGGGCAAGGCTGACGCTGCGGCCATGTACCGGGAAGTATAGCGCCCTGTAAGGAAGCTGGCATAAAACGGACAGACCTTCCATATACATCTAGGGAAGATGGATATGGGAGGTCTTTTTATGCCCTATGACGAGATGACTGGGATGCAGCACCGGCTGGAGCTGGAGGGCCGGGAGCGGCTGATTGTATCCGGAGTGGAGGAAGTGGAACGCTTTGACGAGGAGGAGATCGTCATGGTCACCACCGCCGGGACTTTGGTGGTGGACGGGGCGAACCTGCATATCGGAAAGCTGAACCTGGATGGGGGAGAGCTGCACGTGGACGGCACCATCCATGCCCTTGTCTATGAGGACAGTGCGCCCAACACCGGGCGGGGCGGCTTCCTGCGGCGGCTGCTGGGCTGATGGGCAACATCATTTCGGAGCAGCTGATGCTCTTTCTCCGCTCGGTACTGCTGGGAGGGGTACTGGGGCTTCTGTACGACCTGCTGCGGCCCTTCCGGCGGCTGGGCGGGCAGCTGTGGGGAGGCCTCCTGGATGCCCTCTATGGCCTTACAACCGTGTCCGCTGTATTTCTCTTTGTCATGGCGGGGGATGGAGAGCTGCGCGTCTTTATTCTGATGGGAGCGCTGGGGGGCGGTGTGCTGTTTTTCTGCCTCCTCAGCCAGCCCATGCGGCCTCTTTGGGACTTCTGGACGGCAATTTTTCTGAAACCGGTGCTGTGGGCAAAAAAATTTTTGGGTAAATGCGAAAAAAAACGCAAAAAACTCTTTTCTTTTGCCAAGAAGTGGTTTACAATAATATCCACACCACAGACCCGGACAGAAAAAGGAGCCCATGGAGAAGGAGGAGATGAGATGGCCGGTGACACCAGGAAAAAAGCCACAAAGACCGCAAAGAAACGGCCCGGCGGCAAGCTTACGGCCATCATTCTGCTGGCCTTGTTTCTGGGGATCGGGATCCAGTTCCTGAACATGTACGGCAAGCTTCAGGAGGCTCAGGCGGAGCAGCTGGTCTATGCTGAGAAGCTGGCAGATCTGCAGAAAACCAATGAGAAGCTGGCGGAGGATATCGCCAACAGCCAGGATCCGGAGCTGATTGAAGAGGTCGCCCGGGAGGATCTGGGCATGGTGGCTCCTGGGGAGAAAATCATCCGCTTTTCCAACTGAACAGCGCGCGGAGGGAGTAGGGTCCCTCCGCGCTTTCTTTTTCCGGTGGTGCAGATAAAAAAGAGCCGCTGCACGCAGCAGCGGCCCAGGCGGGTGGGATATTGGAAAGCTTCCATCTATATTGTACGACAGGGGCTGTCCCATGTAAATAGGAGCTTTTGCCGAAAGACAGGAAGTTTTGGCGAACGGAGGGAGCAGCCCCGGCAGCCCAAAAAGAAAATGGACAAACCGGGCGGAAAGGCCTGGGATTTGGAAAAATAATTCTGTACAAGCCCTGCGTGAGATGGTACAATGGAGTTACCCAAACAGGGGAAGCAAGAAAGGAGCGATTTTATGAAGTTCACATTTACCTGCAAGAAGGTAGCCCTCAACGACTCCGTAAAAGAGTATGCCGAGAAGAAGATCTCCAAGCTGGATCGCTATTTTCGGGAGGATGCCGACGCACTTGTGACCTTCGCGGTGGAAAAGGACAACCGGTGTGTGGTGGAAGTGACCATCCGCGGCGGCGGCACCATTTTCCGCGCTCAGGAGGAGACCCGGGATGGGGACATCCGCAGCATCATTGACGCTGCCAGCGCCACCATCGACCGGCAGATCCGGAAAAACCGCACCCGCCTGAGCAAGCGCCTGCGCCAGGATGCTCTTGTTCCCGAAATGCCTGCAGAGTTTGAGGTCAAGGAGGAGCAGGAGTTTGAGATCGTCCGTACCAAGCACATTGCCGTAAAGCCCATGGCGGCGGAGGAGGCCATTCTGCAGATGAATCTGCTGGGTCACGACTTCTTCGTTTTCCGCAATCCGGAGCATGTGGTGAGTATCGTCTACCGCCGCAAGAACGGAGGCTACGGCCTGCTGGAGACCGACGGTATCGAGGATGACGAGTAAGGATCATGGCGCCTCTGAGGCGCTGTGTGATATAGCAGGGAGGGCGGAGCTTTCGGCTCCGCCCTCGGTCTATCCGCTTCATAAGCTGGGAATGGGCTGCAACGGCTTTCCTGATGAACGAGAAAGGAAGAAATACAACAATGGCGATTAAAATTATTTTGCTGGATCTAGACGGGACGCTGCTGACCCACGACAAACAGTTATCTCCTGCCAACCGGGCGGCTCTGGAGCAGGCGGTGGCCAGAGGGATCTATATCGTTCCCTCCACCGGACGTTTTTACGAGGGAATGCCCGCCGTGGTACGGGAGCTGCCCTTTGTCCGCTATGCTGTCACAGTCAATGGGGCCCAGGTCTATGATGCCAAGGAAAAGGCCGTGCTCCATCGCGCGGAGATCTCCCCGGCGGCGGCAGAGCGGGTATTTGACCGGCTGGACACCCTGCCGGTGATCTATGACTGCTTCCTGGATGGCTGGGGCTACATGGACGCCGGGAACTACGCCAGGATCGACCAGTTCATCTCCGATCCCAGGGTGAACCGGATGGTGAAGGAGCTGCGAAAGCCGGTGGAGGATTTTCGCGCCTTTATCCGCCGGGAGAATCGGCCGCTCCAGAAGATTCAAATGTTTTTCCGGGACATGGACTGCCGCCGGGAGGCGCTGGAGAGCTTGCCGCGGGAGTTCCCGGATATGGCGGTCACCAGCTCCATCACCAACAACATTGAGATCAACGACAAGACGGCCACTAAGGGGGAGGCCCTGCGCTTCCTGTGCCGCCATCTTGGGGTGGATGTCCGGGATACCATGGCCTTTGGAGACGGCAGCAATGATATGAGCATGATCCAGGCGGCGGGGATCGGAGTGGCTATGGCCAATGCCGATCCGGCTCTCCAGGCGGCGGCGGACTTCGTCACCGATACCAACGACGCCGACGGCGTGGCTAAGGCGATTGAGAAATTCTGCTTTTGTTGAGTTGTAAGAGCCCTCATCCGTACATATGGAAAAGACGGTCGTGAGATTTTCTCACGACCGTCTTTGTATGTTGGCATATCAGCTGTCCAGGTTGATGTTGCTCCGGCTGTTGCGGAGCCGGGCCATGGCCCGGGCCAGCATGGCCTGGTTGGCACGGAACTGGGCCTGGCTGTGGCTCTGGCGCAGTGCCTCCTCCGCCTGGCGGCGGGAGCGCTCCGCACGGCTGCGGTCTACTTCCTCCGGCCATTCGCAGGTCTGGGCAAAGAGAACGGTGCGGTGAGGCCCCACCTCCATATAGCCCTCGGAGTTTACCGCCTCACGCCATTTTCCCTCCTGCTTGATCTTCACTGTGCCGGGCCGCAGCACCACGATCATGGGCACGTGGCCCTTGAGGATGGTCCACTCGCCGTCGCTGGCGGTAAAGGTCAACGCCTCGATATCTCCGGAGAAAAAGCTCCGCTCCGGGGTCAATATCTCAAAGGGAAAGGTGTTATCAGCCATTTTTCGCCATCTCCTTTGCCTTCTCGATGGCCTCGTCGATGTCGCCCACCATGAAGAAGGCGCTCTCCGGCAGGTCGTCCACCTCGCCGTCCACGATGGCGCGGAAGCTGCGGATGGTATCCTTCAGAGGGACAAACCGTCCCGGCTTGCCGGTAAATGCCTCTGCCACGTTCATGGGCTGGGACAAGAACTGCTGGATCTTCCGGGCCCGGTAGACCACCTTGCGGTCCTCCTCACCCAGCTCATCCATACCCAGGATAGCAATGATGTCCTTGAGCTCGTTGTAGCGCTGGAGGCACTCCTGGACCCGACGGGCCACCTCGTAGTGCTCCTTGCCCACAATGGCGGGATCCAGGATCCGGGAATTGGACTCCAGGGGGCTCACCGCCGGGTAAATGCCCATCTCCGCGATGTGGCGGGAGAGGACGGTGGTGGCGTCCAGATGGGAGAAGATCGTGGCGGGGGCAGGGTCCGTCAGGTCATCGGCGGGGACGTAAATGGCCTGGACGGAGGTGATGGAGCCGGTGCGGGTGGAGGTGATACGCTCCTCCAGAGCGCCCAGCTCCTCGGCCAGGGTGGGCTGATAGCCTACAGCAGAGGGCATCCGGCCCAGCATGGCGGATACCTCGTTGCCTGCCTGGACGTAGCGGAAGATGTTGTCAATGAAGAGCAGCACATCCTGATCCATCTGGTCCCGGAAGTACTCCGCCATGGTAAGACCGGTGAGGGCCACCCGCATACGGGATCCAGGGGGCTCGTTCATCTGACCGAAGGCCATGGCGGTCTTGCTGATGGCACCGGAGGAGCGCATGTCGTGGATGAGGTCGTTGCCCTCACGGCTGCGCTCGCCTACGCCGGTGAATACGGAGTAGCCGCCGTGCTCCTTGGCGATGTTGTAGATGAGCTCCATGATGAGGACGGTCTTGCCCACGCCGGCGCC
>CALXGE010000032.1 GCA_944387775.1 uncultured Oscillospiraceae bacterium | reverse complement strand
TCTCACCACCTGCTACTTATTTTACCTCTTATGAACGAAAAAGCCCAGCTTATGCTGGACTTTTTCGACAGGCTGAAGGGAGAGGACTTATGTCCTCTCCCCTGTGTTTTTGGGATGTTACAGCACCTTGGCCAGGAAGGACTTCAGGCGCTCGCTCTGGGGATGCTCAAAGATCTCCCGAGGCTTGTTCTGCTCCAGAATATGGCCCTCGTCCATAAAGAGCACCCGGCTGCCCACCTCCCGGGCAAAGCCCATCTCGTGGGTCACTACCGCCATGGTCATACCGTCCTGAGCCAGCTCCTTCATGACCTCCAGCACCTCGCCCACCATCTCGGGGTCCAGGGCAGAGGTAGGCTCGTCAAAGAGCATCACTTTGGGCTTCATGGCCAGGGCCCGGACAATGGCAATCCGCTGCTTCTGGCCGCCGGAGAGCTGATTGGGATAGGCGTCGGCCTTCTCCTCCAGGCCTACCCGGCGCAGGAGGGTCATAGCCAGCTCATCGGCCTCCGCCTGGCTCATAAGATTGGTCCGCACCGGGGCCAGGGTGATGTTCTTCTTCACCGTCATGTTGGGGAACAGGTTGAAGTGCTGGAACACCATGCCCATACCCTGGCGGATCCTGTCGATGTCCGCTTTGGGATCGGTGATATCCTGGCCGTCAAAGGTAATGGTGCCCGCAGTGGGGGTCTCCAACAGGTTAAGGCACCGCAGGAAAGTGGATTTACCAGAGCCGGAGGGGCCGATAATGACCACAACCTCCCCGGGATAGATATGTTCCGAGATATTGTCCAGCACCAAGTGGTCCCCGAAGGACTTGCTGAGGTTTTTAACGTCGATCACTTTCCCGCAGCCTCCTTTCCAGTTTGCCCTGGACCCACGTAAAGACGATGACGATGAGCAGGTACATGACAGCGCTGCCGATGAGAGGGGCCATGTAGTCGTAGTTGGCGCCGCCGATCCGCATGGCCCGATAGGTCAGCTCCGCCGCGCCGATGGTGTTGACCAGAGAGGTGTCCTTAAAGAGGGTGATAAACTCATTGCCCAGAGAGGGCAGAATATTCTTGAACGCCTGAGGAATGACGATAAAGCGCATGGTGTCCAGGTAGCCCAGGCCCAGGGAGCGCCCGGCCTCTGTCTGGCCCACATCCACGCTCATGAGGCCGCCCCGGACAATCTCCGCCACATAGGCCCCGGAGTTGATGCCAAGGCCGATGATGCCCACCAGGACCTTGTTGCGGCTGGAGGCAAAGATGACAAAGCCCCAGATCAGGATCTGCACCATCATGGGGGTGCCGCGGATGACCGTGGTATAGATCTTGCAGAGGGCATTGAGGATCCCCAGCAGGATATTGCGCTGTCTGGGCCGCTGCTGGTCGTGGGCGGTACGGACAACGGCCACCACCACGCCCAGGATCGTACCGAAGATCAGGGCAAACACCGTCATCTCCAGAGTAATACCCAGGCCCTGCAAATAGAGCTTCCAGCGATCTCCCTCGATAAACGCCGTGTGGAAGCGACTGCCCAGCTTCACCAGCCACTGCATAAACTCATTCATAACAGAAGGGGCCTCTCCTTTCTTCAAATATGAGAAAAGGACGGCACAGAAGGCCGCCCTTCCCTCATGTCCGGCTTATTCCGCCGGGATGTACTTGTCGATGATGGACTGGACAGTGCCATCCTCAATGAGCTCCTTCAGAGCGGCATTCACCGCATCCTTCAGGGCGGTGTTGCCCTTGGCAAAGCCAATGGCGTAGTCCTCCACCGCAAACTCGGTGTCCAGGATCTTCAGGCCCTCGTTGGCCTTCACGAACTCCTGGGCGGGGGCGTTGTCGATGACCACGGCATCCACCTGGCCGTTGATCAGGGCCATAACGGCCAGAGCGCCGTTGTCATAGGCAGTCACATGGTCCTCGCCGTAGCCGCCCTCCTCGGGAGGATAGGAGCAGAAAATATAGCCGGTGGTGTCAGCCTGGCAGCCGATCATCTCGGCATTGGCCAGGTCGTCAATGGTCTGGATGGGGGAATCCTCCGTCACGATGACCACCTGCACGCCGGTGGCGTAGGTGTCGGAGAAGTCCATGACCTCCAGACGGTCCTCGTTGACGGTGACGCCGGCCATGACCATGTCGCTCTGGCCGGTCTGGGCGGCGGTAAGGGCGGCGTTGAAGGCCATGTCATCCACCACCAGCTCCAGGTCCAGCTTCTCGGCAATGGCCTCGGCGATCTCCACGTCGATGCCCTCAAAGCCGCCGTCGTCGGTGGTCATCTCATAGGGAGGGAACTGGGCGTTGGTGGACATATGCAGCT
Source organism: uncultured Oscillospiraceae bacterium (assembly GCA_944387775.1). GTDB lineage: Bacteria > Bacillota > Clostridia > Oscillospirales > Oscillospiraceae > Pelethomonas. The sequence goes on along the minus strand of CALXGE010000032.1, from coordinate 16,387 downwards.
TGCCCTCCTCTACGGTGGTGAAAGACACATCGCCGGTGTCAGCGTCGCCGGTGGTGTCGGCAGTATTGTTGGTAGTGTTGTTCGCGGTGTTATTTGCCGTATTGTCGGCGGTGTTGTTTCCGGTTCCGCCGCAGGCGGCCAGGCTCAGCACCAGGGCCAGAGCCAGAACCAGAGTCAACAGTTTCTTCATGTCAGTCATCCTTTCCAAATATTGCGACTAAACTTATGTATGGGGATTCATCCAATCCAATCTCCAACGCCCCGCCCTTCTGGTACGGGACGTTAGGGAGCATAGCACTTTGCCCCGGCTTTGTCAATAGAATTTCAGAAAATATGAATAAATATTTATTTTCAACTAAGAAAACCGGCATTTTGGCCGGAGGCAACTCTCCTTTTTATCCGCTGTTTGGGCAATTTTACTCCCTCTCCGATTCTTCGGTTTGGGATTGGTTGCGTTCAGGGAAAAATGTGCTATACTGAATAAAGAAACTTTGGGAACAGGAGGCAGAAGATGAAGGTATTACTGCTCAACGGCAGCCCCCACGAAAAGGGCTGCACCTATACCGCCCTCAGCGAGGTGGCCGCCGCCCTGGAGAGCGACGGCGTAACGGCGGAGATCCTGTGGGTGGGGGCAAGTCCCACCATGGGCTGCATGGGCTGCGGCGGCTGCCGCAAAATAGGGTACTGTGTCCGGGACGATGTAGTCAACCAGATCATTGACCAGCTGGAGGACTGCGATGGATTGGTGGTAGGCTCTCCGGTCCACTACGCCGCCGCCTCCGGCCAGATCACCTGCATCATGGACCGGCTGTTCTATGCCGCCTCCGGAAAGCTGCGCCACAAGCCCGGGGCGGCGGTAGTCTCCGCCCGGCGGGGCGGCACCACGGCAGCCCTGGATCAGCTGAACAAGTACTTCACCATCAACCAGATGCCGGTGGTATCCTCCCGGTACTGGAACATGGTCCACGGCAACACCCCCGACGAGGTCCGTCAGGACGAGGAGGGCCTGTCCGTCATGCGGACCCTGGGCCACAACATGGCCTGGCTCATCAAGTGCATTGCCGCCGCACAGGCGGCGGGCGTGGGCATGCCGGTGGAGGAACCCCCGGCAAGAACCAACTTTATCCGCTGAACGCAAAAACCATCCCTCTCCCCACGGGGAAGAGGGATGGTTTTTTATGTTCATAATCTTACGCCTCCGGCAGGAGATCCACGGCAAACAGGGCTCCGGCGCCGCCGGTGTGGACAAAAAGGATGTTCTCCTCTCCCATGAAGTAGCCCTCCTCAATGAGCTGGAACATACCCGCCAGGGCCTTGCCGGTGTACACCGGGTCCACCAGGATGCCCTCGCTGCGGGCCAGGCGGCGGACCGCGGCGCAGCCCTCCGGGCTGGGGATGGCGTAACCGTCACCGATGCAGTAGCGGATGTGGATATCCTCCTTCTCCACCGGCACGTCGGATTCCAGCAGATCCTTGATACCTTTCATCAGGTCCAGAGCGATGTCCGCGAAGGGATCGTCGCACACGCCGATACCCACGGAACGGGCGCCGGGCAGGTTCAGCTTGGTGCCATAGGTGAGGCCGGCGTAGGTGCCGCCGGAGCCGGTGGCGCTGACAACGGCGTCAAAGCGCACGCCCAGGGCCTTGCTCTGGGCCGCAATCTCCTCGGTGCAGGCAATATAGCCCAGAGAACCCAGCGGTACGCTGCCCCCCACGGGGATGAAATAGGGGGTGTGGCCCGCCTTCCGCAGCGTAGCCATAATGGCCTCCATCTCGGCGTACACATCGTCGTAGCTGTCGGTATCCACAAAGCGGACCTCGGCATTATAGATGTTGTCCAGGATCAGGTTGCCGCCGGTGAGTTCACCCCGCTTCTTCAGCACCAGGATGGCCTTCATGCCGATCCGGGAGGCACAGGCGGCCGTGAGCATGGCGTGGTTGGACTGGGGGCCGCCGGCGGTGAGGACCACATCCGCCCCTTTATCACGGGCATCCGCCAGCAGGTACTCCAGCTTGCGGGTCTTGTTGCCCCCCAGGGCCACGCCGATCATGTCGTCCCGCTTGATGTAGATGTTCTTGCCCACCTCCCGGCTGATATTCTCCAGCTTATACAGGGGCGTTGGGGTAATACCGAAGGGAATGCGGCTGAAATCGGAAAGCTTCTTCATGGCGTCTCCTTTCAAAAGATCCCATCACTGATGATCCAGGGATGTAAGCTCATCCAGATCATAGGGTGTAGTCTGATAGACAAAATAGTTGAGCCAGTTGCTATAGAGCAGGTTGGCGCAGGAGCGCCAGGTGACCCGTGGCGGCTTGGTGTAGTCGTCATCGGGATAATAGTTCTTCGGCACCGCAATAGGCAGGCCCTTGTTCTTGTCCCGGAGGAACTCCTGCTCCAGGGTCAGGGCGTCGTACTCGCTGTGGCCGGTAATGAAGATCTGGCGGCCCCCCTCGGTAGAGAGGGCGTAGATCCCCGCCTCCGGGGAGGAGGCCAGGATCTTCAGCTCCTTCACCTTCTCCACGTCCTCCCGGCGGATGGTGGTGTGCCGGGAGTGGGGCACCATGAACACGTCGTCGCTGCCCCGGAAGAGCATGTTGGTCTTGCGCTCCACCACATGGGGAAAAACGCCGAAGAGCTTCTCCTCCAGGGGATACTTCGGAATGCCGTAGTGGTAATACAGCCCCGCCTGGGCGCCCCAGCAGATGTGGAAGGTGCTGTGGACGTGGGACTTGCTCCACTCCATGATCTCGCAGAGCTCCGGCCAGTACTCCACCTCCTCAAAGGGCAGGTGCTCCACCGGCGCGCCGGTGATGACCATGCCGTCGAAATTCCGGTCCTTCACATCGGCGAAGTGCTGATAGAAGGCCAGCATATGCTCCTGGGGGGTATTTTTCGGCACGTGGCCCGCCGGGCAGATCAGCTCCAGCTCCACCTGAAGAGGCGTATTGGAGAGGAGACGGCTGAGCTGGGTCTCCGTGGCGATCTTGGTGGGCATCAGGTTGAGAAGAAGGAGCTTCAGGGGACGGATGTCCTGGGTCATGGCCCGGGTTTCCGTCATAACAAAGATATTCTCCTCCGTCAGCACCCGGGTGGCGGGCAGCTCGTTGGGGATGCGAATGGGCATGGAAGGGTTCCTCCTTGGTGTTGGTGGATGGGCTTACAGCGCGGCCAGAGCCTGGTCGATATCGGCGATCAGGTCCTCCTTGCTCTCCAGGCCCACGCTCAGGCGCACCAGGTCCGCCGACACGCCGGCGGCGATAAGCTCCTGGTCGTTCATCTGGCGGTGGGTGGAGCTGGCGGGGTGGAGGCAGCAGGTCCGGGCGTCGGCCACGTGGGTGGCGATGGCCCCCAGCTTCAGGTGCTTCATGAAGGTCTCCGCCGCGGCGCGGCCTCCCTTCACGCCGAAGCTCACCACGCCGCAGGAGCCGTTGGGCAGGTACTTCACCGCCTGGGCGTGGTAGGGGTCGCCCTCAAGGCCGCTGTAGCGGACCCAGGCAATCTTCTCGTGGTTCTGGAGATGCTCCGCCACCGCCTGGGCGTTCTCGCAGTGGCGCTGCATGCGCACATGGAGGCTCTCCAGACCCAGATTCAGCAGAAAGGCACTCTGGGGAGAGGGGGTGGAGCCAAAGTCCCGCATGAGCTGGGCGGTAGCCTTGGTGATGTAGGCCCCCTTGCCGAAGCGGGTAGCGTAGGTGATGCCGTGGTAGCTGTCGTCAGGGGTGCAGAGGCCCGGGAACTTCTCCGCGTGGGCCATCCAGTCGAAATTGCCGCTGTCCACGATGCAGCCGCCGATGGCGCTGGCGTGGCCGTCCATATACTTGGTGGTGGAGTGGGTGACGATGTCCGCGCCCCACTGGAAGGGCCGGCAGAGCACGGGGGTGGCGAAGGTGTTGTCCACGATCAGGGGCACCCCGTGGCGGTGGGCGGCGGCAGCAAACTTCTCAATGTCCAGCACGGTGAGGGCGGGGTTTGCGATGGTCTCACCGAACACCGCCTTGGTGTTGGGCCGGAAGGCGGCCTCCAGCTCCTCGTCGGTGCAGTTGGGGGCCACAAAGGTAAACTCCACACCCATCTTCTTCATGGTGACGGCGAAGAGGTTATAGGTACCGCCGTAGATGCTGCTGGAGGCCACCACGTGGTCTCCGCAGGTGGCGATATTGAACACGGCGTAGAAGTTGGCCGCCTGGCCGGAGGAGGTGAGCATGGCGGTGGCGCCGCCCTCCATCTCGCAGATCTTAGCGGCGGCGTGGTCGCAGGTGGGGTTCTGGAGGCGGCTGTAGAAATAGCCCTCGGCCTCCAGGTCAAAGAGCTTGCCCATGTCCTCGCTGGTATCATACTTGAAAGTGGTGGACTGGATGATGGGCACCTGGCGGGGCTCCCCGTTGCCGGGATGGTAGCCCCCCTGGACGCAGATGGTGTCGATATGGCTCATGGCAATGCGCTCCTTTTCTATGGTATGGGAGGGGTCAGTCGGCCATGAGGCCCATACCCTCCAGAAGATCTTCAATATCCGTCTGTGTGAGGCCGGTTTTGATTCGGACGGTGTGGGCCAGCAGGTCCACGGCGGCGTCCTCCACACCGGTTTTGGCCCGCAGGTCCCCGGTCAGCTCCCCACCACAGGCGGCGCAGTGATTTTTGGCGGTGCAGAAGGCGCACTTCACATAGGTCACGGGGAGGATATATTCCTGCTTTTCCATGTGATTCCCCCTCTCATACCCGCTAAACTCCTTTCAGTATAGCAAGAAGGCCGAAAAAAGGAAAGCCCTTTTCCCCGGTGCCGGTTGAAAAATCTCCGTCCGGCAGTTCTGCCGGTATTTGCCGCTACGGGGCCTTTTTCCAGTTTGTCGCTTTTTCCGCCACCGCAGCCGGCAAAGTCCCCTTGCTCCCAATCAAAAACCATGGTATACTGATTTTGTATCGCCTGCGGCGAATGAGGCCCTGTGCCCCTGTATTTACAAACAGGCAGGATCCCTTCCGGGTCCTGTTTACCAACCCGACAAAAGGAGAATTTTCATGAAGCAAAAACTACTGTCCCTACTGCTCGCCCTGGGACTTATGCTGTCCCTGGCTGCCTGCGGCGGAGAGAACACCCCCGCAAACGACCTGCCATCCTCCGATGAGACCACAGAAACGGATTTTTCTGCGGAAGCCTGCCCCAGCAATCCGGCCGCAGGATCCCTGTCCGCGGTGGACGTTGAGAAGGACGGCCACTACACCGGCCGGGACGACGTGCTGCGGTACCTGACCACCTATGGTGCTTTGCCGGAGAACTATATCACCACAGAGGAGGCCCAGGCCCTGGGCTGGACCGGCGGCAGCCTGGAGGATGCAGCCCCCGGCTATACCATCGGCGGTGACGCCTATGACAACCAGGCTGGTCTGCTGCCGGAGGGTCCTGACTACCGGATCTGCAATGTGGACACCAGCGATCAGGAGGCGCAGCCTTCCCACCACCTGGCTTACGCGGTGGATCTCAGCAATATTTACTACAGCGAGGACGGCGGAGAGAGCTTCCGGCTCATCTACCGGGCTACCTGAGGGTAAGAAATACAGCCGCCCGGGTGGCGGCATAAAGTAATATTCTTGTTTTGGATAAAAAATGCCGGGCAGCCAATTACGGCCGCCCGGCATTTTTTCTCATTCAGATCATCCCACTTTGCAGGTAACAATCAATCCGTCCACATTGTTGCCGGAGACGGTATATTCTCCGCTGTCCGGGAGATAGATGGCGCTTCCCTGGGCATACCACACCTCATAGGTGCCGTCCTCACACGAAATCATCAGGTGCTCGCCGTCAGCCGTGTAGTCCTTGAGGTAGTCGATGTACTCCTCCAGGCACAGGCCCTCCTTCACCATCTGCGTGGCGTGGGGGACCCCCACATAGCGGAAGTGCCAGGGCTCGTTGGCAATGCCGGTGAGATCCGCCTTGTCTGTCGCATAGCGGACCACATAGCCGTAGTTCTGGCAATTTTCGTTGATCCACGCATACTCGCCGGTACCGTCATACTCCTCGCTGGTGCCGTCGCTGTGGTAGATGCTCAGGTCCACGACAAAACCGGTGTGGTGCTCGCTGCCGCCGGGCTGGGCCACATACTGCTTGGCGTGCTCCAGGCCGTTTTGCTCCGCGCTCTGGTCAAAGAGATGCTGCTGGAACTCCTCGGTGCGGTAGCCCGCCACCACGTTGACGCTCTTGCTGCCTCCCTGGGCGGTAAAATCCGCCAGCATGGCGTTGAGGGCCTCCATGGCCACAGGGGCCAGGTACACCTCAGTGCCGGCAACGTAGTAGCTGTCGTTCTTCTCCGCGTAGATGCTCACCAGCTCCTGCTCCTCCGGGAAGTGGTAGAGGGTCCAGTTGTTCACCAGCACCAGCTCCCCGGTATAGATGGCCTCCTCCCCCAGATCAGTGAGGGTGCAGCTGACCCCTGTGGATGTCTGGATCTCCTGAGGCTGGCTGTCTTCGGTTTGGGAATCGTCCTGGTTGTCGGTCTGGGTATTTCCGTCGGTCTGAACATCGCCGCCGGTCTGGGCGGTATCCTCATTTGAGGGCTGCTCCGGTTTCCCCGCTGTGCAGCTCCTGAAAAGCAGCACCGCCACTACGATGACTACCAGCAGTACCAGAAGCAGCAGCGCTCCCGGTATGCCTCTTTGTCTGCGCCGCCTCCTGCGGCTATGGGAATTCATGGGTAAGGTTCCTCCTTTTCTATCGTCCGCCGCCCCGGCGGACGGGCAGGGCGGGGCCGCGTTCCGGTCCCGCCGGGGTACTGGGACAGCTCTGGGCCGTCCCCGCTCAGGTATTCCATTGCACGGCACAGCTTCCTCCGGAGCACCAGCTGTATATCGGCACCCGCAGTGTCTGGCCGTCATAGGTAAAAGTAATTTCTCCCGCCATGGAGTAATCGTTGTTTCCCGTATAGGTCATAGGGGAGGACAAGATCTCATTGATTCGTGGGGTATACCAGTTGGCATCCACACTGTCCATCCCCCAGTAATCCCGCCAGGCACTGCCGAAGCCGACAGTGCCCGTTGCCCCCCAGCTGGGGGGCTCACCCCGGAGCCACCGCAGGGACAGGGACAGCAGTTTTCCCGTATGGCTGTCTACGGTAATGCCTACATTCCAGTCGGGGAAAGACAGCGTCATTTGCCAGATCAGGAAGCTCACCTGGGTGTTCTTGTCAATGCACAGGATCTCTCCGCTGCCGCTGAGCTCCGCCTGGATATCCTCCTCCCACAGCTCCGGCAGGGCCCCGGCGCGCTGGAGCGCCAACATCTCCCGGCGGACTCCCGCCAGCCGGGCGCTCCATTCCTCGTCGTCCGCGGCAGGCGCCTTCACTTCCGGCTCGCTGCTGATATATACACCGCCGGTGTCGTTTTCAATGGTGTAGCGCACCTTCGCCTCTCCTCCAGGCAAAGACAGATAGGAAAGGCTGCCGTCATGCATGAGCAGCAGCTTCTCCGCCACGGTCAGCCGCAGGCTGTCCGCCAGCCCTTCCCGTTCCTCGCCCTTGGTGATCTGAGGCTCGTCCATGATCTTCCGGTCATCCCACCGGGAAAGCTGGGGCGGCAGGTAGAAGGCCAGGGCGATCAGCGCCGCCGACAGGGCCAGAGCGGCCCAAAATCGCTTATTCACCGGCTGCACCTCCCAGCGTGACCTCTACAGTAGTTCCCTGCTGTTCCCGGCTGGAAAAATGGAGGGTCCCGCCGTGGAAGGCAGCAATGGTCTTGCACAGGGCCAGGCCAAGGCCCGCGCCCCCCTCCGCCCGGGAGCGGGATTTGTCCACCATGTAGAAGGCCTCGGTGATCCGCTGCAGGTCCTGTTCCGGGATACCGCGCCCCTGGTCCTCTACAATCAGGCAATAGCCCTTCTCCTCCGGCACGCCCATCAGCTTCACCGTCTTTCCCGACGGGGACGCCTTCCGGGCGTTATCCAGAAGGTTGATGAGCATCGTCTTGAGAAGGCTCTCGCTGCCCCACAGACTGCCCTCCTGGGCATGGACCTCCAGCGCCACACCCTTGGCAGCCAGAGCAGGGCGGACTGCCTCCGCCGCGTCACGGCACAGCTGGGCCATATCCACATCCCGCACTTCTACCGCTCCGTGCCCCGTCACCAGCAGGTCCATCAGGGCCATACTCAGCCGCTCCAGCCGCTTCCCCTCAGAGAAAATATAGCCGGCGGCCTTCATAGCCTGCTCCCCGTTCAGCGTACCGCCCCGGAGCATATCCGCATAGCCGATGATGGCGGTGAGGGGCGTTTTCAGCTCATGGACAAAGTTGGCGGTAAACTCCTCCTGCCTTCGGGCGGCGTCGGCCAGGGCGTGGACGTTTTTTTCCACAGCGTCGGCCATATGATTAAAGCTCTCCGCCAGCTCGCTGACCTCGTCGTTTCCGCTCACCTCCGCCCGGGAGGTGTAGTCCCCGGCAGCCAGCTGACCGGCGGTCTTACCCAGGTCCCGGATGGGCCGGGTGAGCCAGAAGGACGTCATAAGCAGCACGCCGCCGGCAGCGGCAGCCACCGCCAGCAGAAGATAGCGGTAGATCCGGTAATGGGCCTCCCGATCGGTAAAGAGACTGCTGATATCCCGGGTACACTCCAGGTACAGCATCCCGTCGTCCAGAGAGATGGTATCGGCGCAGTGAATATACACCTGCCCGCTTTTCTCCTCCCGGCGGATAGAGTAGCCCCAGGAGGTCTCATCGATCTCCTCCAGCAGCTCCTGATCACTGGCGGCCTCCATGGTAGAGTATACCGTCCTTCCCGTCTCCGTAGTCACCCGGAACTGCCGGCCGGTGAAATATCGGTTTTCCTCCAGCACCCGGGCTATTCCCCTACCTTCCCTGAACATGTTCTCCGTGGTGACGCCACGGGCCATGCACACCGCCTCATAGGAAAGCCGCAGCATCTGCAGCTCCTCCTGGGCCACGTCGATCTCCCGGGTCAGGGAGGAACGGAAGGACAAGCTCACCAGGAGGCTGCTGCCCGCGCCGAAGAATACCACCAGAATGGACAGCGCAGCCAGAGCAACCTTCCAGGCAATCTTCATTCCCGTACCTCCAGGCGGTAGCCCACCTTGTACACAGCTGTGATCCGCTCCTGCCAGCCCAGCTTCTTCCGCAGCCGCTGGACATGGAGATCCACCGTGCGGCTGTCACCCATGTAGTCGTTTTCCCACACCCGCTCGTAAATGGTCTCCCGGAAGAGCGCGATGTTCCGGTTCTGCAGAAACAGCAGCAGCAGGGCATATTCCTTGGCGGTGAGAGGCACCACCTCCCCGCCCCGCTTCACCACCCGGGACTGGGTATCCACCGTCACATCGCCCACCACAATGGTGTCGTCGGTCTTATGGCAGCGGCGCAGCACCGTTTCCACCCGGGCCAGCAGCTCCGCAATCTCAAAGGGCTTGACAATATAGTCGTCGGCTCCCAGCTTCAGGCCCTTGATCCGGTCCTTCACCGCGCTGCGGGCGGTAATGAAGATCACCGGGATCCCCAGGGGGGCCAAGTACTCCATGAGTTCAAAGCCGTCGATTCCCGGCAGCATCACGTCCAGCAAAATAAGGTCGTAGCGCCGCTCTCCCACCGCGTCCGCCGCCTCGGTGCCGCTCATGCGGCAGTCGCAGGTATACCCCGCCGCTGTCAGGCTCATTTCCAGCAGATCGGCAATGGGTTTTTCATCCTCCACGATCAAAATGCGAATCATTTCTGTCCCTCCGCTGTGTCGCTCCGTTGGTTATCACTCCTGCCCCAGCATAACAAATCCGGCAGAAAAAAACAACCACCCCCGATGGAAAACCATCCCGCAGAACCAGGCCGTTTTTTGGCAAAAAAGCAGAGGCGCCCGGCCCCTTCAGGACCGGGCGCGCAGCTCACTTTTTCTTGGCCTGCCATACCCGTATCCGGCGTATCAGCTGGAACAGGGAGGTGGGAACGATCATGCCCGCGGCAATGGCCAGCGCCAGCAGCAGAGTGTTGAGTCCCTGGGCGGAGCAGGCGGCAAAGTCCCCCTCCACAAAGTACCGCATGGTGTGGTACAGGGATCCGCCGGGGATCAGCGGAACCGCCGCCGTCACCAGGAACAAAGTAGCGGGACATTTCACCACACGGGCCAGGATCTCACCATAGATGGTCAATACCACCGAGGCGATAAAAAACCGGGGTACATCCGAAGAAATCACCGGGCCCAGGGCCAGGTACACCGCCCAGGCCAGAAGGCCACCCAGGCTGGCGAGAAGCAATTTGCCCCGCCGGACCTGAAACAGCAGCGCAAACCCCATGGAACCGGAAAAGGCGGCGGCCAGCTGCAATACGTTATCCATAACAGCTTCCCCTCCTTTACATCAGCGCCGCCACCGCGGCGAAGCCAAAGGCAATCGCGAGCGCCAGCAATATGGCCTCGCTGAAGCGCAGAAGGCCGGAGATGGTATTGCCGGTAAACATATCCCGCAGGGAGTTGGTCAGAGGAATGCCGGGAATCAGCAGCATGATATTGCCGATGCTGATCATATCCACCGACTCTCCCAAACCCGCCTTCACAGACAGCGCCGCCAGCAGACCGCCCAGGCAGGAGCAGATCAGAGCGGAGAGGAAGGCGTTGGCCTCCGTGCTGCGGATGATCCGGTCCAGATACCGCAGCACCACGCCGATCAGGCCTGAGGCCACTGCATCCAGCACACTGCCTCCGAAAAACAGGGAGAAAGAGGCGGAAATAAGGGCATAGGTAAACAGCTGCACGCCAAAGGGATACTGGGGGGTCTTCCGGATCTCCTCCAGGGCCGCCTCCGTCTCCTCCAGGCTCAGGTACTGGGTGCAGATGCGACGGCTGAGCTGGTTGAGCTGCTCCAGGCGGTGAAGGTCATACTGCTGGCCCGCCACCCGGCGGGTCTGGGTCACCGCCCCGAACTGGGGCGCGTAGATGGTCACAACAATGCTGGAGGTAATGGAGAGCACATCGATGCGCTCCGCACCGAAGGAGGCGCAGAGCCGGCGGATACTGTCCTCCACCCGGCTGATCTCCGCCCCGCTCTGGAGCATATACTGTCCGATATCCAGTACCCGGTACAGGTACTCGTTGGCCCGGTCCGCGGCTTCCGCCCGGGCCAGGTAATTGGCGTCATCCGCCGAAAAAAAGGATTGCCTGCGTTGTTCCATATCTTGGTCTCCCAAGGCGGCGCCCCCGCCGCTCTTTTCTCTACACAATAGTCAGTCGGCGCTGTTATATCACAGTCCGAGCGGCTTTTCAAGTCCTTTTTTGGCACAGTACGGTAAAATCTTCCGTCCTCCCAGGTATCAGACGAAACGGGCCGAAAAAGGTTCCCCCTCAGGAGAGTGCAGCCTGGAAAAATCGCCAGGCATTGCCGAACAAAATATCCTCCGCTGTCTCCTCCGGGAGGCCCCGCCTTATCAGAAAGTCATAGAGGCCCAGGGCCTTCTCCACACTGTCCAGGTCACTGTGGATATCTGTCCCGTCGTAGTCGGAGCCCAGGGCCAGACACTTTTCCGCCCCAAGCTCCAGGAAGCGCTCCACATGGCGCCACAGGTCCTCCAGATCACCCCGGCCATCGTTGGAGAGAAAGTTCTGGCAGTAGTTGAGGCCGATGAGGCCGCCCCGCCGCACCATCTCCTGAATGAACACATCGGGCAGGTTCCGCCGGTGGGCGCAGACGGACCGGGCGTTGGAGTGGGAGGCCACAAAGGGTTTTTGGGCAATGTCCAGCAGCTCCTCGAAACCCCGGTCGTTGAGGTGGGACACGTCCACGACCATGCCCCGCTCCTCCATGGCCGCCACCGCCTCCCGGCCGAAGGCGGAGAAGCCTGCGGCGGTGTCGTGGCCGGAGGCCAGCTCGTTTTGTCCGTTCCAGGTGAGGGTCATCATCCGCACCCCGGCGTCCCAAAGGGTCTCCACCCGCTCCGGCTTTCCGCCCAGGGCGCTGCCCCCCTCCACCGTCAGCAGCGCGGCAAACTTTCCGTCGTCCAGGGCCGCCGCTGTCTCCCCGGCGCTCCGGCACCAGCGGATCCGCCCCTTCTCCCGCTCCATCTCCCGGGCGAAGGCCGCCGCCCAGTGGTCGAAGAAGGCCGCGCCCTCCGCCCCCCGCCTGTCGTCGGGGACAAAGACGGCGAAGCACTGGACCCACCTGGTCCCTGCCGGCATCCGGCTGAGGGAGAGCTGGGCCGCGGGGTCGTCCAGAAGGCCTGCCCCCGCCGTGGCGGGACAGTACAGCGAGCGGGTCAGGGTGTCGCAGTGGAGATCAAACAGTGCAGGGGTCCGTCCCATGAAAACTCCTCCTTTTATCTCCCCTTGGGGGAAAAGTCCCCAGGCCTCCCGGAGGGCATCCGGCAGCCTGGGGCAATTTTCTCTGCTTCTTACCTATCTCTTACATCAGCGGGGCCAGGGGCCGCAGGATCCATCCCAAAAACCGCCAGATCAGCTTGCGCCGCTTGCAGTCCTCCAGCGTGATGACCCGGCTTTTTGCCCTGGTCTCCTGGATATCCCGTTCCACGTCCGCCACGGCGGCACAGCCATAGAGAAGAGCCGCGCACTCAAAGTGGAGGTAGAGGCTCCGATAGTCCAGATTGATGCTGCCCACCACGGCGGTGGTGTCATCGCTAACGAACATCTTGGCGTGGACAAAGCCCGGCGTGTACTCCCGGACCTCCACCCCCGCCTCGATGAGCTCCCGGTAGTAGGTCTGGTTCAGGGCATAGACATAGGTCTTGTCCGGGATGGCCGGCACGATCAGCACCACCTCCACGCCGCGCTTGGCCGCATAGGTCAAAGCGGTGAGCAGCTCGTTGTCCACGATCAGATAGGGCGTTGTGATATGGACATACCGCTGGGCCCGGTTGAGGATATCCATATACACCGTCTCTCCCACCAGCTCCTCGTCAAAGGGCCGGTCCCCGTAGGGCAGGATATAGCCCGGTGCATCCACCGGGAAGGATGCGTTCAGGTACCGCTCGTAGTTCTCTACCCGCCGGGTATCCACGTTCCACATCTGGAGGAACATCAGGGTAAAGCCCCGGACCGCCTCGCCGGAGATCATCACGGCGGTATCCTTCCAGTGGCCGTGGAGAACCCGCCGGTTGATGTACTCATCCGCCAGATTGATGCCTCCGGTGAAGGCCACCCGTCCATCCACCACCAGGATCTTCCGGTGGTCCCGGTTGTTGTAGTGGGTGGACACCAAAGGCCGCAGGGGGGCGTACATCTTGCACTGGATGCCCAGCTTCTGCAGCTCCTGGGGATACTGATAGGGCACCTTGGTCACCGCGCAGGTGCCGTCATAGAGGACCCGGACCTCCACCCCCTCCTTCACCTTCCGCTCCAGGACGCTGAGAATGCGGCCCCACATGTAGCCCTCCTCAATAATGAAATACTCCATGAAAATGAAGTTCCGGGCCTTTTCCAGCTGTACCAGTACCTCCTCAAACATATCTTCCCCCAGGGGGAAGTATTTGGCATCGGAGTTCTTATACAGCGGGAAGCCGGCACGCCGCTCCAGGTAGGCGGCCAGCTGGGCCGCGCCGGGGTCCCGCTCCGCCAGCTCCTCCCGGATATCCGGCCGGGGCGGGGCATATTTGGAGGTCTCCCGGTCGATCTCCCGCAGCCGCAGATGGGCCAGCCGGTGGCCCAGATCCGCATTGACCAGAATATAAAACGGGATAGCGAACACTGGCACCGCCATGGTCAGCAGCACCCAGCTGAGCTTGACGCTGGGATTCCCCCGGCGGCTGATCTCCACCAGTGCCACCACCACAGACAGCAGCACAGCTGATCCGAAATACAGCTCCTGCAGCTTTACAAATGCCAGCACCAGCAGCACGATCTGCAGCAGCAGCAACAGGATGATGACGCCCGTCCGGCCAAACACCAGGTGAAACATGCCCTGCTTGCCTTTGTTCAGCAGCAGCACCACGTCCTCCTCAGGCCGGAAACCTTTTTCGCTCCTCACAGCGGTTCTACTCTCCTTTCTGCAGGCGATTCCTATCTATTGTATTATTGTACCACAATGACCTCAGAGAGGCAACCGATTTCCCGGGCATCCCTGTACCGGCGCTGCCCTCCCCCCTTGGCTGCGACAAATTCCGGCAAAAGTTGTCACCTGTTTGTTACCCTTTTCCCCAACGGCAGGGTTGGTTTGTAACCAGTGATATGGTATACTGAGGAAAAATACCCGGCGGCATGTGCCGCCCACAGGAGGTCTTTCCATGAAAAAAATCACCGCCCTGCTGCTGGCTCTGATCCTTTTGATCAGCCTTGCCGCCTGCGGCGCAGGGAACAACAGCGGCGGAAACAACGCAGGGAACCACACCGGTGAAAACGGTCAGGATGAGCCGTCTCCGGAGCCGGAGCCAGAACCAGAGCCGGAACCGGAGCCCTACCATATCTATGACCCCACCGTCATGCCCGAGGGCGGCGTCCGGGACGGCGTGGCCTATACCGCCTATGACGGTATCGTGGAGCATCTTTTCTTCCATCCGGTCATCGCCTATCCGGAGCTGGCCTTTGACGGAGACAGCCAGGAGAAGGGCCTGGACGACTACATGGTCACCGCCACGGAGTTCTCCCGGATCCTGGAGAGCGTCTATGAGCGGGGCTATGTCCTGGTGGACATTGCCGACGTGTGGAGCGAAACCACCGATGAAAACGGCAACGCGGTAATGGTCCGCAACACCCTCTACCTGCCGGAGGGCAAAAAGCCTCTGATCCTCTCCTACGACGACACCAACTACTACGAATATATGCTGGAAAACGGCTTTGCCTACAAGCTGATCCTGGACGAGGACGGCAAGATCGCCTCCTGGGGCAAGGACCCCCAGGGCAACGAAGTGGTGAGCCGGGATCTGGACGCCATTCCCATGCTGGACAAGTTCGTGGAGGAGCACCCGGACTTCTCCCCCTTCGGAGCCAAGGCCTGTCTGAGCGTCACCGGCTATGAGGGCATCCTGGGCTATCGTACTCAGACAGACAGCACCATCGAATGGACGGATGAAATGGAAGCCTTCCGCCAGTCGGAGATCGAGGCGGTAAAGCCCATTATTGCCGAGCTCAAACGCACCGGCTGGACCTTCGGCAGCCACACCTTCGGCCACATCCGCCTGGGCACCCTGAGCATGGAGAAGATCCAGCGGGACACCCAGCGGTGGTTTGACGAGGTAGGCAGTCTGGTAGGCCCCACCAATGTCCTGTTCTACCCCCACGGGGAGCGGCCTGACGGTGACGACTGGAAGCAGACCGGCCCGGTGTTCCAGTACCTCCAAAGCCAGGGCTTCCGCATCCTGTGTTCCGTGGGGATCGAGAGCTTCAGCGCCATTAAAAAGGACATCTGCGCTGTCATCTGCGACCGGCTCCACCCCGACGGCACTACCCTGCGCAGCAAATATGTGGACCAGCGCTACGGCCAGTTCTACGACGTCCGGGAGATCATCGACCTGGATGCCCGGCCGGACTACGGCGTGAATTGGCAGTAAAGGGCTCTTTCAGAATATGAGACAAGGAGGACATACCGACATGACAAAAGAGGAACTGTGCGCCAAAGCGGTGGCCATGCTGGACATGGCCTATGTGCCCTACTCCCACTTTCCTGTGGGGGCGGCCCTGGAATGCGACGACGGCACGGTATATACCGGCTGCAACATCGAAAACGCCGGCTACACCCCCACCAACTGCGCTGAGCGCACCGCCGTGTTCAAAGCGGTCAGCGAGGGCCATCTGAAATTTACCCGTATCGCTGTGGCTGCCCGGACAGAGCGGTTCACCGCCCCCTGCGGGGTGTGCCGCCAGGTGCTGGCGGAGTTCAACCCGGAGCTGACCATGGAGGTGATCCTGGTGAACCAGGCGGGCAAAACGCTGGAGCTGACACTGAAGGACCTGCTGCCCTACAGCTTCGACAGCAGTTATCTTGAATAATTTTTGTATAATTTTACGCTTATATTACTATTTGTATAGATTTTTGACATCAGATAACCTGTTTTGCAAAGAAGTATCCTCATCCACACATGAAAAGCGATCACAGATTGCCTCTATAGAAGGAGCAAATGTATGGTAAAGAAATTAATTGTTTTTCTGATGCTTGTTTTGGCAGCATTTCTCACTTTCCAAAATCATTGTTCCCCGATAGACGCAAAACTTTGGCAGGCGGAGCATCTGCCTCCCGTGCAATATGAGCGTGAATACACACTTGTGGAAAGTAAAACTTTTTTGCTGCCTTGACGGCAAACTGCCTATGCAGTCACACAAAACAAAAAAGCAAGGGTGCGGTCCATCACCGCACCCTTGCTTTTTGTTTATTTCCCTACGCAGAACCGGGAGAAGATCCGCTCCACCAGATCGGACCGGATGGTCCGCCCGGTGAGCTCCCCCAGGGCGCTCATGGCCTCCTCCACGTCGGTGAG
>CALXGE010000031.1 GCA_944387775.1 uncultured Oscillospiraceae bacterium | reverse complement strand
ACCGTCACCCACGGCACGCCCATTGCCTACCTCATCAGCGGCGACTACCAGTATGAGAGCAACCTGCGCATGATCGTGGAGGGCCGCAGCGAAGTGGGCGGCAACTATCTGTGCGGTGTGGCCACCGACGAGGGAAACACCACCGCCGACATTCAGACCCTGGCCGATTCCCTGGTATTTGCCCTGGAGAAGAAGCTGTCCCGTCCGGCCAATTTTTACGGCGTGGGCGGCATGAAGATCTTCCGGGATCTCATCTATGTCATGCAGGGCATGATGAAGGCCGACCACAAATTCTACAAGGAGCATGGCATCTACGATTTCCCCCAGAAGCAGAAAAAGCGCATTCTGCAGATGAAGCTGGTGGGGGCCATGCTGGCTGTCCCGTCTGTGCAGAAGAAGATGAAGGGGCAAATGAACCAGTACATCATCGGACCCTATCAGAAGGTAGTGGAGCAGGCCAAAGCGAAACAGGAATGAGCAAGGAGACCAACTATGATTCGTGATATCTGTAAAGACGAGGTATTTCTGGCCCAAAAGGCAGAGCCTGCCACACCGGACGATGTGCAGGTGGCCGCCGACCTGCTGGAGACGCTGGAGCACCACAAGGACGGCTGCGTGGGCATGGCGGCCAACATGATCGGCATCAACAAGCGCATCATCGCCTTCGACAACGAGGGCACCTACACGGTCATGTTCAATCCGGAGATCATCAAACGATCCGGACCTTACGACGCGGAGGAGGGCTGCCTCTCCCTCACGGGTATCCGCCCGGCCAGGCGCTGGCAGTCCATCAAGGTTCGCTGGCAAAATGAAAAGTTTCAGGAGCGGCTAAAAACCTTTACCGGCTGGACAGCCCAGATCATTCAGCACGAAATCGACCACTGCGAGGGCATCATTATATGAAAAAGTGCAAAATTACCGTCATGCGCATCACCCAGTACAAGGATCTGATGGCCCAGTACGAGAACCCCATCTCTCACGCCTGTGACATGGCGGTGGGACAGGTTTTTATTGCCAACGGCTGGGAAAAACCGGCTGGCTTCTGTCAGAGCGCCTGGGACACCCTCTCCCCCTTCGTGCTGGCCCTGAGCCACGGAGGCGAGAACTTCTACGACGGCTGGATGAAAAATCCAAAGTCCGCCATGCTCTCCTGCAACGACGGTTTCCGTCCGGTAAGCTTTCTGGTGGAGGCCCTGGATGAGGACGCAGACTGAGGAGGAAACACCATGTTTGAAAGCAAAGTTGCCGTGGTTACCGGCGGCGCCAAAGGCATCGGCAAGGCCATTGCGGAGGAATTCCGAAAGGCAGGGGCCACGGTGTGCATTATCGATCTGCTGACCAACGACTACTACGTGGGTGATCTTTCCGACCAGACCGTTCTGGAGGACTTTGCCCGCAAGGTCATTGCCGACTGCGGCCATGTGGACTATCTCATCAACAACGCCCTTCCCCTGATGAAGGGCATCGACGAATGCTCCTACGAAGAATTCAATTATGCCCTGCAGGTGGGCGTCACCGCACCTTTTTATCTCACCAAGCTGTTTACCCCCCACTTCGCTCCCGGTGCTGCCATCGTGAACATTTCCTCCTCCCGGGATCGGATGAGCCAGCCCCAGACGGAGAGCTACACAGCAGCCAAGGGCGGTATCTCCGCCCTGACCCATGCCCTGGCGGTGAGTCTCGCGGGCCGGGTACGAGTGAACTCCATCTCTCCCGGCTGGATCGACACGGACTATATCATCTACCAGGGCCCCGATGCCTACCAGCAGCCCGCCGGCCGGGTGGGCAATCCCCTGGACATCGCCAATATGGTGCTCTACCTCTGCTCGGATAAAGCAGGCTTCATCACCGGCGAGAACATCTGTATCGACGGCGGCATGACCCGCCAGATGATCTACCACAACGACTTCGGTTGGACTCGGCAATAAAGGGAGGCGCCCATGAAAATTGCTATTCTATCCGACACCCACGGCCTTCTGCGACCGGAGGTGACCGAGCACCTGAAAACCGCCGATGTCATTCTCCACGGCGGCGACATCAACAAGCAGAGCATCGTGGATGAACTGCAGCAGTACGCCCCCCTCTATGTTGTCCGCGGCAACAACGACAAGGCATGGGCAGAAAATATTCCCCACGATCTTACCGTTACCCTGGGCGGCGTGACCTTCGCTATGGTCCACAACAAGAAAGAGGTCCCGGCAGACCTCACCGGTGTGGATGTGGTGGTATTCGGTCACTCCCACAAGTATGTACAGGAGGAAAAAGGCGGCATTCTCTGGCTCAATCCCGGTTCCTGCGGCCCCCGGCGGTTCCACCAGGAGATCACCATGATGATGGCAGGGCTGGAAGACGGGAAGCTGCAGGTGGAGAAGATTATCATTCCCCACGAGGTGAAGTGATGGAACTGGGACTGACCTTTCCCCTCCAGCGCTTTCTGAAAGTGAAAACACCGCACTACGGCACAGAGCAGGATCGCCGCTTCTGCTGGGATCTCCATGTCATCGACCTGCGGGGGCGCAAGTGCCTCCTGGCCGTCCACTGCCACAGCCGATACGCCTTTGTCCGATATGACGTGACACCTTTCCAGTGGGCGGACATCCCCGGACTGTTTCGGGAGGGACTCCTGGAAAGCCTCTCCGCCGCCGGCTTTTCCCAAGAGGAGGCAGAGGCTTATTTCCGGCAGGCGGGCGACACCCAGATCACCCGTACCCACGGCCGGCGGGAGGTGGCCTTCCTCAACCGGGCCTGGGAGGATGTGTTGACACTGGATTTATGTCTGGATACCTCTCGTCAGGCCCAGCCCCTGCTGGACCACGCCGTAAACACCCGGCCAGGGCGCTGCGCGGGCTTTGAAGGCCTTGGGACAGGGCTGGACCGGATAAGAGATACACTGAACAAAGGAAAGACAAACACATGAAAAAAGAACAATGGCAAGCAGGTACTATTCCCACAGCACCGCACAGAGAACCTTCTGATCAGGAACATGCCTTTCCCCGCAGGCAGCCGAGCCCCCAAGAGGCGGAGCAAAACCACGGTAAACCCAAGGTGGCCTTTCTCTGCGTCCACAACTCCTGCCGCAGCCAGATGGCAGAGGCTCTGGGCAAAAAACTGGCCGGTGATGCATTTGACAGTTTTTCGGCCGGTACAGAACCCGGCGCCCGCATCAACCCCGATGCAGTACGCCTGATAAAGCAGGTCCACGGCATCGATATGGAGCAGACCCAGTATAATAAGCCTCTCGACCATCTGCCGGCCGTGGATATCGTGGTCACCATGGGCTGCAATGTCCAGTGTCCGACCCTTCCCTGCGCCCACCGGGAGGACTGGGGCCTGGACGATCCCAGCGGCAAAGAGGACAGCGAATTTCTCTCCGTCATGGCAAAAATCGAGGAAAAAGTCCTCGATCTGAAACGCCGTATCCAAGCTGGTGAATTAGGATAATGGAAAGATTGCCACAAAAAGGGCCCGGAGCTTCTGCAGGTTCAGAAACTCCGGGCCTTCTATTGTCATTTTGGCATCTGTTCCATCTCTCTTTCGATGAGAGAAACAGCAATGGTAAAAGCTTGGATGCGGCGCTCGGCCAGGGTGATCTGGGATTTATAGCGAGAGGGATTTGCTTTTCCCTCCAGAGTCTTGACAGTCTCCCGCAGCTTGTGCAGAGTGGAATCGATCTGTCGCTTGGCTTCCAGCAATTCCTCTTTAGAAGCGATCACACTCCGCCTCCCCAATTCGCATAATCTGCTCCATAGCTTTCCCTTTTGCCAGCTCGTCCACCAGCTTGTCCAGGTATCGGATCTCCCGCATCAGTGGGTCCTCGATCTCCTCCACCCGAATGCCGCACACCTTTCCGGTGATGAGCGTTCGATTTGGATTCATAGCGGGGGCGCTGCGGAAAAAGTCACCGTAGCTGGTATCGGACTGCTCCAGCCGGGCAATATCCTCCGGCGTGTATCCGGTGAGCCAGGCGGTAACCTGGTCTACCTCTTCCCTGCTGCGCCCCTTCTTCTCAGCCTTGTTCACCAGTAAGGGATACAGCTTTGAAAAGGGCATCTGCGTTACATCGGTACGTGGCATGGTCGTTCTCCTTTCTGCGTTCAACCCTTCAGCATACTCTGGTCGAAGATCACCAGGTAGACCGTCATATCATGGGCCTGCAGGAACTCCTCAATCGTGTCCACCGCCACCTTCTGTGCCTGGTCTTTCGGGTAGCCGTAGGCCCCGGAGGAAATCAGCGGGAAGGCCACCGTCTCGCACCTGTTGGCCAGGGCCAGCTCCAGCGAGGAGCGGTAGGCGGAGGCAAGCAGATCCTGCTCCCCGTGGTTCCCACCTCGCCAAATAGGACCAACGGTATGGATCACATATTTTGCACTCAGGCGGTAGCCCTTGGTGATCTTGGCCTGTCCCGTTTTACAGCCGCCCAGGGTGCGGCACTCTTTCAACAGGTCCGGACCAGCAGCTCGGTGGATAGCACCGTCCACACCTCCGCCGCCCAACAGGCTCTCGTTGGCGGCGTTGACGATGGCGTCCACCTTCATGGCTGTGATGTCGTTTTTTACGATGTGCAGGGGCATGGAACCGCCTCCTTTCTGAATGACCCCATCATACCATGTACCGACCCATCTGACAATGCCAGGATCTGCCGGGACGAAATCTGCATAAGCAGAGGAGAACAGACACAAAAATTACTTGACAAAGAACGATAAAACCTTATAATGAACAATGTTCATATTGAGGTGGTTCAATGAATACTGTTGTCACATCAAAAGAAAAAATCCTGGCAACCAGCCGGGAGCTGATCCAGAAAGAGGGCTGGTCCGCAGTCAATATCCGCTCGGTGGCGGCGGCCTGTGGGGTATCTATTGGCTCTATCTACAACTATTTTGACTCCAAAGCTGCTCTAATCGGAGCTACAGTAGAAAGCGTCTGGTGCGAAATTTTCCATCGTCCGGAGGATGGCGCCGTATTTCAAGACACTCTTGCCTGCATGACCTGGCTGTATGAGCGAATGGAGTACGGCGGCAGACAGTATCCCGGATTTTTCACCCTCCATTCCCTGGGTTTTATGGGAGAGGACAAATCCGATGGGAAACGGCGGATGCAGCAAACCTGGCAGCACATTTTAGAAGGACTGTGTTCCGTCCTGCGACAGGACGTCAAAATTCGGCCGGACGCCTTTACCGAACAATTTACAGTGGAGAAATTTGCGGATTTCCTGTTCTCCCTGATGCTATCCGCATTGCTGCGACAGGACTATGACCCTTCGGCTGTGCTGGAGATCATCCGCAGGACCCTCTATTAAAATTCCCACGTTACGGTGGGAATTTTATATCCCGGAAATTGAACATTGTTCATTACAAAGGAGCGGATATGAAAGTAAAGCGTAATACTCTGCTGCTTCTGGCCTGCCTGGTGTGGAGCGCGGCGGGATTCAATATTCTCCGCATCGGCTTAATGGCCTACCCGGCCTATCTCACAATGTCGAATTACCTTCTGTCTATACTGGTCTTCGCCGTGTTTCAGAGGTTTATATTTGGAAAATTGGTAAAAAAGCATACCGCAAGAATTATCTCTTATCGGGAGGAACGGCACTTTTTTCTGAAATTTTTTGACGGCAAGGCCTTTGCCATCATGGCAGTCATGATGACCGGCGGCATCGGTCTGCGGGTAAGTGGGCTTGCACCGGAACGTTTTATCGCCGTTTTCTATACCGGCTTAGGCGCTTCCCTTCTGCTGGCCGGATTACTGTTTGGCCGCAACTATGGCAAGACCACCTATACCGCAGTCGTCACACAAAACAAAACAGCGCAAAAAGGAGAATAAGCAATGCAGGCAATTATGGAAACTTTGTTTGATGCCGTCTATCTGATCTCAGTCATTACCATCGGCCTTCTGATGATCCGAGACAGCAAGGGAAATCGCCAGTTCCGTTTGTTCGGCTTTATGGCGGTGGTATTGGGCGCAGGCGATGCATTCCATCTGATTCCCCGGGCAGTTGCCCTGTGTACCACTGGTCTTGAGAACTATACCATTTCTCTCGGTCTTGGAAAGTGGATCACCTCTGTCACCATGACGATTTTCTATGTGCTGCTCTACTATGTGTGGCGGCAGCGGTACCATGTCAAAGGCAGGAACGATTTGACCGCCGCGGTGTATGTCCTTGCCGGTCTGAGAATCCTTCTATGCATGCTGCCGCAGAATCAGTGGCTCAGTGCTGACGCACCTCTCTCCTGGGGCATCTACCGCAACATCCCCTTTGCTCTGCTGGGTCTTCTGATCATTGTGCTGTTTTACCGCAGTGCAAAGGAGCACGGAGACAAAGCATTTCGCTGGATGTGGCTGACGATCGTGCTGAGTTTTGGCTTTTATATCCCGGTGGTACTTTGGGCAGATACCATTCCT
Organism: uncultured Oscillospiraceae bacterium; assembly: GCA_944387775.1. Classification (GTDB taxonomy): domain Bacteria; phylum Bacillota; class Clostridia; order Oscillospirales; family Oscillospiraceae; genus Pelethomonas. The sequence continues at coordinate 13,275 of CALXGE010000031.1, read as the reverse complement.
ATGATCGGAATGCTGATGATCCCCAAGACCTGTGCCTATGTCTGGACTGTGCTGATCGGATATTTTGCGATGAAGCAGGAACAAAAGTAGAGAAGAACCCCGCATAAAGCGTTACGCGAATACTGTATTGGTATATGCCGTCCCCGCTGTGACTGGGATCCGGACATCGCCTCCTGAGCATCAGTGCAATACCGCTGCTTTTGCGGACCAGGTGCAGCTTATCATCATACAGGTTTGCGGACTACCGGACGGTATGGCTCTCCAGCCATACCGTCCTCTGTCATATGAAAGGTTCTGTTTGGCACGTACTCAGATCCTTCCGCCAGAAAAGCGTGCAGCTCCCGCAATACCATCCACTCACCTTCTGACAGACCCGTCACGCCGCAGTTTATATATAGATTCCAAGCATGGAAAGCCATTACTTATAGGTATTTGCTATTGGATACCGCAGGTGCTACAATCAAATCGAATTGGTATGGTCCCGTCGTATGCCTGCAAATCTTGTACGGCGGGAAAATAAGGAGGAAAAATCAATGAGCAAGAAGGTATTGGTGATCTCCACCAGTCTGCGTTCAAACAGCAACTCCGATCTACTGGCCCAGCGGTTTGCCCAGGGTGCTGAAGCGGCCGGCCACCAGGTGGAGATGATCTCCCTGCGGGGAAAGGATCTGCGCTTCTGCAATGGCTGCATGGCCTGCTTAAAGGCGCCCCGGTGCGTGATTCAGGACGATGCCAACGCTATTGTGGCACAGATGGGGGCAGCAGATATTATCTGCTTTGCCACCCCGGTTTACTACTATGAGATGTCGGGCCAGATGAAGACTCTGCTGGATCGGGCCAATCCCCTGTATTCCGCCGACTATGCTTTCCGAGATATCTATCTGCTCACCGCATCCGCCGAAAGCGAGGACAGCGCCTCTGACGGCCCCGTCCACGGACTGGAGGGGTGGATCGCCTGCTTCGAAAAGGCCCGGCTGGCCGGAGTGGTCCGGGGTGGCGGCGCAAATGCTCCCGGCGAGATGGCGGCCGACAAACTAGCGGAGGCCTATGCCATGGGCGCGGCCATTCGGTAAAGCCGCCTCTCCCCGCACAGTACGGGGATTACTCTTTTTCCCTTAGACAGAACCGTTTCCAATACTTTTTCGATACAGGAGGTATCTATATGGCAGTCAAGCAGACAGCGGGGCGGGACGCCCTGGGGGAATTTGCCCCAAAATTTGCACAGCTCAATGACGATGTATTGTTTGGGGAGGTCTGGAGCCGGGAGGATAAGCTTTCCCTTAGGGACCGGTCCCTGGTGACGGTGGTAGCGCTCATGGCCCAGGGACTGGTGGACAGCTCCTTCCAGTACCATCTGGCTACCGCCAGACAAAACGGCATCACCCGGCAGGAAATCGCAGAAATTCTTACCCACGCAGCCTTTTATGCCGGCTGGCCCAAGGCCTGGGCCGCTTTCCGCATGGCCAAGGAGGTCTGGAGTGAGGATATCAGCGAAGATGAAAAGAGCCGGCATCAGAAGGAAATGGTCTTTCCTATTGGAGCCCCCAACGAGGGCTTTGCCCGGTATTTCGTGGGGCAGAGCTACCTACAGCCTCTTTCCACCAGCCAGGTGGGCGTGTATAACGTGACCTTTGAGCCGGGCTGCCGCAACAACTGGCATATCCACCACTCGGAAAAGGGCGGCGGCCAGATTCTTCTCTGCGTGGCTGGACGAGGCTGGTATCAGGAGTGGGCCAAAGAGGCACAGGCGCTCCATCCCGGCGATGTGGTAAACATCCCCGCCGGTGTGAAGCACTGGCATGGTGCCGCAGCGGACAGCTGGTTCTCCCATCTGGCCATAGAGGTTCCCGGCGAAAACTGCTCCAATGAGTGGCTGGAAGCCGTGTCCGATGAGGCGTACAGTAAGCTGGGTTGATTTGCCGATCTATACTGCATAATGCGCACAAGGCCCGTCGCAGAATTGAAAAATCTGCGACGGGCCTCTTTTTATACATGGCTAAGGACGGTCCCGCAGACCGCCCTATCACTTTCAAGATATCACATTACACCTGATACGTCAATTATTTTATAAGCTAGATCCCGTATTTCTCCCATCTGCACAGGAATTACGAAACTTTTTTATGGGATATCCCATCTTGTCAAGCAGGGATTTCAGAGGTATTATTAGAGCAAGAAAAGGAGTGAGTCCCATGTACTAAGCAGTTCTCTCTACTTTAAGAAAGCGAGGTTAGCCACAGATGGAACCCACCTGTTTAGAGAAATGACCCTCGACTGTTACTAGAAATTTGTAACAAGAGTCGAGGGTCATTTCTTTTGTTTTCCATTTCCTGTGGTTCCTAGCTACATCTGCTGTTTGTTCCCTGCCTACCGGCAGGGATTTTTATTTTTGCGGGAACATACTCATATTATTCTGTGGTCCTGCGGTATAAATTGACAGATATAATTGTTAACGGTGAAAATCTGTGCTATGATAGAATTGATAATTTTCCCATGTTGGTAACCCAATTCATCTACTTAACAATTTCCAATAAAGACAGCTCGAATCGCATACATATGGAGGAAATTTTATGACGATTACAAAAAATGTGGACCACAACACACTGCGCATCACCCTGGAAGGCCGTCTGGACACCAACACTGCCCCCCAGCTGGAAGCAGAACTCAAGAGTTCCACAGGTGGTATCTCCGAACTGATCTTCGATTTTTCCGGTCTGGACTACATCTCATCCGCCGGCCTGCGGGTTCTGCTTGCCGCACAGAAGACCATGAACAAGCAGGGGAAGATGACCATTCTTCACGTCAACGAAACGATTATGGAGGTCTTTGAGATCACCGGTTTCGTAGACATCCTGACAATCGCCTGAGGCGCAAAGGAGGATTTCCATGGCGGGTACAGCGGCATACCGGAAGTCGACAGATCATCCTGATCGTTTGCAGCAAGATGAGGCCTTTTTGCGCAAAGCCTTTCACGCAAGCCTTCTGCCCTGTATCCTGTCCATTTTAAGCCAAAATATTAATATCCTGGCGGACGGGATCCTGGTGGGACAGCGGATCGGAACAGACGGTCTGTCCGCCATCAGCCTGTGTGTCCCTGTGTACCTGGTGCTGTGCGTAATCGGCTCTTTTCTGGTCTCCGGCACGGCAATCCAGGCATCCAAGGCCATTGGCCGCCAGCAGTCGGAGAAGAGCCAAGAAATGTACCAAACCGCGGTATGGTCCTGTATTGCGGCATCCCTGGTCGTGACAGCCACCGGATTTTTCCTCAGCCGCCCGTTGACCGCTCTGCTTTGTTCCGATCCGGCGATTCGGCCCCTGGTGTGGGAATACACCTCCATCACTCTGATCGGCGCCCTGCCGAAGATCCTGATCTATGTACCCTTCTGGTTCCTCCGCATGGACGGTCGGGCCAAAATGGTGGCCAGGATGATGCTGGTGATGGGAGTGGGAAATATTGTGCTGGACCTGCTGTTTCTCTACCCCTTGGATCTGGGGATCGGAGGAGCGGCCTGGGCCAGCGTCATCTCTACCGCTATAGCCTGTGCCATGGGCTTTTTCTGCCTGTGCGGCAGGGACAGCGGCTTTCGCCTGGGACGGCGGTGCATTACCAGTCTCCAGGACTGGAAAAACATTGCGGCGGATGGAAGTCCCTCCGCCCTGAACAATATCTTTCAAACACTGCGGCTTTTGGCTGTGAATACCCTGCTGATGGAGGCAGGCGGCAGCCAGCTGGTGGCTGCCTTTACCGCTGTCAACTGCATCAGCGCCTTTTCCCTGAGCATCGTAGACGGCGTGCCCCAGGCCGCCTCCGCCATGCTTGGCATCTACAGCGGGGAGCGGGACAATGGAAGCGCCGCCCTCCTGATCCGCCGGGAGTGGCGAACCGGCATATGGTGCTGCGGGGCTTTCGCCGCCGTGGTGATCCTGTGTGCCGACGGCATCGCTTTTGTCTACGGCCTCCCCCTTTCCCTTCGCTTTGCCATGGTGTGCCTCTCTGCAGGAATGTTTCCTGCCCTGGGATGTACCATCCTCTCTGGGTACTACAATGTGTCGGGCCATGTGCGCTGGGCCAATACCATCATCTTGTGCAGAGTATTTCTGGCCTCCGCTGTCAGCCTGTACGCCGCTCTGGCTCTGGATCTGAGCCCCTGGTGGTTCCTGGTACTCAGCGAGCTGATTACTCTGCTCCTGTGGTATGCCGCCACTACCATCTACCACAGGCACCACCCGGAGCGCACCCGATATCTGCTGATGGACCGCTCTCTGGAGGAGGCGGGCCAGGTGGTAAATTTCTCGGTCAGTGGAGATACGGAGCAGATCTGCCAGGCCAGCCAGAAGATTGCCGACTTCTGCCGGGAAAATCAGATGAATCCCCGGCAGGTCATGCGCATCAGCCTGGCCATTGAGGAGGTCATGACCATGATCGTCCAGGAAAACCCGGGCACTGCCGTCCGCTTCGACGTGCGGGTCTTTTCCCTGCAGGAAGCTCTGGGCATTCGCATCCGCTATGACGGAAAGGCTTACAACCCCTTTGACCAGCGTAAGCCCCATGACGAGCAGTACCTTGGTATCCAGCTGATTGCCGATATGATGGAAACCATTGTGTATCAGCGGACTTTTGGTGTAAATACAGTTCAGCTTCTACTCTGAGCAACAGGAGAGCCCATTATGAATACGGATTATGTTTCGCTGGGCGCTGCGGCGCTGCGCAAGCTGCGGCAAACGACAGCCCGCGCCTGGCAGATCCAGAAAGAACAGCTGCAGACCATATTGCAGCAAAATTCCTCAACAGAATATGGGCTGCGCTATGGGTTTTCCCAAATCCGATCCACACAGGAATTTCAGAGTCGGGTGCCCCTCTCCTGTCATGGGGACTATGAGCCCTATATTGAAAACCTGCTCTCCGGCGGCACCCGTCAGCTGACGGAGGAGGAACCGGTATACTTTGCTATTACCTCCGGCAGCACCGGCACTCCCAAGTACGTTCCGGTCACCGGGACGGACATGCTGGTCCATTATGACTACATTTACGGCGGGGTTTTCGGCATGGTGCAGGAGCACTACCCCCAGATGCCGCCGGAGGCCCTCTTCGGCAAGATCTTTCAGGTAGGGGAATTTGCCAGGACCTCTCTGCCCGGCGGGCAGATGTGCGGCGTACGCTCCGCATCCCTGTATCAATGGCTGGACCGTGATGGGACCTTTGATGCCTCCGACTACTGTGTGCCCAAGGAGGTACTCTTCCCGGAAAAGGTGGAGGACCTGACCTACGTGAAAGTCCGCTTTGCCCTGGCGGAGCGGAATATCACTGCCATCCACAGCGTGTTTCTCCACCGGGTAGTGGGCACTCTGGACTACATTCGCCAGAACCGGGATCTGCTGCTACGGGATATGGAAAGGGGTACTGTAGACGACAGCATCCCCCTGCCGGAGCACTGGCGGCAGAAGGTATGCCAATGGCTGCCCCCCGATCCTCAGCGCGCAGCGGAGCTGCGGACCCTTCAGCTGGATATAAATACAGAGGACATGGTGCCCAAAATCTGGCCGAACATCCGGTACATCGTTGGGATCGGCGGGAGAAATTTCCCCATCTACACCCGGGCCATGGAGACTTACGCGAAAACTGTGCCCATCCACCATTTTATCTACGGCGCTTCCGAGGGATTCCTCAGCATTGCGGCGGGGGTAGGCGTACCCGATGCCTATATCCTGCTGCCGGAGGCGGGATTCTTTGAGTTCCTGCCCGTCCCACATGCGGCTGGCCATCCCCTTACAATGGAGGAGGTAACGCCGGGCAAACGCTACGAGCTTATCTTTACCAACCACTCCGGACTCTACCGCTACCGCATGCAGGATGTACTGGAGGTGGTAGGGTTTTACGGCCAGTCCCCTATCGTCCGCTTCTGTTACCGCATCAACCAGGCCCTCAACGTGGCGGATGAGAAGCTGAACACGGAGCAGCTGCGGGAGGCTCTCCGGCTGTTCCAGCAGCGCACCGGCCACGAAGCCGCCTGCTGTGCCCAGGAGGACTATACCGTCCGGCCGGGACGGTACCTGATCTATATGGAGCACATACCTCTGAAAGACGCCGAAGCCGTAATGGACCAGTGTCTCTGTCAGGCCAGCTTGGGTTATCAGGGCTGCCGCAATATGGGCGACATCGGTCCTGTGCGGGTACGCTTTCTGCCGCCCGGCAGTTTCCAGCGGTACGAACAGCACCTGGCCCATCAGGGACGGACGATGGCGCAGTATAAGCCCATTCAGATTCTGAACAGTGAGGAGAGCCAGCGGTTTTTTACCGCTGCGGCGGACGAATTCGAGGAAATGAGGGAACTATGAAAGGGAAAATTTCCGGACTCTCCGTAAAGCTCATCGCCAGTGTGCTGCTATTGAGCGTACTGCTGTGCGCCGCCATCAGCTACATGGGCTACCGGGAGTTTACCACGGTGCTGGAGGAGGAGTACAACCGCTCCGCCTACGAGATCGCGGAAACCGCTAAGACCTATCTCAATCCCGACCGTCTGGACTACTATCTGGAGACCGGAGAAATTGACCAGGAGTACCTGGATATCCAGGCCAAGCTGGACGCCCTGGTCGTCTCCACCGACAGCTATATCATCTACGTAACCAAGCTATCCGACAACTACACCACCAGCACCTATATCTTCGACTCCGTACACCCGGACACCGGTTTCACCCGCTATGAGCTGGGCTACACCGCCCAGGACATGGACCCGGCCTACCAGGAGGAAGTGGCGGAGATCATGACCACCGGGGAGCGCAGCGCGGTGTATTTCTACTCCTACACCCAGGCCTCCGGCGCCCACACCACCGCCGCCATCCCCGTGGAGAACTCCGCCGGAGAGATCGTCGCCTTCCTGGGAGTGGAGAAGGCCATGACAGCTCTGGAAAACGCCCGGAGCACCTATGTGTGGAACGTCATGGGAATCACCATGCTGGCCGTGGCCCTGTTCCTGCTGGTCTATATCGGTTTTCTCCGCCGGGAGGTGGTCTCCCCTATCCTCACCATCGCTGGGGAAGCCCAGCGCTTTGCCGAGGACAACGTAGCCCGGCTGGATTTGCTGGAGCAGATCCGAAAGGAGGACGAGATCGGCACCCTTGCCCGGGTCATCGGAAAGATGGAGACCGACATCGTACAGTATGTGGAGAATCTCACCGCTGTCACTGCGGAGAAGGAGCGCATCGGCGCGGAGCTGAACGTAGCCACTCAGATCCAGGCGGACATGCTGCCCTGGATTTTCCCGCCCTTCCCGGACCGGCAGGAGTTTGACATCTATGCCACCATGACTCCCGCCAAGGAGGTGGGCGGCGATTTCTACGACTTCTTCCTGGTGGACCAGGACCATCTGGCGGTGGTGATGGCCGACGTATCCGGGAAGGGCGTACCGGCGGCACTGTTCATGGTCATTGCCAAGACCCTCATTAAGAACCACGCCCAGGCCGGCATGGCGCCCAGCCGGGTCTTTGAGACGGTGAACAACCAGCTGTGCGAGAACAACGAGGCGGGCATGTTCGTCACCGCCTTCCTGGGGATCCTGGAAATCTCCACCGGCCGCTTCACCTACGTCAACGCCGGGCATAATCCGCCGCTGGCGGCTCTGGGCGGGCAGCCCTATGACTGGCTCCCCAGCAAGCGGAGCTTTGTACTGGCTGGGATGGAGAACGTCCACTACCGGCAGCAGGAGATTACCCTCCTGCCGGGTGACCGGCTGTTCCTCTACACCGACGGTGTCACGGAAGCTCTGGACCCAGACAACGCCCTCTACTCCGATTCTCGGCTCCAGGCCTTCTTCAACGAGGTGGATCTGGCGGACAAGTCCCTGGAGGAACAGTTAGCCCTGCTCCACCAGGATATCGCCGCCTTTGCCGCCGGTGCGGAGCAGGCCGACGACATCACCATGTTGCTGCTCAGGATCAACGAGACCGATGGGAGGAATGAAAATGGCTGAGATCACCATTGCGGCGACCCTGGATAATCTGGATACCGTTTTAGCCTTCGTAGACCAGCAGATGGAGGAAGCCGGCTGCGCCATGAAGCTGATGGCCCAGGTGGATATGGCAGTGGAGGAGATCTTTGTCAACATTGCCCGCTATGCCTACCACCCGGAAGTGGGAGAGGCCAGCGTCCGCTGCGAAGCGGGGGGCGACCCCTTCCAGGTCATTGTAGGCTTTGCAGACCAAGGTCGTCCCTACAACCCCCTGGAGCGGGAGGACCCGGATGTGACGCTGGACGCCGAACAGCGGCAGATCGGTGGCCTGGGCATTTTCATGGCGAAGAAGCTGATGGACGACATCCAGTATGAATTTCGGAACGGGCAGAACATCCTTACCCTGCGGAAAAAGGGATAGTCGTCTTCTTCCACACCTGCCAAAAGAATCGGGAGGACCCGCGGCAATTTGCCGCGGGTCCTCCCCTCTTGTCAGTCTTTTTTCTCGTCGTTATCCTCCGGCAGAGGGTGCCAGGCAGGCGGCTCCTTGGACCGGAAAAACCGCCGCCGGATCCCCTCCAGCACCGACTCCACCAGATGGAACCAGACCTGCCCCAGCACAAACACGATGACTAGGACCAGTAAAAAGGCCCCAATCTCTCCCAGGGTCATGGCTTACCTCACTTCTTGGTAAAGCGGTTCATGAAGAACTCGGTGAAAGCCGCCAGCTCCGCCTCCTGGGATACGTAGACATACAGGGACTCGTCGTCCAGCCAGTCGTAGGCGTTGATGGCGATGTAGCCCTTCTTGTCGGGGTAAATAACAAAGGCGTCAGTGGGGTATTTATTCCGGTAAGCCTTGAGGATCTCGGAGCGGTGGTAAAAGGTGAGGTCTCCACAGCCGGAGAGGTCCGGCACCGTGGGGACCACCACTACCGTCTCCTCCGCCTCATTCCATCCTACGATGAGGTTGCCGATCTTGGTCTTGCTACCATGGACGAAGCCGTAGTTGAACCGGCTCACATCCTCGGTATAGCCGAAGATTAGCTGATAGCGGTCCCCATTTTCCACGACCTGATTAAAGAGCAGCCGCATCTTCTTCCTGTTGGCGTCGCTCTTGGCCTGGTCCACTTCCGGACCCTTGAATAGCTTGCTGAAAAATCCCATAATCCGTTCCTCCTGAACTGTTGTATTGGTATTTGGATATGTATCGGTAAGCTGAGGCATCACTGCAATTTCCCAGCCTGTCCGTAATAAAGATATTGTTATAAATTTGTTTTTATTATGTGGTAAGAAGGATCCGCCACGTCCCGGGATAAGCCTGGAACCGGGCGGATCTGCGTATTTAATCCTCGGGTGGAATTTCCCGCAGGGACTGGAGACAGTCCACGATAGCCCTGATCTGAAAAGTCACCGTTGCCTCCGCCGCTTCCGGGACAAACAGAGGCAGCGTATCGGGAATAGCCCGCCGGACCACCATGGCGGTGAGGCTCAGGTTGGTAAAGAGGTTCACGGTATCTCGGTCCGCCGGCACCCCAAAGCATTTCAGCAGGCGTCCAAACAACAGCGCCTGCCGCTCCCGGAACTGACGGTAGCTCTCCGGTGAGAGACGGTGAAACAGGCGCTGCTGGTCCTCTACGGTCAGCACAGCAATGCCGTTTTGCTCTCCATAGCAGCAGGCGTAGAGGAACTTCGTCACTCCCTCCCGCCAGGAGAGAGCAGGGTCCTCCATAAGCCTCTGGGCGTAGGCAAGAATCCGGGGCTGCTGCAGATAGAGGGTCTCCACAATGAGATCCTCCTTGGTGGGAAAAAAGGAATAGAAAAACGTGCGGGAAATCCCAACTGCCTGGTAGATCTGTTCCACAGTTGTGTGCTGGATCCCCTGCTGCGCCATGCGCTCCAGGGCAACAGAAACCAGAGCCTCCCGGATGCGGGCCCGGTCCTCCTGAGAATAAGCCACCTTGGGCATGGCACTCCCCCTTATAAAAACAAATTTATAAATTAATTTTTACTTTATCATATTGATACTTGTAAAGCAAGCAAAATCACCCTACCCACAGCCTATAAATTCCTCTTGCCTTTTTCTCCTAAAGCATGTAGAATCTTCCATACAACATCTACTTTTCACACCAATGCGCATATTTTGGAGGGATCTTTTATGAACAAATCGCGCCAAGCTATTGACATTACCCAGGGCGTGATCTGGAAACAGCTGCTGGCATTTTTCTTTCCCCTGTGGTTCGGCACCTTCTTCCAGCAGCTGTACAATACCGTGGATACTGTGGTGGTGGGCCGTTTTGTAAGCACCACCGCTTTGGCCGCCGTGGGCTCCACCGGCGTCATTGCCAATCTGACAGTTGGCATCTTTACCGGTCTTTCCAGCGGCGCCGTGGTGGCCATTGCCCAGCGGTATGGCGCCCGGATGGACACGGAGGTATATAAGAGCGTACACACCGCCATGCTGCTCTCTGTCGTGGTGGGTGCATTCTTTACTATAGTGGGCTTTGCTCTTACTCCTTGGTCTCTGCGGGCTATGGACACCACGCCGGAGGCATTGCCTGACGCTATTTTGTACCTGCGGATCTATTTCCTGGGCATGATCCCCAATGTGATTTACAATATGGGAACCGGCGTACTGCGGGCGGTAGGAGATTCCAAGCGGCCGCTGTACTTCCTGATCGCCGCCTCTCTGTGCAACATCGTGCTGGACCTTCTGCTGGTAGTGGTATTCCACATGGGAGTGCTGGGTGTAGCCATTGCCACGGTCTGCTCCCAGATCCTGTCCGCCGTCCTGGTAGTCATCTCCCTTATGGCCGCCAGCGGAGAAACGTACCACCTCAGTCTCCGGCAGCTTGCCTTCCATGCTCAGCCTCTGAAGGCCATCATGGCCATCGGCGTCCCTACCGCGCTCCAGTCTGTTATGTACAGCTTCTCCAACATCGTCATCCAGGCCGCCATCAACTCCTTCGGCACCAATGCCGTGGCCGCCTGGACCGCCTACGGTAAGATGGATATTCTGTTCTGGATGACCCTCACCGCCATGTCCCAGGCCTTAACCACCTTTACCGGCCAGAACTACGGCGCCGGCAAGTATGACCGTCTCAAGCAGGGCGTACGGGTGTCTCTGGCCATGACCGCTGGATTCACCGTGGCCATCTCGGCTGTTATGTTCCTGTTGGCCCGTCCCATTCTCTCCATCTTCACCCCGGATCCGGATGTGCTGGAGATCGGTGTGGGCATGGTGCGGTTCCTGGCCCCCTGCTACATCACCTATATCCTGGTGGAGCTTCTGCCGGGTGCCATCCGTGGGGCAGGAAAATCCATGGTGCCTATGCTGATCTCCGTATTCGGCGTGTGCGCCCTGCGACTTCTGTGGCTGTTCACTGTGGTGCCCGCCTACCACACCATTGAAACGGTGGAAATGAGTTATCCCATCACCTGGGTGGTTACCTCCGTCTCCATTTTCATCTACTACCGCTTCGGCAAATGGCTCAAGCCGGCAACTACATAAAGCGCAAAAAAGCCCGCTGGGCACGGAATCATCCGGCCCAGCGGGCTTTTTATCATTCTCAGCCATTTTCAGGCAGCACCGCCTGATACTCAATGGAGGAGATATAGCCATCCTCGATCAGTACCACCAGCTGGCTGTCACCCCGGGTATAGGTGTACTGGTCGTACTCCTCGGTGTAGTCCTCACCGTAAGCGGCGATCATGTCATCCTTGGTCTTGCCGATCTCCAGCCCCTCGGGAGTGGACACGGCATCGCTCATAAAGACCACAGAGGACACATAGTTCACATCGTTCATGGGGTAGGTATTGATCTGGAAGCCGTCATAGGTATAGATATAATCCGTTCCCTGGAAAGCACAGCTGGGGGCCTCAAAGGTAGAGACGGGCTCTCCCAGGGCCTCCACAATAGGATCTGCCTCAGCGTTCATCCGCACCTCCACACCGTTGCTGGTGAACACGAATGCAGAGGCCTCCTGGCCGCCGTTTCCGGTCTCGCCGGTATCCTCACTGCCGCTGTTCTGGCTCTGATTGCCGGCGGCATTTCCGCCGCTGTTCTGGCTGTTGTTGTTACCGCCGCAGCCTGCCAGAAGGGTCAAACTCAGGGTCAATGCCAGCAGCACTGCCAGCAGCTTATGGTTCATACGTTTCATGGTTGATTCTCCTTTTTTACTTGGTCACTCTTATTCCCCTGCAGGGACCTGGCTGCCGGGCGTGGTAGCCCGGGTCAGGTAACCCTTCTCCGCCAGCTCCGCGTACTGTGCCTCCGCCTGGGCGTGGTAGGCCGCACACTTCTCCGCCCACACAGCAGAGAGTTCCACGTCATCCCGGCGGTCAGGTACCCCGGCATCCTGGAGGATCTGCCCGAAGTAGTCGGCCAGCTTCTCCGCTCCGCTGAGGTTCAGGTGTAGGCCCTGATCGTAGGTATCGGCGGAAAAATCCAGCCCGATCTCATCGATATGGTCCAGGAAGTTGATATAGGTGAGATCATACTGCGCGGCGTAGTCCACCATCTGCTGATCCCACTGGTCGTACCAGTGGGGGTAGAGGCTGGGAGCCTTGATGAGGATCAGCTCCACACCCTTTTCCTCACAGAGGAGGCGGATCTTGTCCAGGTACTCATAGCAGATGTCAGAAAACTGATAATTGGCCAGCTTCTTGGGCTCCGGAAGGGTCTCCACCGGCCGCACGTCCGCCCGCATGAGGAATCCGTTATGGCTGAGGGTATCCTGGTGGAACATGTAGCGGAAATCCGATGCCGTCAGCTCGCTCCAGCGGCTGTGGTAGCGGAAGAAGGGGAAAATATAGCTGAGGAGGGTCTCATCCTCCATCTTGGAGGCCATCACCGCCTGGATCTTGTTCACCGACAACGGCAGATCATCCAGAGCCATGCGGTTGTAGGCCTCGCTCTGGGGTTTATCGTACTGCATGGACAGCACGTTGAACACAACTACCTGAGGCGTTTCCCGCTCCAGCGTGTCCTTGAGGGTGTAATAGGAGTGCCAGATGAGCTGCTGAGGACTTCCCCGGACATAGCTGGTGATACCGTAGTTCTCCCAGAGGGTAATGGGAGAGAAATTTTCGTAGACCTCGCAGTCCCCTACGAAAATCACATCGTGGTCCGTGGTCTCCCGGTAATACTCCCGCACCAGGGCGCCGTCAGGGATGCCGTCCATGTACTTTGGCACCAGCAGCGCCTGGAGGAGGAAAAAAGCCCCGACCCAGATCAGGGCGATCCCACCCCATTTGCAGATACGTTTCATGGATGCTCCTTGTCAGAATTGATTATAGATAAACTGGCTGGCGTCATAGCCCACACCGTAGGC
>CALXGE010000030.1 GCA_944387775.1 uncultured Oscillospiraceae bacterium | reverse complement strand
GACAACCGAGGGGCCGAGGCTCAAAAAAGCCCGGAATATCAAGGAAAATCATCGCTCAGACGATTGAAGTACGGTCTGAAGGCCGCCCGTCGTGCTCCTCAGTTCAGCAAGCGCTGATTTTACGATATCTCTCTATTGGCATACGAAAGGCCGCTGTCCCACAGGACAGCGGCCTTTTTGTGTTCCGGCGGGAAAGTGATCACTCCAATACCACTCGCGTGCCGGTCTGGTTTTCAAAATATCCAGGGAAATTTTCCTTGAAATAGGCGGACGCCCGCTCCCCGTTGCAGTGGCAGGCTCCCAGCCGTCGGATCCCCATCTCCCGCAGCCGGCGGCAGGTGTGGGCAATGCGGGAATCCCCCGCGTTCATCAGGTGGGTCCCGCCGATAAAACACACCACTTTCTGCTCGAAGATCTCCTCCACCCGGCGGCAGATGCTCAGAATACCCACATGGGAGCACCCCGAGATCATAGCCAGGCCCTCTCCAGTCTCCAGGACCAGCACCACCTCATCCTCAAACTGATCCACCTTGAACTGGTCGTGGTCCCGGTACACGCTGTTGGGATTGGCTGTCTCCTGCTCGTCGGTAGACACAAAGCCGGACAACAGCCATACCCCAGGTCCCAAAGGCATCGGCTCATCGCCCACCTCTACGCAGGGGATGCCCTCATGGGAGATGGCCCGGGCTTCCACGGTGGCGCTCAGCTCCAGCAGGTCGTCCCCCTTCCGGCTGTAGCGTTCCTTGAAGAAACCCTTGCCCACATACACCGCCTTGGGTCCCCTGCCTCTGGCCAGAAGCGCCGTCGTCCCGCCGGTGTGGTCATAGTGGCCATGGCTTAGGACAATGGCATCCAGATCGTCCAGATCCGCAGACAAAGCCTTTGCATTCAGCAAGAACCGGGGCGAGGGGCCGGTATCATAAAGAATCTTTTTCCCGTTTCCCTCCACAAAAATGCTGAGCCCGTGCTCCGGGGCCAGGCAGGGGGAGGCGGTGGTGTTTTCCACAAGGGTCGTTATAGTAAAGGGCACAGCGATATTCCTCCTGTATTGGTTTTTTCTATATGTTATTATATAATAATATTATTATAAATTGTCAACTGCAAATACGCAATAGCCTTGCTATGGTTTGCCATTTTGTCTACCAGAATCAGACATTCTGGAGCGCGCGGTGTCCTTGCCCGGAAAACCTCGGCTTTTTTGTTGACTATTTTCCGGGATGCGGTATAATACTCCCCGAACTGCTGAAAAAAGGTTGTGACAACTTTGAACGATAATCGTACCTGTTTCCGCGCCGGAATTCGGGACGGAACCCCCATTGCCCTGGGCTACTTTGCGGTAGCCTTCACCCTGGGCATTGCCGCCCGGAACGCCGGATTTACCGCTCTCCAGGCCATGGTGGAGAGCCTCACCAACAACGCCTCCGCCGGGGAGTACGCCGTGTTTTCCCTGGTGGCCGCCGGAGCGGGGCTGTGGGAGGTGGCCATCATGACCCTGGTGGCCAACGCCCGGTATCTGCTCATGTCCTGCGCCCTGAGCCAGAAGCTCTCACCCGATACCCCGCTGCGTCACCGGCTGCTGCTGGCTTACGACGTCACCGACGAGCTCTTCGGTATCTCCATCGCCTTCCCCGGCCGTTTGAACCCCTGGTATACCTATGGGGCCATGGCCGTAGCCATTCCCGGCTGGGGCGTGGGGACTTTCCTGGGAGTCGTCATGGGCAATGTTCTGCCCCTGCGGTTGGTCAGCGCCCTGAGCGTAGGGCTCTATGGCATGTTCATTGCCATCATCGTCCCTCCCGCCCGCCGCAGCAAAATTGTGGGAGGCCTGGTGCTGCTGAGCTTTGCCCTCAGCTATGCCGCTGCCCGGTGGCAAGCCCTCTCCGGCCTCTCCTCCGGTGTCAAGACGATCATTCTCACTGTGGTGATTTCCCTTGGGGCAGCGCTGCTGTTTCCGGTAAAAGGCGAGGAGAAGGAGGAGGCCGCATCATGAACATCTGGCTCTATATTCTGGTATCCGCCGCGGTGTCCTATCTGATCCGCGTGACCCCTCTGGTGCTGATCCGGGGGGAGATCCGCAGCCGCACTCTACGCTCCTTCCTCTACTATGTACCCTATGTCACCCTGGCAGTAATGACCTTTCCCGCCATCGTGGACGCCACCCAGAGCCCCCTGGCCGGACTTCTGGCTTTGATTGCCGGATGCGCCCTGGCCTGGTTCGGCGGCAGTCTCTTCCAGGTGGCGGTGGTCTGCTGCCTGGTGGTACTGGTGGCAGAGTGGTTCTTGATCTGATTCTTTCATGTGCTTTTTAGGAGGTTTTCCCGTGAAATATGCCCTTTTGGTCATTGATATGCAAAACGGATTCCTGAATCCGGAATCCCCCCTGTGCATCCGCGGCGCCCGGGCCACAGTACCCGCCTGCGCCCGGCTCATTGCCGGCTGCCGCAGCGCAGATATTCCGGTGGTGTTTGTAAACCGTTCCTACCGCGCCGACGGCAGCGATGTGGAAAATACCCGCTACGCTGTCTGGGCCCAGGGCGGCAAACCCCTGACCCCCGGCAGTACCGGCCCCATCTCCGTGGAAAATCCCTCGGAATTTGACCGCCAGGAGAAGGATTACGAGATCATCAAGCCCCGGTACTCCGCCTTTTTCCACACGGAACTGGATCTTCTGCTGCGGCGGCTGGGGGTAGATACGGTCCTCCTCTCCGGTACCACCACCCCCAACTGCGTCCGCTCCACCTGCTATGACGCCATCTCCCTGGACTACCATGTGGTGGTCCTCTCCGATTGCTGCTCCTCTAATACCGAGGAGATCCAGCGGGCCAATCTGCTGGACATGGCCAATGTGGGCGCGGAGATCCGAGAGAGCGAAGAATTCCTGAAAAGTCTTGTTCCGGAGGCCCCTCTGGTGATCCGCCACGCCCGTCCGGAGGACGCCCAGCGCTGTGCCGCCATCGAGGCCGCTTGTTTCCCGCCGGAGCAGGCCGCCAGCCTCCAGGCCATGGAAAACCGGATCGCCGCCTATCCCCGTCACGTGCTGCTGGGAGAGTTGGCCGGTGAGGTGGTAGGCTTTGTCATGGGTCCCGTCATCGACCAGCCCACCATTGTGGATGAGATGTTTGCCGACGTATCCTGTCACAGGGACGACGGCCCCTACCAGTCCGTATTCAGTCTGGCGGTCCATCCGGACTTCCAGCGCCGGGGCTATGGCCGTCAGCTGTTGGACGCCCTGATCCTCCAGGCCCGCCGGGAGAACCGCCTGGCGGTCACCCTCACCTGCCGGGAACACAAGGTAGCCTACTACGAGAGCTTTGGCTTTAAAAATCTGGGTGTGGCCGCCTCTGTCCACGGCGGCGTTACATGGTACGATATGTATCTGACGTTGAGCGACAGCGAAAAATAACAGCAACAGGCGGGGACGGATCCATCCGTCCCCGCCTGTTTTGTCCTCACAGGAGGCCGGGGTTCCTCTCCCGGCCTCCCTTTAACAGGAAGATGGGCTTCACTTTTCCTCCCAGGGCTGCTTTACCCGGCGTTTCTTCTGGGATTTCGGCATTCCCTGGGCAATCATGGGATAGTCGTTTTCCATGCCGCAGGAAGACTGGACCTCATAGGTCCCGTACTTGTTGATCACATCGTCCGGCCCATCGGGCCAGCCGGGTTTCCGCCCCGGCGGTTGGGAACACGGTTTCTTTTCCACAGATGCTCACCTCCCCGGAAAGTATACCCGAAAATCCTGCCCCTCATCCGTGCAGAGTATAAAAAATCCTCCGAACGCCGCAGCATCCGGAGGCCTCTATGGCAGTTATTCCGTTTTGTCAATCCAGCAGCCGGTTTTGTTCGGGGATATACTCCCGCGCCATCTGACAGACCAGATCAATAAATGCGGTAGTCAGCGGAGACACGGTGTAATTGGCGCGGGTGGCAATGCCGATCAGTCGGGCAGGATCTGTCTCCAGCCGCTTGACCGCCGCCTTATGGGGATAGTTATTGACCAGCAGGGAGGGCAATATGGTGTAGCCCAAACCATTTTCCGCCATGGCCAACAGGGAAAGATCCTCATGCATGGTAAAGGCCACCTGGGGCTCAAACGCATACTGTTTGCAAAGCTGTTCAATCTCGTAGTTATTGCCCTCTGTAGGCATCAGGAAAGGCTCCTGAGCCAGTTGAGCAAAGGTTATGGGTTCCTCCTGGGCCGCCAGGGGATGATCGGGAGGCAGCACTACCAGCATAGGATCCCGCATCAGAGGAATACAGTTGAGCGCCGGGTCCACCGGCATGCGGACAAATCCGCAGTTCACCCGGGCATTGAGCAGGAATTCCTCCATCTCCTGGTAGCTCCCGGTCTCGGAAACAATTTCCACCCGAATATCGGGGTAAAGGGCGTGAAGCCGTCCCACGATCTGGGGAAGCCACAGCAGGGATATACTGGCAAAAGACGCCACTCGCAGCACGCCGGCCTGAATGCCCAAAATGGACTGGGACAGGGCACGGATTTTCTCCCCGCAGAGGACCAGCTCCTGAATCGACGGCAGCAGCATTTCCCCTTCCATGGTCAAATGGGTGCCGCTGTGATCCCGGCGCAGCAACGCCACCCCCAGCTCCGCCTCAATGGAGCTGATGATGTGGCTGGCTCCCGACTGGGTATACCCCAGCGCGGTGGCGGCCTTGGTCAGGTTCCGCAGTTCCACCGCTTTCAGCAACAGCTCATATTTTCCAACATCCATATCTTCTTTTCTCCATATCCTCTCCAACCACAAACCCAGGCAATTTCTCAAAGCATGCTATGGGTTTTATCTGTGGTTTATTGTATCAGCTGATGCACAAAAAGTAAAGCCCTGGCCGCCTCTGGGAAACATTCCGTCCCCTCTGCAAGTCACGGATACACCTCCACCGTGGTACCCGTGTAGTACCAGGCCAGAATATCCCGATACCCCATGCCGTCGGCAGCCAGAACGTTGGCACCATACTGGCTCATACCCACACCGTGGCCGTAGCCGGTAACGGAAAACGTCACGGTATCCCCATCAAAGGAGATGGTAAAGCAGGCGCTGCGCAGCCCCAGTATGGTTCTCAGCTGGCTGCCCTTTATCTCCACACCCCCCACCGCCAAAGTGGTGACCGTGCCGTTTTCCTCCTGACGGATGTTGGTAAACCAGGTGGAGGGGTCACCGGTAAGGCTTGCCTCCGGCAGAGCCGCCTGGAGCGTGGCCTTCAGAGCAGAGGCGGAGAAGCTGGCAGAGGAGCGATAATTCGGCACGGTATCCTCGTTTTCCGGCGATGTCACGCTCTGGAGGTACGGCAGGCTGCTGCTCCACACATTGGCGGCATCCTGGGTGGTTCCGGCGGAGGAGGAGTGAAAGGCCGCGAGAATCGGTTTTCCCCCATAAAGAACACACTCCCCGTCGGTTTCCGCCACTGCCTGGTCGATCTTGGCCTCATATTCCTCCGCCTTGTCGCCCCAGTTTGCAGCCGCCTTCTCCGCGCTCAAATAGGCCTGGCAGCAGGTGCTGTCTCCGCAGACATCCGCCTCCGGATGGTTGGCCGTGCCGCCGTTTTCCATATGGTAGCGGACATAGGTCCGGGCGGCCACCGCCTGGGCCTTCAGCGCCTCCAGCGCAAAGGAGGCGGGCATCTCTGCCCGGACAACGCCCCGCAGATACTCCCCCATGTTCATCTCGGTGAGCGTCCCATCCAGGAGGACCCGCAGGGTCTGTCCCGCGTCGGCCCCTGTGGTTTCTGCCTGTTTTTCCTCCGGCTCCTCCGGCTCTCCCGTCTCCACAGGCAGCGTGGGCTCCTCCTCCGGCACCGCGGCACCGGGCCCACCCCACAGCCAGGCCCCCAAAAAGATCACTACGATCAGAATCAGCGATATGCCAACATGTTTTCCCATGACCCCGTCCTCCTCTTCCCCCTTAGTTTATGAAGCGCTTGTCCAAAAAATGATGACAATTCCTTGGATCAGTGCTATACTGAGTGGGTAATGCGTTTTCGGCCGGATTCCCCCGTTTCCGCGGCGGTGAACGGCTTTTTAGGAAGAGGTGTGTACTGAAATGAAATTAAACTTTTTCAGACGGGTCGGGCAGCCCTGGTGCGTAGGACTTGTGCTCCTGGTCCTGCGGCTGGTCCAGAATCTCACCGGCTTCGATCCGGATACCGGCCTGTCCCTGCCCTCCCTGCCCGGGGTGATTCTGGTGGCGCTGCTGGCTGTAGCTGCTCTGTATGAGATTCTGCGCAGTTTTCGCCTGGACAAAACCCGGGCCGGCTTCTCCCAGCGATTTGCCCCGCCGGAAAAAGAGGTTCCTTTCCTGGCGGTGGGATGCTTTCTTCTGATTGCCGGCGGCGGGTTGACTGTTATCTCAGGCGACGGCGGAACTGCCGGTGTAGCCGCCATCGCAACGGGGGTGATGGCGGTTGTCTCCGGAGGCGCGGTCTTATTCCTGGGCCGGGCCATGCGTGCCGGCGGAACCGTATCCGTCACTCCCCTGCTGCCGGCCATGTTCTTTGGCGTATTCCTGGTGCTGGCGGTCTATCTCCCGGCGGCTGACGACCCGGTGCTGGCCCGGTACTATTTGCCGGTGCTGGCCTCCGCCATGGTAGCCTATGCCTTCTCCCTGCTGGCAGGGTTTCTCCGTGGGGAGAGCAGCCCCCGCAGCTTCACCCCGGTAGCGGATCTGGCGGTGGTAACCTCCGTGGCCACCCTGGCGGACGGCGGTCTGTCCCAGAAGCTTCTCTTCGGCGGCTGCGCCGTGATCCTTTCGGTATTCCTGCTGCTCCAGCGGCAGGTGCCCGAGGCGGTGGCCCCGGAAGCAGACAGCCCTGAGGCGGAGGACAGCTCCCTGTAAAAGCAATAAACACAAGAGCGAGAGGGATTTCCTCTCGCTCTTGTGTTTATGTTTTGGAAGATTGGATGAAAAGAAGTTATTGTCTCTTGCAAGTATTATCTTACCGGGGGGTTGTTACAAAAGACAGCGCAAGGTTATTACAAAAGTATTAAATCTTTCCGGCAGAATTGTCGATCTGTGAGGACCCCTGCCGCAGGGAGCGGAAAAAATCCTCCAGCACTTGCCGACACGCCTCCTCCAGGATCCCCCCCACCAGGGCGGGACGATTGGGAAAGTCCTCCATAAACAAATTCAGTACGCCGCCGCAGGCCCCCATGACGCTGTCCCGGGCCCCGTAATACACCCGGGGAATCCGGGCGTTCAGAATGGCCCCGGCGCACATGGGGCAGGGCTCCAGGGTGACGTACAGAGCGCAGTCCTCCAGCCGCCAGGTCCCCAGTGTCGCGTTGGCCTGGGCAATGGCCTCCATCTCCGCGTGGGAGGAGGTCCGCTGGCGCTCCTCCCGGCGGTTGCGGCCTCTGCCCACCACTTGTCCCTCCCGGACGATGACGCAGCCCACCGGCACCTCCCCGGCCGCCGCAGCCTCTCTGGCCAGGGCCAGAGCCTGGGCCATATACTCCTCGTACATACGCCCTCCTTCCCTCCGGCGGCATTGCCGGAGATTTTTTTGCTGTTATAAAAACAGGCATATTTGTCCAAACTGTTCGTAGACTGGAAATCAAGGAGGGATTTGACAATGAAGCGTATCTCCCCCATCCGCACCTGCCCCACAGACGGACCTGCCCTGCATGAGCTCAAGACAAGCCTGCAAAATACCCAGCAGGCCCTCAGTCACGCCTTTGCCGCCTTTGACTACACCAGCGACCCGGAGCTTACCGAATCCTGTATCTTTGAGATCCGGGCCCTCCAGTCCCGGATGAACTACCTGCTGCGCCAGATCAAGGAGCTGGAGGCCTGCTCAGCCACCGCCGTCACCGCCCACGCGGGAGGGAGGGGACGATGGACGTAAAGACCATTCTGCTGCTGACAGGGGTGGCGGTAGGTCTGCTGGCACTATCCGTGCGGCTGTTTTCCGCCCCCCTGAAGCTGGCCCTGAAGGTACTGTGCAACACTCTGCTGGGTTTGGGAGCGCTGCTGCTCCTCAATGCCGCAGCCCCCTTCACCGGGCTGTCCCTGGGACTGAACCTGTTCAACGCGGCGGTGGTGGGCGTCCTGGGAATACCAGGCCTGGGACTTCTGCTGCTGGTGCAGTGGATCTTTACATAGCATGTTCGGCACAATTTGTCTAGACTTTTTTGTCAGGCAGTCAGCATCGGCTTTTTGTGTCAGCCATCGAAAAACACTATATGTTGATTATATCCGCCGCAACTGTATCCCGCAAGTAGTGTTTGCAGATTCGCGCCCATTCCCCTGTTTTCTGCAAATTTTTTTTATCGGACAGGATTCTACAAAATTCCCCGCCCCCTGGGGGCTATACTGACGACAGAGAGCGACAGGGGCCGCCCAGTTCCCCGGAAAGGCGTCAAACTTCTCCCGCTGCCCCATTCGCTCCTCCGGTCTGCCCGGCAGGCAGGCGGAGCGGGCTGCCACCCGCCCGTGTATCCAATCGCCCGCCTGGCTGCGGGCACAGCGAAAAGGAGTGTCGTTATGGATTACGAAAAAGAGTATGCCATCCTCGTGGGGCAAGTGGATCAGGTGATCTCCCTGCTGGAAGAATATGGCGGAGACGACCTGGTGGTCCGCAAAGCTGTGGAGCTGCTGACCACCGCCCTGCAGGAAGCAGAAGACCGCTACATTCTCCTGGCGGAGGGGCTGTAGGGCCCGGATGGTGTTGTTGTGTGGATAAAAAGCCGTACCATTTATGGTGAAATGGTACGGCTTTTTCATATGTTTGAGATGAATCACTCCTGCCGGAGGACAGCCTTGGGCTGCCCCATGACCCGGGTAAAGTCCTCGGCGGACATAGTCTCGTACTCCAGCAGATAATCCGCCACCCGGACCATCTGCTCCCGGTGGGCGGAGAGTACCTCCCGGCAGCGTTCATAGCCCCGGTCAATAATGGCCTTTACCTCCTGGTCGATCTGGGCGGCCACCTCCTCGGAGTAGGTCTTGGCCTGGGCCATGGAGCGACCGATGAACACCTCGTCGTGGCCGGAGTCAAAGCACACCGCCCCCAGCTTCTCGCTCATGCCGTAGACCGTCACCATCCGCCGGGCCATGTCGGTGGCCCGCTGGATGTCGTTGGAGGCTCCGGTGGAGATGTCGTCCAGGAACAACTCCTCTGCCACCCGGCCGCCCAGCAGAGCGGCAATCTCCTCCTCCATATAGCGCTTGGAGTAGTAACCCTTGTCCTCGGCGGGCAGCGAGATGGTCATGCCGCCGGCCTGGCCGCGGGGTACAATGGTCACCTGATGGACCGGGTCCACGCTCTCCAGGCAGTGGTGCATCACCGCGTGACCCGCCTCGTGGTAAGCGGTGAGCTTGCGCTCATGGAGGGGCACCACCCGGCTCTTCTTCTCCGGGCCGGCGATAACCTTGATCACCGCCTCCTGGAGATCTCCCCGGGTGATAAACTTGTGGCCCCGGCGGGCGGCCAGCAGGGCGCCCTCGTTGACCACGTTCTCCAGGTCCGCCCCGGTGAAGCCGGGGGTGGACTGGGCCAGCACCTTCAGGTCCACGTCCTCCGCCAGGGGCTTGTTACGCACATGGATGCGGAGGATCTCCTCCCGGCCCTTGATGTCGGGACGACCCACGTACACCTGCCGGTCAAACCGGCCCGGCCGCAGCAGAGCCGGGTCCAGGATATCCGCCCGGTTGGTGGCCGCCAGGACCACCACGCCCTCGTTGGCGGAAAAACCGTCCATCTCCACCAGCAGCTGGTTGAGGGTCTGCTCCCGCTCGTCGTGGCCGCCGCCCAGGCCAGCGCCTCTCTGGCGGCCCACGGCGTCGATCTCGTCGATGAACACCACAGCGGGTGCCACCTTCTTGGCCTCCTCAAAGAGGTCACGGACTCGGCTGGCGCCTACGCCCACATACAGCTCCACAAAGTCAGAGCCGGAGATAGACAGGAACTGCACGCCGGCCTCCCCGGCCACCGCCCGGGCCAGCAGGGTCTTACCGGTGCCCGGAGGGCCCACCAGAAGGACGCCCTTGGGGATCCGTGCCCCCAGGTCCAGGTACTTCTTGGGCTCCTGGAGGAACTGGACGATCTCCTTGAGCTCCTCCTTCTCCTCGTCGGCACCGGCCACGTCGCTGAAATTCACCTTCTTATTGTTGTCGGAGCCAAAGCGAATCCGGGCCCGGCCGAATTTCCGGCCCTGATCCACACCGCCACCCCCCTGGGCTCTGGCCATGGCATACTGCCAGAGGAGGAACACCGCTCCGATGAGAAGCACATACAGGATGATCTCGCTCCACCAGGGTGGCGTATATACCGGGGCAAAATCATAATCCACCAGGATACCCTGGGCCTTCTGCTCCTGAATGAGATCCCCCAGATCCTCCCGGAACAGCTCCACGCTGCTCAGCTCGTTGCGCACCACGGTGCCGTTCTGGAGGTTCAGGTACAGATCCGTACCGTCCTTGACATAGAAGCTCTTCACCTGCTCCTTCTGAAAGAGGTCCTGGACCTGGGAATAGGTGACGGTTGTGGCGGCGCCGGTGCCGGAAAAGGCGTAGAACGCCAGCAGCAGCAAAATGGCCACCATGAAATACAGCCCCATGCCGGGCCGTCTCGTCTGCTTGGTCAAAAATCAACCACTCCTTTGCGCCCTGCGGGGCGCCCGCTGTTTGAGCCGTTCTGAAACGGCCGGAAAATCACTCCCCGCTGTATACCTCCGGCTTCAGCACACCGATGTAGGGGAGGTTGCGGTATTTCTGCGCATAGTCCAGGCCATAGCCCACCACAAATTCATCGGGGACCGTAAAGCCGATGTAGTCGGCGGTGATAACCTTGGTACGGCGGCTGGGCTTGTCCAGCAGGGTGCAGATGGCCACCGATGCCGCCCCCTTGGTGAGGAAATACTGCTTGAGGAAGCTGAGGGTGTTGCCGCTGTCCAGAATGTCCTCAATAACCACCAGGTTCCGCCCGGAGATATCCTGCTGGATGTCGTGGGTGATCTGCACCGCGCCGGAGCTGGTGGTAGCGTTGCCGTAAGAGGACACGGCGATGAATTCCACGTCGCTCTTCACCTGGCAGGCCCGGACAATATCCGCCATAAAGATGAAGGCTCCCCGCAGCACGCTGACAAACAGCGGATCCTTGCCCTCAAAGTCCTTATACATCTGGTCGCCCAGCTCTTTGACACGGGCGGCGATCTCCTCCTGGGTGTACAGTACCTTCAAAATATCCTGATCCATCATACTCATAGTTTCTCTCCTTATTCTTCCTCTGATTCCTCTCCGCTTTGGGAGAACAGCTCCTCCGCCAATTCTCTGGCGGCAGGCAGGTACTCATAGGGTACATAGAAATGGTAGCGCTCAAATTTGCTGCCCAGGGTAGCGGTCCAGCCCGCTCCCCACTGGGGTTTTGCCATACAAGGGATGGCCTTCTGCCGCAATATGTCGGAAAAAATCCCCGACCAGGGCTCCTCCAGCTCCGCCACAAAGCAGGGATCCTCCGGCAGAATGGGCCAGAGTTTCTTTTCTCCACAGAGGGGACAGGCGTCCTCCTCCGTGGGAACCATACAGTGCCTACAGTAGTTCACTGCCTCTCTCCTCCTTCTCCCAAACAACGGTGAGCGTCCTCTCCCCGGGCTTAGGCCGGAAAAGCCAGTCCACCGCTACGCCCAGCACAGCTACGGGCCGCCCGTCCAGATATAAGGCGGGGTGCTCCTCCCGCCGGTCGGCGGAAATGCCCTGGTCCGCAAAAATACGCTTAATGGACCGGCTGCCGTTTTCCACAGACATCCGCCCGGTTCCATCCCAGGCCGCAATGGTCAGCGCACCGGTAATCTCTCGGGCCGACAGGACCGCGGCTGTGTCCCGGGGCGGCATTTCGCCTCCCTCACTCTCCCGCACGCGGAGCGTCCTCCCTCCCCAGCTCTGTTCCCCCAGATGGAGAACCAGCGGTGCAGGGGCAGGCGGCAGGCGGCGTATGGTCAGGCGGTGGGCCTGGCGAAAGGCCTGAATACCTCCAGGCAGGTTCATAGCGCCGCTACTGCCCAGGGCCAGCACCCCATCGGTCTGAGCGGCGGTAAGCTCAACGCCCAGCTGTCGGGCCATGCCCCTGACCAGCCTTCGCCGGACAGCCAGATCCTTTCCCATAAGGGTGTTCACCGGCAGGGTAACTCGGTCCCTCTCCGGGGCGGGCAGCAAAGCGGCACACTCCTCGTCCAGATGCTCCTCGTCCACCCGAAGGATACCCGCCGCCCCGGCAATCCGGGCGGTACAACCGGGAGCGATCTCCTCCAGACGGGGCAGGATCTCCAGCCGCAGCCGATTGCGGGTATAGGCGGTGTCGGCGTTGGTCTCATCCTCCCCATAAGGGATCCCCTTCCGGGCCACATAGTCGTCAATATCCCGGCGATCCGTCTCCAGGAAGGGCCGGACGATCTTCCCGCGCACCGGCGGAATCCCGCCCAATCCCCGGAGGCCGGAACCCCGGAGCAAGTGCAGCAGCACTGTCTCTGCATTGTCCTGAACATGGTGGGCCGTGGCGATTCGCACCGCCCCCACCTGGTCCGCTGCCTCCTCCAGAAAACGATAGCGGAGGGTCCGGGCAGCATCCTCCAGGGAGGCGCCGTTCTCCCGGGCCCAGGCGGACACATCGCCGCCGCCGCAGGTGAGGGGGATCTCCCGGTACCGGCAGTACCGCCGGACCAGAGCTTCGTCCCGCTCCGCCGTGGGCCGCAGGTGGTGGTTATAGTGGGCGGCGCGGAGGGAAAACCCCTCCGTCAGGGACAGGTCCTTGAGAAAGTGCAGCAGCGCCATGGAGTCCCTGCCGCCGGATACAGCACAGAGCATCACACCGCCGGGAGGCGGCAGCATATGGTAGTCCCGGCAGAAGGTCCGGGCCCGCTCCATGGCGGGAAACACCTGCTGGGCTTCCATTTTCTCATCCTTTCTCCAGTTCTCCCATCGCCAGGCCAGATACCGCCGGCAGACCCACAGGGCAAAACCAATGGCGACGGCAGTCCACAGCGCCGTCGCTGTCAGCCGCTCCGCCCGGTCCTGCCAGATCGAGCACACTGTGGCCCATCCATAGGGCAAAGCAGTCAAAAGGACCAGGGTCCCCAGCTCCCACACCGGGGGCCGGTCCCAGCGCTTCGTTCGGAGCATCCGCCGCAGAAGAAACCCCGCAGCCGTTGCCCACAGCAGAAGCCCTGCCCCTGTTCTCACGCCTGTTTTTCCTGGTCCTCTGCCTCCTGCTCTGCCAACCACTTACGATAGCGGCCAAGGGCATAGTAGGAGATCGAAAAGCTGATAACAAAGGCCACCGCCAGCGCCGCCAAACCGGCGCCTCGACTCACACGGCCTGCCACATAGATCAGAGGCGCGGCCACGGTAAATACCACCAGATAGATCAGCCACGTCAGCTCCGGCGGCGAAGAAAGTCTCCTCTTCATAGAATCCCGGATCCGCCAAGCCATGTAGACTGCCGCCAGGATCCATACCAGTACGCCTATCGCGATATAGAGTCCCATCTCTTCCATCCGTTACTCCTCTCCCGGGTGATTTCCCGGCTGCTATTCCTCGTCGAAGCGCCGTTCAATGGTGCTGAAAGTAGTATACTCCGGCATCCACCGCAGAGGCAGCTTGCCCACCTCGCCGTGGCGGTTCTTGGCCACGATGCACTCGGCGATGTTCTTGTTCTCGGTATCCTCTTTATAGTAGTCCTCACGGTAGAGGAACATGACGATATCCGCGTCCTGCTCAATGGCGCCGGATTCCCGCAGATCCGAGAGCATGGGGCGCTTGTCCTCCCGCTTCTCATTGGCACGGCTGAGCTGACTGAGGCAGATGACGGGGACATTGAGCTCCTTGGCCATGATCTTGAGCATCCGGGAGATATCGCTGACCGCCTGCTGGCGGTTCTCCCCCGAGTAGCTCTTTCCGCCGGAGGAGGTCATCAGCTGGAGGTAATCGATGACCACCAGGCCAAGGTTCTCAATCCGGCGGCATTTGGCGTTCATATCCGCCACAGTGAGCATGGGATTATCGTCAATACGGATATCCGTCTGTTTGAGCGTCCGGGCGGCCTGGGTCAGCTTTCCCCAGTCGGAGGCGCTGAGCCGTCCGGTGGCCAGGCGGCCGTTCTCCACCAGTCCCTCAGAGGAGAGCAAGCGGCTCACCAGCTGCTCCTTGCTCATCTCCAGGGAAAATACCGCCACCGTCTTGCCGCTTTGCTTGGCCACATTCAGGGCCATATTCAGGGCAAAGGAGGTTTTTCCCATGGCAGGTCGGGCCGCCAGAAGAATGAGGTCCGAACGGTTGAGGCCGTGGAGCTTCTGGTCCACGGCGGAAAAGCCGCTGGAGAGGCCGGGCAAGCCCGTCTTTCCAGCCGCCAGTTCATTGAGCTGGTCCAGCACCGGCTTGATGACCTGACCGATGGGTACCATATCCTGGGCGGCGCGGCCCCGGCGGATGGCGTAGATCCGCTGCTCGGCGGCCTCCAGCACCGACTGGGCCTCTCCGGTGCCCTCCTGGATCATGGCCAGCACGTCGCCGGCGGCCTTGGCCAGATTCCGCAGCAGCGCTTTGCTGCGGACGATGGCCACGTACTCCATGACGTTGGCGCTGGTGGGAGTAACCTCCATGAGCTGTACCAGATAGTTGCGGGTAGTGAGCTCGTCGTAGGTGCCGTTTTTCTGCATCTCCTCCGCCACGGTAACGCCGTCCACCGGCTTGGAGTAGCTGAACATGGTGTAGATGGTCTCAAAGATCTCCCGGTTCTGCCGGATGTAGAAGTCCTCCGGCTGGAGCTTGTCCATCACATCCTTGATGCAGTCGGCGTCGATGAGCAGAGAGCCCAGTACCGCCTGCTCCGCCTCCAGGCTGTGAGGCATCTGACGGCTCAGCAGTTCGTCCATGGGCGCTCTCCTCCTTGTTCTCACGATTGTTTTACCGGCATCCCGCCGGCGGGGGGCTTATCAGAGGATGGTTCCTCTGAACTTCTCTTTTGCTCTCGGTTCTTTGCTGCGTCCGAAGCAGCCGCTTCAGGCTTTGGTCCCCGGGCCTCCCCGGCCCGGACCCGGGTAACTTTTTGTACGCACAAAAAGTCACCAAAAAAGCGCCGGGAGACCCGGCCCCCTCTTTTTGCCCAATCGGTCCCCATCAGATTTAGGACCGGGCAGCCACTGAAATACCGTGGAGCCGCTGGCCCCTCGTAATCGGTGCGGTGATTTACGCACTTCGCCTGACGGCCCTCGGGATGAGAGGCACTTCTTGTTGCGTGAAAAACAGATATATCTATCCCTTTAAGAGGGCGACAGCCGAAGCTAGATAAGGTACCCGCTACAGATCAGATGCCCGGAGGATTTTCTGATTCAGTGGCTGCGCAGTATTTCGTCGCAGGCGTCCGATTGAAAAAAAGCGGGGGTCCAGCCCGAAGAGGGCTGGCGTGTTTTTGGGTACTTTTTGCACGAGCAAAAAGTACCCCGGGGCGCGGGGGTGGAGCCCCCGCCGACAAGCACCGGGTCCGGGAAGGCCCCGGAATCTCACTTCTCCTCCACCACCATGACGTACACGGTGCCGGAGATCTCAAAGCCCAGCTTGGCCTTCAGCTGATAGCTGCCGTAGGCCTTGATGGGCTCGTCCATGACGATCTTCTGCTTGCCCAGCTCGATGCCGTACTGGGCCTGGAGGGCATCGGAGACCTCCTTGCTGGTGACGGCGCCGAAGAGCTTGCCGTTGGCACCGGCCCGGGCGGCAATCTTCACCGGGGAGTTCTTCAGCTTCTCCACAATCTCCAGCGCCTCAGCCCGCTGCCGGGCCTCCTCGGCCCGCTTTGCCTTCTCCTGAAGCCGCATGGTATTCATGGCGTCGGCAGTGGCGGGCACCGCCAGCTTCCGGGGCAGAAGGAAGTTGCGGGCGTAGCCCTCAGCCACCTCAACCAGCTGCCCCTTCTTACCCTGACCCTTCACATCCTGCTGTAAAATCACTTTCATGGTGTTATCCTCCTGTTTTTCCGGGCCCTCCGGCCCGCTATGTATACCCGTTAAATCGGGTGATTACTGCTGATAATATTTGTCGATGGCCGCCAGCAGCCGGGTATGGACCTGGTCCACCGTACTGTTTGGCACATAGCCACCGGCGGTAGTGGAATTTCCACCGCCGCCCAGCCCCTCCAGGATCAGCTGCACATTGATCTCCCCCAGGCTTCGGGCGGACATGGATACGCCCTCCCCTGCTTTATAAAGCACGAAGGAGGCCTGGACCCCCTGGAGGGTCAGCAGGTCATCAGCCGCCTTGGCGGCGGTGACCCGGGGAACCTCCTTATCCACGGCGGCAATGGCCAGATCGCCGTGGTACATCTTGGCGTCCCGAATGATGTCGTAGCGCTGGATCATGCTGGGCAGATCGCTCTGGAAGTAGCGGCGAACCTCTGCCGTATCCGCGCCGGTGCGCCGCAGGAAGGCTGCCGCCTCGAAGGTGCGGCCGCCGGTGCGCATCATGAAGTTCTTGGTGTCCAGCATGATGCCCGCCAGCAGAGCCTCCGCCTCACCGCGGAGCAGGTCCCCGGCCTCCACCATGTACTGCAGCAGCTCCGTTACCAGCTCCGAGGCGGAGGAGGCGTAGGGCTCGTGGAAGTTGAGGGCCGCGCTCTCGATATAGCTGGCCGCCCGGCGGTGGTGGTCAATGACTGCCACCCGGTTGCAGGCATCCAGCAGCTGGCGGCTCTCCACCATGTCGGGCCGGTTGGTATCCACCACCACCAGCAGAGCGCCCGGCTGGGCGTGGAGGAAAGCCTCCGCCCCGCTGACAAACACATCCTTGTACTCCGGTATTTCCTGGAGCTTGCGCACCAGGGGCCGGGCGTTGTTGTTCTCCAGATCAATGACGATCTGCACCCGCTTGCCCCGCTTCCGGGCGGCGCAGCAAATACCTGCGGAGGCACCCACCGCGTCCATGTCGGCATACTCATGGCCCATGACATAGACCTCGCTGGCGTCGGCAATCAATTCGCCCAGGGCTTTGGCCATGACCCGGGACTTGACCTTGGTGCGCTTCTCCGTGGACTTGGAACGGCCACCGTAGAACTGGAAGTCCAGACTGTCCTTGACCACCGCCTGGTCACCGCCCCGGCTGAGGGCCATCTCAATGGACTTGTTGGCATCCAGGAAGGCATCCTCATAGGTGTCGCAGTCCTTGCCGGAGCCGATGGACAGCGTAGCCATGACGCCGTCCTCGCTGTGGACCTGATGGATAGCCTCCAGCACGGAGAATTTCTCCTCCACCAGGCGGTTGAAACACTGCTCGTCGCAGACAAAGAAGTAGCGGTCACGATCGTACTTGCGGAGCATACCGCCGCTGTCGGTGACCCACTTGTTAATCCGCTCGTCGATCTGCGCCAATACGGCGGAGCGGGCGGCCTCGCCGCCGGCCTTCATCAGCTCCTCGTAGTTGTCCAGCACCAGCACCGACACCACCGGGCGGGAGGCTTCGTACATGGCCTTTAGGTGCTGGCTCTCAGTGACATCCACAAAGTAGGCGGTGACAATCTGGCCCTGACCGGAGGAGCGGCCGCTCATGCGGCTGACGGAGCCGTAAACCTGGTAGCTCCTGCCGTTCATCTCCGTCAGCTCCCCGATGGTGCCATCGGACAGGAGATTCTGATAGGAGAAGGCGGGAGCCAGATCCTGGATCTTTTTGCTGAGGATGTCATCATCGTCCTCCGTAAGCTCCATAAAGCTGTCGTTGGCCCAGATGACCTCCCCGTTGTCCTCCCGGAACACCACCACCGGCAAAGGGGTATTCAGGAGGCTGTTCTTGCTGATGGAGTCCACACCGCCGGTGATGGTCTCGAGATACTGCGTCACACTGCGCCGCCGCCGTACACTCTGATAGCGGGAGAACATGTACAGCAGTACCAGCACCACGGCCTCCGCCGCCGCCAGCATTGGCTGGACCGGGATAGCCGCCGCGATAAACAGGGCCAAACAGAAAAAATAGGGCTGAAGATTGGGTTCCACCAGCCGGGACAGCTTTTTATGCACGGGACGCTCCCTCCTCTGTTCACGGCAGATTTCCTCCGCCGCAGCAATTACATGATAGATCATTGTATTATACCATAATCCGCCGCCAAAGCAAAGCCCAAAATCACGCTCTTCCGCCAAAAATGCCCGGATGACAGCGGGGCATAAAAAATTATTGTATACTTTTGGAAAAAGGTGTGCTATACTTGATTATGTATGAGCCGGGATGGATATTTCCCCGGCCTCCCGCTTTGCCGCTTTCGGCAGAGCCTTCTCTTTCCGGCGCGCCCTTTTTCAAGATGCCGCGCCCCCCTCTATTGGTTTTTTTGTGAATCCCAGCCGGTGGATTCGTGATGAAATAGGACGGTCCGCCCCGACGACGGCCCCTCCACCCCCAAGACGCAGCTTTTTGTACATAGCGGGCGGAATCACGCCTGGTCCCACGAAGCGAGGTGGGCCGGTGGGCGAAGATTCCTCCCGTCTGTTTGTGCTGCGCTCGTTTTTCCTCATTTTTCGAGGGTATTCTAGGTTTTTTGACAAAAAGGAGTGTCACAAATTTGGCAGAAAAAATGAAAATTATTCCCCTGGGGGGACTCAACGAGATCGGCAAGAACATGACCGTGTATGAGCACGGCGGCGAGATGATCGTGGTGGACTGCGGCCTGGCCTTCCCCAGCGACGACATGTACGGCATCGACCTCATCATCCCCGATGTGAGCTATCTCGTGAAGAACAAGTCCCGGATCCGGGGCCTGTTCATTACCCACGGCCACGAGGACCATATCGGCGCCATCCCCTACGTACTGCGGCAGGTGAACATGCCGGTGTACTGCACCCGGCTCACCGCCGGCCTCATCAAGCTGAAGCTGGAGGAGCACGGCCTTCTCAAATCCACCAAGCTCATCACCGTGGAAGCCGGCGAGATGATCAAGGTGGGCAAGTTCTACGTGGAATTCATCCACGTCAACCACTCCATCGCCGACGCGGTGGCCTTCGCCATTCACACCAGCATGGGCGTCATTATCCACACCGGCGACTTCAAGATTGACTCCACCCCCATCGACGGCGAGGTCATCGACCTGGGCCGCTTCGGCGAGCTGGGCAAGGAAGGTGTTCTGGCCCTGCTGGCAGACTCCACCAACGTGGAGCGGCCGGGCTACACCATGAGCGAGCGGATCGTGGGCAAGACCTTCGAGCGGCTCTTCAACGGCTGCAAGCAGCGGATCATCGTCACCACCTTTGCCTCCAACGTTCACCGCATCCAGCAGGTCATCGACGCCGCCGCCACCTATGGGCGGAAGGTGGCCGTCACTGGCCGGAGCATGGAGAACATCATGAAGGTGGCCACGGAGCTGGGCTACATGAAGATCCCCAAAAACACCGTGGTGGACATCAACAAGATCAAATCCCTGCCTCTGGATAAGCAGGTCATCATCACCACCGGCAGCCAGGGCGAGGAGATGAGCGCCCTCTACCGCATGGCCTTTTCCCAGCACCGGCAGGTGGATGTGGGCCCCGGCGACCGGGTCATCATCTCCGCCAGCGCCATCCCCGGCAATGAAAAGACCATCAGCCGGGTCATCAATGAGCTCTTCCGCAAGGGCGTAGATGTGATCTACGACAAGAGCGATCCCCTCCACGTCTCCGGCCACGCCTGCCAGGAGGAGCTGAAGATTATCCACGCCCTCACCCGGCCCAAGTTCTTTATTCCCCTCCACGGTGAGCAGCGGCATCTGCGCCGCCATGTCCAGCTGGCCATGGAAATGGGAATGGACCGGCGGAACATTGTCCTGCCGGATATCGGCAGCGTCATCGAGCTGACCACCAAGACCATCAAGATCGCCGA
>CALXGE010000029.1 GCA_944387775.1 uncultured Oscillospiraceae bacterium | reverse complement strand
TTGATGAACATGAGGATTAAAGCCACAGGCCACAGCCCCAGCGCAAACAGCACAATGATGATAGGCCAGCTGTACCAGCCGCTGTTATCCGGTTTCTTCTGGGGCGGCTTGCGGACCGGAGGCCGCTGCTCTCCTGCATCCCTTTGGCTGTACTCGTCCATTACTGTTCCTCTTTCTTCTTCAGCTTGGTCTTGTTTCCTTTCTCATCCACCAGATAGGTGTTGTCCAGGTGGCCCTTGAGACTGCCCAAAACAGAATCCACGTATTCCCGGTGGAGGGCCTTGCGCTCGGCGTGCTCCTCCTCGGTGAGGCCCACGGTCTTGTGCTTCTTTGCCAACTCGTTGATCCGGTCGATCTTATGCTGCTCCATGGTTTTGCTCCTTGTCTTTACACATAGCGTTCTATCCGCAGGGCAATACGCCCCTTTTTCGTTACTTTTCCGCACTCCGCCAGCCGGGCCTTGCCCAGGCCCCGGACGGTGAGGACCGCTCCCTCCAACACCGGCTTGTCCGGCTTCTCGCAGGGCACATGGTCCAGGGACACCTTTCCGGCGGCAATGAGCTCCGCCGCCTTGCCTCGGCTCAGAGAGAATGCCGATGCCGCCACTGCGTCCAGCCGCAGGGAGGACACCGTATCCCGCACCTCCTTTATCTGAACCTGGGGGACCGTCAGCTCCTCCCGGTCAATGGCGCTCACGTCCAGCCGCACCCGTCCGGCGCTGTCCCAGCTCTGGAGTAAAAACTCCGCCAGAGAGGGAGACACCACCACGTCGGCACTGTGGTCGGAGATGAGAATATCTCCCACCCGCTCCCGGGTGATCCCCTGCCCCATAAGGCTGCCCAGGATATCCCGATGAGTGAGGGTGCTGTCCGCTCCACGGAACTTCGCCCGCAGGAAGGTCAGCGCCTCTGGGTCCTCCTCCGCCCAGTCGGGCAGGAAGGTGAGGACCTTCCGTTCCGCCTCCTCATAGCCGCCATCCAGCACATAGCCCTCCCGAATGCCGGCGGCGTTCAGGAGGTTCACCGCCATCATCTGCTCCCGGGGGCTGAGGAATCCGGTGGAGGCGGGAATGTTCCGCCGCTCCATCTGCTCCTGCTTGTCCAGAACCCGGGCCAGCAGCAGCCGGTCCTCCGGGTCCTGGGCCGCCCGGGCGATGAGCAGGGCCTTTTCCTGCTTATCCATGGAGGTTCTGTGTCCGGTAGAGCTGGGCGTAGTCGCCGTTTTTCTCCAGCAGCTCCTGATGGGTGCCCTCCTCGGAGATAACGCCGTCCCGGACCACCAGGATCCGGTGGGCACTGCGGACAGTGGAGAGGCGGTGTGCGATGATGAGGGTGGTACGGCCCTTGGCCAGCTCGTCGAAGGCCCGCTGAATCTTGGCCTCGGTGACGCTGTCCAGAGCGGAGGTGGCCTCATCCAGGATCAGCACCGGCGGATCCTTCAGGAAGATCCGGGCGATGGAGATGCGCTGCTTCTGTCCGCCG
This sequence comes from uncultured Oscillospiraceae bacterium, assembly GCA_944387775.1. GTDB lineage: Bacteria > Bacillota > Clostridia > Oscillospirales > Oscillospiraceae > Pelethomonas. The sequence continues at coordinate 18,744 of CALXGE010000029.1, read as the reverse complement.
GAGAGGAGCGCGCCCCGCTCACCCACGTAGGTGTCAAAGCCATCGGGCATGGCCATGATGTCGTCGTAGATCTCCGCACGGCGGGCCGCCTCCATGACCTCGTCGGTGGTGGCGCCGGGCCGGCCGTAGCGGATATTTTCCATAATGCTGGCAGCGAAGAGGAACACATCCTGCTGCACTACGCCGATGTTCCGGCGCAGACTCTGCTGCGTCACATCCCGGACGTCGTGGCCGTCGATGGTGATGCGGCCCTCCCCCACGTCGTAGAACCGGGGGATCAGATTGCACAGGGTTGACTTGCCGCCGCCGGAGGGGCCCACAATGGCGATGGTCTCACCGGGCTCCACATGGAGGGTCACATGGTGAAGGACCTCCGTATCATCCCGCTCGTAGGAAAAGCTCACATCCTCCACGTCGATCTGCCCGCGGACATTCCTCAGCTCCACGGCATCAGGCTTGTCCTTGAGCTCCGGCTCGATACTCATGATCTCAATGAAGCGGCTGAGCCCCGCAAAGCCGTTGACCAGCATCTCCGAGAGGGTAGAGAGCTTGCGGAGCGGGTTGATGAAGGTGCTGATGTAGAGGCTGAAGGTAATGAGGTCCACATAGGTCATCTGACCGTCCATGATGAGCTTGCCGCCTACAGCGATCACCGTCACCGGCAGGATGCAGAGGAAGAACTCCATGGAGGAGAGGAACCGGGCCATAGCCTTGTAATAATCCCGCTTGGAGGTCTTGAAGCGCTCGTTGGCACCCAAAAACTTCTGGTTCTCCTCCCCCTCGTTGGAGAAGGCCTTCGCGGTACGCATGCCGGAAATGCTGGATTCGATATCCGCGTTGATGCCGGCGGTGGTCTGCTTGACCTTCTTGGAGGTCCGGGACATGGCACGCCGGTTCAGGGTAACTACAATCAAGGCCACAGGGACGATAATGAGCAGCACCAGGGCCAGACGCCACTGGACGGTAAAGAGCACCGCAATAGCGCCGATAATGGTGACGCCGGAGATAAAGATATCCTCCGGGCCGTGGTGAGCAAGCTCCGTGATATCGAAAAGCTCCGCCGTCATCCGGCTCATGAGATGGCCGGTACGGTTCTTGTCATAGAAGCCAAAGGACAGGGTCTGCAGATGACTGAAGAGGTCCCGTCGGATATCCGCCTCCACCAGCACGCCGAAGGTGTGGCCCCAGTAGCAGACCACATACTGCAGGATGGAGCGAAGAATATAGGCCGCCACCATCACACCCATAACAGCAAAAAAGGCCTCATATAGATTCTCCGGGATCAGGTCGTACATGCACAGCCGGGAGACATAGGGAAATGCCAGATCGATCAGTGCAATCACCAGTGCACAGGCCATATCCAGGAGAAAAAGCCCCATATGGGGCCGAAAATAGCTTAGAAAAATACCCAGAGGCTTCTTCCTCTGAAAGTCACGGGTCGTCATCAGGTTCCCTCCGTTATTGTTATTATCATGCAGTTTGTTATTGTACCATATTCACTTTCCTGTTGCAACAGGAGGAGCGGGGTCCTCTCTGGTGTTTTTTGTAAAATTCTCTGTCCCGCACCCCTTTTAAAAAATAAGAAACGGCGGCGGAAGCTCATGATGCCTCCGCCGCCAGCAGATCACTATTTCTCGTCCAGGGGAACGGCCCGCAGCTCCCGCAGGCATTTAGGACACACGTTCTTTCCCCGGAAGATACAGATATCCCGGGTATTGTCGCAGAAGACACAGGTCGGGCGGTACTTTTTCAGCACAATAGTAGATCCTTCCACAAAGATCTCCAGGGCATCCTTCTCCCCGATGTCCAGAATCCGGCGCAGCTCGATAGGCAACACGATCCTGCCCAGCTCATCTACTCTGCGCACAATGCCGGTGGATTTCATGTATCATCCTCCTCCGCAAATTTGCTGAAAATATTCACGGAAACTGTCGAATCTTGCCTAAAGCCTACCATATTTCCATTTCCCTGTCAACCGTCTGTCCCTTGGCGCACACAGTGGGCGCATGTTTTGTCCGCCGGAGCATTATACATAAAGAGAGCATGACTTCCACAGGAAAGAGGAGGATGGAACATATGGCAATGGCATGGATCTGGACAGGTATGGTAGTGGTATCGGTAGTCTACGGGCTGTACGCAGGCACCATCGGAGCGGTGGGTTCCGCCGCCATGGAGGGGGCGGCCTCCGCGGTAGAGCTGTGTCTCTCCATGGCAGGGGTGATCTGCCTTTGGAACGGGGTGATGGCCATCATGAAGGCCTGCGGCCTGACAGAGGGCCTCAGCAGGCTGTTTCGTCCGATTCTCAGCCGTCTTCTCCCCCGCGCCTGTCGGGATAAAGAAACCTTATCCGCCCTATCCGGCAATGTCTCCGCCAATCTGCTGGGGCTGGGAAATGCCGCTACCCCCCTGGGCATCACCGCCGCCCGCCGGATGGCCCAGGGCTGCGAGGGACGGGCCAGTGATGAGCTGTGCCTACTGGTAGTGCTCAACACCGCCTCCATCCAACTTCTGCCTACTACTGTAGCAGGTGTCCGCTCTGCTCTGGGAGCGGAAAGCGCCTTTGATATTTTGCCGGCCGTGTGGCTGGCATCGGTGATCTCTGTGGCGGTGGGCCTTCTGACAGCCCGGCTTCTCTCCCGCCTGTGGCGCAGCTGAGGGAGGCACCGTTATGGATTTTTCCGCCTATCTCATTCCCCTGCTGCTGGCCTTTGTGGCCATTTTCGGCGTAAGCCGCCAGGTGGACGTATACAGTGCCCTGTCACAGGGGGCGGAGGAGGGTCTCAGGATTCTCCTCCGGATCCTGCCGGCCCTGGTGGGCCTTCTGACGGCAGTCCACATGCTCCGGGCCTCCGGAGCCACAGAGGTCCTGGAAACTGCCCTGGCTCCCATTTTGACTCGCCTGGGAATCCCCCCGGAAACCGCGGCGCTGCTGGTGATCCGTCCCGTCAGCGGCAGCGGCGCCCTAGCCATCGGCAGTGAGCTCATGGCCGCCCATGGCCCCGACTCCTACATAGGCCGGGTAGCGGCGGTGATGCTGGGCAGCACAGAGACCACCTTCTACACCATCGCCGTGTATTTCGGCAGCGCCGGCATCCGCCGCACCCGCTATGCCATTCCCGCCGCCCTGGCGGCAGATCTGGCCGGCTTCATGGCCGCTGCCTTTGCCGTGCGGCTGTTTTTCGGAGTAAGCTGACAGCACATCCTCAGAGAGCAAAGTGCCCTGTTTCCCGTTGGGAAACAGGGCACTTTCTCCATTTTCAGCGATCCCGCCAGCGATCAATCCTCGCCCTTGTGCAGAAGGAGGTAATCCTCCCCCTCCCGGCGGTAGACGGCCTCCACATCCACATCCATGCAGGAGAGCATAGGATCCGTCCCCTGGTACATGGTACAAGTCCCACAGGAGGAACTGAGCCGCCGGGGCACGGGCGCCAGCCGCGCGTCGCTGACTCCCTGCTTCTTAAGGGCGTTACAGGTGCGAAGAGCCGCCAGATGGGTATGGAACGTAGCGATATACTGTTCCATCACTTGGTCAGCGTCAGCTTGAAGTCACCCTCAAAATCCGCCACAGACACCTTATAACCGGCGTTCTTGGCAAACCGGGTCACGTTCTCCACGGCGCACTGGTTGTCCACCGCTACCTCCAGAGAGGTTGGGGAATTGGCCTTGACAGCCTTCTGGACCATAATCACCGGGGTGGGGCAGGAATACCCGCGAGCATCTACCATCATAGTTTAACCCTCCAATTTAGCCATATTGGCAATAGAAATAACTGCCAGCACCACAAAGCCGCAAGCCACAGCCAGGGCCACGGGGCCGGTGCCGATACCGGTGGCGGAGGAGGCCAGGCCGAAGTTGTGAGCCACGGCGGCGCCTACAATGTAACCGGTAACGGTGACAGCGGAATCAGTGTTGCCCTCGCCGGCCAGGATCAGCTGGCGCAGGGGGCAGCCGCCCAGAAGCACGGAGCCCCAGCCCACCAGAACCATGCCCAGCAGGTTCCAAAGGCCGTCGCTGTGGGCCACAGGCTGGCCCTCGAAGCCCAGGACAAAGTTGCCCAGGATCAGGTTGCCCACCAGCACTGCCACGATGATGGCAATGAAAGCGGAAATGAGCCGGAAGTCCTTGAACATGACGGCGTCACGGATGCCGCCCACCATGCACAGGCGGGAGCGCTGGGCCAGAACGCCCACCACAATAGCAACCACCAGAGCCAGCAGGACAGGCGCGGTCATGGAGCCGGGGCCGGACTTACTGAACACAATGAAGCTGGGGGCCACCAGCAGCAGGACCAGCAGAGCTACCATCAGCACCGGGAACACCAGACCCTCAGTCATGGACTGCTGATAAGCACGGCGGAGGCTGAAGCCCTTCTTCAGGAACACGATACCGATGAGAATACCAATGACAAAGCCCACCAGGCCCACCACGGCGTTGAGGTCGCCGCCGCCGATACGGATGACCATGCGCAGGGGGCAGCCCAGGAACACCAGGGCACCGATCATCACGAACACAGCGATGTTGAAGCGGGTCAAGGGGGAGGAACCACCCTTGGGCTTGAACTCCTTACGGATCATGGCAATAATGGTGGAACCCAGCACCAGGCCAATGATCTCAGGACGGATGTACTGCACGATACCCGTGCCAACCTCGGCATCAAAGCCCGCCCGCTGGAAGTTCAGGGCGCCGGCAATGTCCCGCAGGAAGCAGGCGATACAAAAGCCCATGTTGGCAGGGTTTCCGAAAGCGGTCAGCAGCACCGCCGCCGCACCTACTACAAGGCCGGTGCCGATGAGCAGACCGTACTTCTTAATGAAGCTGTCTTTTTCCATGATTTCTTCCTCACTCTCTATTTTTGGGAAAATTGCGGCTTTCACCGCCCAATGCAACCCGGAAGGTTCCGGAAACAGGCAAAAAATTTTACAGGCCGCGCGTTCCTGTAAATCATTTTGTCTATTGCATTTATAAATGAAATATATCACTGCAGGAAGAAAAATGCAACCCCAGATTTTTCTTCAATCCCGCTTTTGGACAGTTGTCAAGGGCACTTTTTTGTGCTATACTGTAAAAAATTCGGGAATTTTCCTGATTTGTGGTTTCTGGTCCTTCTTTTCCGTTTCCCCATGGAAAATCCATTTGAAATCACATATATTTATAGAAATATTCAATGGGAGCAGTATGCTATGAACACGATCTATCTGGATAACGGAGCCACCTCCTTTCCCAAACCCCCCGCCGTGGCACAGGCCATGTTCCAGTACCTGACGGAAGTGGGGGCTTCCATCAACCGGGGCGTATACGGCAGTGCCCAGGCCGCCGGCATGACCACCCTGATGCTGCGGGAAGGCCTGTGCCGCCTCTTCAACCACGACGACCCCACCCACTGCATTCTCACCGGCGGCAACACGCTGGGGCTCAATATGGTACTGCGGGGCTGGCTGCGCCCTGGAGATCACTGCCTGGTCAGCAGCATGGAGCACAACGCAGTCATGCGGCCCCTCCACGACTTGGCGGAGCAGGGCGTTACCTTTGACCGCATCCCCTGTGACCGCACTGGCCGTCTGAACCCGGCGGACATCCCCGCTATGATCAAACCCAACACCTGCCTTCTGGTGATGGCTCATGGCTCCAATGTCAGCGGCACCGTACAGGACGCGGTGGCAGTGGGAGCCATCTGCCGCGAGTACAGCATCCCCTTTGTGCTGGATGCAGCTCAGACCGCCGGCCACTATCCGGTGGATTTCAAGGCCATGAACCTCTCCGCACTGTCTATGCCGGGCCACAAGGGTCTCATGGGTCCCTCCGGCATCGGGGCCCTCCTCCTCTCCCGCGATTTTGCCCAAAATCTCACCCCCATTGCCACCGGTGGCACCGGCAGCGCCTCGGACTCCGAAGCCCAGCCCAACTACATGCCCGACAAGTTTGAATCCGGCACCCCCAATGTCCCGGGCATTTACGGCCTCCAGGCAGCGGTAGACTTTATTCTCAGTACCGGTGTAGACGCCATGCAGCGGCGGGAACAGGAGCTGACGAAGCGGTTCCTGGACGGGCTGCGGGATGTGAAGGGCATCCGCCTGGCCGGCTCCTGGGAGCTTGAGAACCGGGTGGGCGTCATTTCTATCGATTTCGAGACCATCGACAACGCCGAGGCCGCCTACCAGCTGGAGCAGGACTACGGCATCCTCACCCGCTGCGGCCTTCACTGCGCCCCGGCGGCCCACAAAACTCTGGGCACCTTCCCCCAGGGCACCGTCCGCTTCAGCCCCGGACACTACACCACCGAGGAAGAGATCGACGCGGCAGTAAAGGCCATCGCCGAGCTCGCCCAGGGCTGATCCCCGGCGGCAGGCAAATTGTTTATTAAAAAAGTTGGTGAGAATCGCCGAAGCCGCGGTTCTCACCAACTTTTTGTTCATCTTATTCTTGAATTCCTATTTTGCAGGTCCTTCGCACGAGACTCTTTTGATATGCAGCTCCACAGAAGAACTCCTTTCCGTCCGCTGCTACGCCTGTTCCCAGGGGCAACCCGGATCCTCGTTGCTATCCTCTCGGTGACAGCAGCCCCGGCAGCCCCGTTCCCCCTGGCACAGCCGGTAGTCGCCCCCTTGGATGCGGAAAGGCCGCCCCTCCACCAAAGCGGCGGAGAGCTTCTCCCGGGCGGTGTTATAGATCTGCTGCACGGTGGTGCGGGCCACTCCCATAGAGGCGGCGCATTCCTCCTGGGACAGGCCCTCGTAGTCGATGAGGCGGATGGTCTCATACTCATCCACGGTGATAACCACAGCCTCAGCGGAGCGGGCGCAGCCCACCGGTGCAAAGGCGTCATGGCGAGGCAGGCGGCAGACCTGTCTGCATTTTCTGGGCCGGGGCATAGGTGTCACCTCCTGGATATCCTACTGCCTCCATTATAAGTCTGTCTCTCCGCCCCGTCAACCGACGGGACACTTGTTTAATAGTAGGCTACCAGCAGGTCCACCACTGTGCCGTAGCTCTGGATGCCGTCCTCCTGGCCGTAGGTTTTGAGGGTGGTATCGTAGATCTTCTCACTCACGGTGGCCACCACGCTGTTGAATTGGTCCCAGTAGGCACTGTGGTAACGCAGGTCCGCCACTACTGTCTCCGGCAGGATGCTGTACACCTCCGCCCACTTCTCCCGGTCCGCCCGGTAGAGGGCATTGCCCAGGTGGATATAGCCCATGAGGTAGCCGGAGTACTGGTAGGTCACGCTGTCTGAGGCGGTAGAGGCAGCCACCGCCAAAAAGTTGCACTCCTGCTCCGAGGCGATGCCACGCTGATGGGCCAGCTCATGGGTGATATCCGCCGGAAGCAGGCAGGCGGGGCTGTCCACATTGAGGTTGGATTCCCCGGTATAGGGGCTATAGAAGCCGGTGAAATTCATAGCGCTGAAGAGCCGGGAGAAAAACATTTTTTTGGGCACCCGGTCCTGTCGGGCCAGGAAGGGAAACTCCCGGGAGATATTGTCGTAGATTGTGGTGCTCTCAGCAAAAATCTCGTCCCGTGGCACGGCAAAGATTCCGTTGTCATCCCGTGGAATCTCATCCGCCAGATCCCGGAGGTTCTCTGCAAAGTACCGCGTCACCCGCTCCAGCTCGTCTATCTCCACCGGCTGGGCGTAGATGCCGCTCTTCTCCTGGAAGCCGTCGGCGTAGTAGTTCACTCCCCAGAGGACGCAGTAAAGGCCCCAGGCCGTCAGGCCCAGGCAGGCAAGTCCCAAAAGGCCTCCGTAGAGCTTGTGGCCCCGCTGGGGCCCCTTTACCACCCGGACGATCAGAATGACCACCCACAGAATCACCGTCAGGATGAAGGCCACATAGAACCACTCCACCACAGAGAAGGGGAACAGGTACCACAGCCGGGCATAGCCGTCCTTGAGGCTCTGGGTCACGGCAGAGACCGTGTTGGCCGCCTCCCGGCTGCTGATTCCCCAGGCATACAGGCCAAAGAGGGCCGCCACCAGCACCGTCCAGATATGTACGGCCCGGTGCTTCTTTAAAAATGCTCGCATGGAAACCGTTTCTCCTTTCCTTCCCCTGACGTCTCCGGGAAAAAACGCCCGCCCGGCAGCAATCTGCCAAGCGGGCGTACTTTCCGGTTTGGCTCAGGTCTGATCTGTAGGGCCGCCGCCTTTTTCCGGCTTCGTTTCCGATACCGGCTCGTGGGAAGCGTAGGCAGCCGTAGCGGTGGGCAATCCCTTCTTCCGCAGGCGGTATGCGGAGTAGCTGCGAATGCCGGCATAGACGCAGGCAAAGAAAGGCACTCCCAGGAACATGCCCAGCACGCCGAAGAGACCGCCGCCCACCAAAATGGCCACAATAACCCAAAAGCTGGAGATACCGGTGGAGTCTCCCAGAATCTTGGGTCCCAGAATATTTCCGTCAAACTGCTGGAGCGCCAGGATAAAGATGATGAAGTACAGGCACTTGATGGGGCTGTCCAGCAGGATAAGGAACGCACTGGGGATGGCCCCCAGGAAAGGCCCAAAGAAAGGAATCACGTTGGTAACCCCCACCACTACGCTGACCAGAGGGGCGTAGGGGAACTGAAAGAGGCTGGAGAAGAAAAAGCAGAGGATTCCGATAATAAGGGAGTCCAGAAGCTTGCCCCGGACAAAGCCGCTAAAGATGCGGTTGGTGGCCTTCACCCCCCGGATAAACCAGGCCGCCCGACTTTCCGACAGGGCGGTATAGGTCAGCTTACAGCCGATGGCGGCAAAGTGTTCCTTGGTGGCCAGCAGATACACTGAGACAATGATGCCAATGAGCAGGTTCTTTACAAAGGTAAAAATTCCCAGCAGCCCTCCGGTCACCGCCTGAACTGCCACCTGAAGCTGGGGCATCAGCTTCTCACTGAGCCATGTGAGTGCATCCTGGTAGTACTCATTGATGGCATTGCTGACCCAGACAGCGAAATCCGGGTTGTCTTCCAGCAAGCCTTGGATCCATGCTACAATCGTCTTATAATATTTTTCCCCATTGGCGGCCAGCTGCATCAGGCTCTTGTACAGCTCCGGCAGCAGCACACTCATAAGGGCGTACAGCAGCGCCAGCACCACCAGCCAGGTCAGCAGAATGGACAGAGCCCGCAGCCATTTGGCGGGAGCACGGCCGCCACCATGGCGGAAAATGCTCCGCTCAAACCAATTCACCACCGGTGTGAGCAGGTAGGCCATGGCAAAGCCGTAGAGCACCGGCGCCAGGATAGCGATCAATTTGTTCAGGTAGACCAGTATGATGCTGTGGCGGAACACAATATCGTAAAACAGCAGGATGGTACATACCACCGCCACCGCTGTCAAACCCCAAGCTACATAGTGATTGTCCTTTTTCATAGGCGTCCTCTCAAAAATTCCTTTTTTCCATCATAACTAACTTTTTCCGCGATTGCAATACTTTGCCGCCTATGTTATACTGCCTTTACAAAATCTTTAACCAATCTTAACTATTCTGAGAGGTAACGCGCAACTATGGCAAAGACCCTGATGCTCATCGTCAATCCGCGGGCAGGCCGTTCCCGGTCTCTGGCCCCTCTGCTGGATGTCATATCCCTGTTCAGTGACGCGGGATACCTGGTATCTCTGCGCCAGACTACTAGCCAGGGAGATGCCACCCGCTTTGTCCGGGAGGACGGCGCCGCCTTTGACCGGATTGTCTGCTACGGCGGGGACGGCACGCTCAACGAAGTGGTCACCGGCCTTATGAGCCTTCCGGCACCACCGCTCCTGGGGTACATCCCCGGCGGCAGCACCAACGATTTCGCCGCCAGCCTCCACCTGCCGGATCAGCCTCTGGAGGCCGCCAAGCAGATTTTAAACAGCCCCGGCCGGCAGCTGGACGTGGGGACCTTCAACGGCCGTCCCTTTGTATATGTGGCCTCCTTCGGGGCCTTCACCAAGGCCTCTTACAGTGCCCCCCAATCCGCCAAAAATGACCTGGGCCATCTGGCTTATATTCTGGAGGGGGTAAAGGACCTGTCTACCCTCCGTCCCTATGAGGCCACCGTTACCGCTGACGGCGAAACCTTTTCCGGCGGTTTTCTGTTTGGGGCTGTTACCAACGCTACCTCCGTGGGCGGGCTCATGAAGCTGCAGGAGGAGCAGGTGGTGCTGGACGACGGACTCTTTGAACTGCTGCTGATTCCCAATCCCAAGTCGGCCCTGGAGCTCCAGGCCCTGCTCCGCAGTCTCCTCCTTCAGGACTTCTCCGGCGATGGGGTAATCTTTCGTCACGTGTCTAACATTGTGGTGGAGACACCGGAGAGCTTTCCCTGGACCCTGGACGGGGAGTACGGTCCCGGTGAAGAGCGGATCGAAATCCGCAACCTCCGGCAGAAGCTTACTTTTCTCCTGTAAAAATGCACCCGGATGCAAAATGGGCGCGGAAAGGGGTCTCCCCCCTCCCGCGCCCTCTCTTATTTTCTGCTCAATCGAAGCGCCTCTCAGCGGCAGCGGACGATGCAGGTGAGGACCTGTCCGTCCACGGTGGCAGTGATATTAGTGGTTCCCTTTCCGACCCACTTGACTACGCCGGTCTCGCTAATGGAGGCCACGTTGGGATTCTCGCTGGCCCAGACCACAGGACTGTCGGTGCCCTTGACCTTCATCTGTACGTCGGGATTGTCAGAGTAAAGGGTGAAGTCCGTCTTGTTCAGGGAGAGATTGGCATCGCTGACCCAGGGCTCTCCGGTAACGGTAACGATGCAGCTGACCGTCTCCTCCCCGGCTGCAGCGGTGATGGTGGCGGTACCGCCGGCCTTGCCGGTGACGGAGCCGTTCTCCACCGTGGCAATGTTCTCGTTGGAGGTAGACCAGGTAATGGTCCCCGTGCCGCCGGTGACGGTGAGCTTAGCGGTTTCCCCGGCAGGAATGCTGATGGCGTTATAGTCCAACGCCAGAGGGCCGCCGGTACCTACCGTCTCCTCCCCGGTGCCGTCGTTCGACTCGACGTCAGTGTCCTGTTCGTCTTCGTCGTCACTGACAGGAAGCACAGCCCCGTCATCCTCGCCGCCCAGGCTGTCCGTCTGTTCCTGCTCCGTCCGGATCCCCATAAAGCTGGCGATCTGTTCACCAAAGAACACATAGCCCATCACACCAATGATGACCACCGCCATCACCAGCAGCATCACACCGCCGGCACCGGCACTGCGTTTACGCTTGGACAGGCGTTTTCCGCCCCGGCGGCGCAGGGTCTTGCCCTTCTTCTCCGCCTCCGCCTCCTCACAGAAGGGGCACTTCCGGTAGGTATCCGAATATTCCTGACCACACTGGGGACAAACACGATTGCTCATATCTGAAATCCTCCTCGGGACACAATTTCATCACTTTACATAATATCGACTTTTCTTCCGTCCGTCAACTGTCTTTTGCCTGTTTTGGCGGATTTGATAAAATTTTGTTCCGCAGCCTTGCTTTTCCCCCAGGGCCATCCTATAATGAAAAAAACGGCTGACAGGAGGGCATTGCCCATGATGGACACCATCTTCATTGGGATCGCCGGAGGCACCGGCAGCGGAAAAACCACCCTGACGGAACACATCAAAAAGCGCTTTGGCGACGACGTCAGCGTGATTTACCACGACAACTACTACAAGGACCAGACCGGCATACCCTTTGAGATCCGCTGCCGCCAGAACTACGACCACCCCGACGCCTTTGACACGGACCTGATGGTCCGCCACCTGAAGGCTTTGAAAGCAGGAGTCGCCATTCAGTGCCCGGTATACTCCTACACCGAGCATAACCGGACGACGGAAACCATTGAGATCAAACCCACCAGTGTGGTCATCGTGGAGGGGCTCCTCATCTTCCAGAACCCGGAGCTCCGGGATCTCATGGATATCAAGATCTTCGTGGATACCGATGCCGACGTACGGATCCTCCGGCGGATCATGCGGGACGTGAAGGAGCGGGGCCGTACCATCGACTCCGTGGTGGAGCAGTACCTCACCACCGTCAAGCCCATGCACGAGCAGTTCGTGGAGCCCTCCAAGCGCTTCGCCGATATCATTGTCCTGGAAGGCGGTCACAATCTGGTTGCCCTGGATATGATCATGCAGCGGATCGCAAACCACATCGGCAAGCAGGAGTGAATTTGCTTTTGACGTACAGAAAAGGAGTATCGTGATGCGGTTGAGAATCGTCCTTTGACCTGATTTTAGGCAAAGGAGACGTTCATTGATGATTACTATTCTTGACACCATTCCCTCCCTGGAGCAGCTGCTCACCCTCTATGACAGCGTGGGCTGGAGCGCCTACACCTGTGAGCCGGACCGACTGGAGCGTGCTGTGACCTCCTCTCTGTCCGTATTCACCGCCTGGGACGGACCTCACCTGGCAGGCCTTGTCCGAGCAGTTGGCGATGGAGAAACGATCCTTTATATCCAGGACCTGCTGGTGCGGCCCTCCTATCAACGCCGCGGCATTGGAAGGCATCTGCTGGAAATCTGTCTCGCTCAGTACCCCCATGTGCGGCAGAAGGTGCTGCTCACCGACAACACTGAAGAAAATCTGGCCTTTTACCGCGCCTGCGGCTTTATTTCCAGCAAGGATTTTGGCTGCACCGCTCTCCTACGGATGGAACACATATGAAGAAAGGACGGCCTCACGGCCGTCCTTTCTGCTTTATCCACTTATTTTACAGGAAAAGTCCGGCAATGTGGTAGACTGCAAAGCTCACCAGCCAGGCTACCATCAGCTGCCAGCCCAGTGTCAACGCCGTCCACTTGCCGCTGCCCATCTCCCGCCGGATGGTGCTGATAGCCGCCACACAGGGGGTATACAGGGCACAGAAGGCCAGGAAGGCCAGAGCCGCCGCCGGGGTAAAGGTGGCGGACATCACCGCTCCCGCCGCAGCGTAGTCTGTGAGGGAGAAGCCGTAGAAGAGGCTCATGGAGCTGACCACCGCCTCCTTTGCAATAAGGCCTGTCAGGAGGGCCACTGCCGCCTGCCATACGCCAAAGCCCATAGGGGCAAACACCGGGGCGATAAAGCTGCCGAATTTGGCCAGGATGCTGTCGGCGGTATCCGCCACCATGTGCAGGTCCATGCCGAAGTTCTGGAGGAACCACACCAGAACGCTCATAGCGGCGATAATGGTACCCGCTCGGGTGAGGAAGTCCCGGACCCGCTCCCACACATGGAGCCAGATGTTCTTCAGGGTCGGCATCCGATAAGGCGGCAGCTCCAGCAGGAAGGGCGCGGGCTCTCCCTTAAAGAGGCTGCGCTTGAGGAACAGCCCCGACAAAATGGCCATCACCGGTCCCAGGAGGTACAGCCCGAACACCACCAGTCCCGCGTGGTCGGGGAAAAACGCAGCGGTCATGAGACCGTAGATCGGGAGCCTTGCCCCGCAGGACATGAAGGGCACCAGCAGTATGGTCATCCGCCGGTCCTTTTCATTTTCCATGGTGCGGGCGCCCATTACCGCCGGCACGGTGCAGCCAAAGCCCATGAGCATAGGGATAAACGCCTTGCCGCTGAGACCAAAGTGCCGCAGAGTCCGGTCCATGACGAAAGCCGCCCGGGCCATATAGCCGCTGTCCTCCAGCATGGAGAGGAACAGAAACAGCAGTGCGATCATGGGCAGGAAGGTCAGCACCCCGCCTACACCGGAGATCAGGCCGTCCACCAAAAGGCCCGTGAGCCAGGCAGGAGCGCCGATGGCCCCCAGCCAACCGGATACACCCGGGCACAGGATATCTTCCACAAAGGCCGCGATGCCGTCAGACATCCAGGCACCAGGGCCGCTGAAGGTGATGAGGAACACCACCAGCATCATAGCCAGGAACACCGGCAGGGCCAGATACTTGTGGGTAGCCACCGCATCGATGCGCTCGGTGAGCGTGGGCTTGCCGTCCCGGCTCTTTCTGCGGACAGAGCTGCGGACCACACGCTCCACAAACTTATACCGGCTATCCGCCAGCAATGTCTCCCGGTCACCCAGCTCACTGCTCTTCTCGTACTCCGCCGCAATGGCGTCGATCTTGTCCAACGTTTCCTGATCCAGCGACAGGTCCTCCGCCACCTTGGCATCCCCCTCCAGCAGCTTAATGGCCGCCCAGTGGGCAGGGATCCCCGTAGCATAGGCCCGGTCATGGATCAGCTCACCGATCCGGTGGTGGATGATATGGGTGAAGTCGTCGTACAGATCGTCGGGCTCCAGGGTGAGGCCCGTGTGCATCTGGCGGTGGGCCTCCTCCACCAGCTTGTCGATATTCTTGTTGTCCCGGGCGGAGATGGGGATCACCGGCACGCCCAGGTGAGCGGAGAGGCGGTCACAATCGATCTGATCGCCGTTTTTCTCCACCTCGTCCATAAAGTTTACGGCCAGCACCATGGGCCGCTCCAGCTCCAAAAGCTGCATGGTGAGGTACAGATTCCGCTCCAGGTTGGTGGCATCCACAATATTGATGATGGCATCGGGCTTCTCGCCGATGATGAACTTCCGGGCCACCAGCTCCTCCATGGAGTAGGGGGAGAGGGAATAGATTCCCGGCAGGTCCACCACGGTGAAGCTCACATCTCCCACCTTGGCGGTGCCCTCTTTCTTCTCCACCGTCACGCCGGGCCAATTGCCCACGTACTGATTGGAGCCTGTGAGAGCGTTGAACAGCGTCGTCTTGCCGCAGTTTGGATTTCCCACCAGGGCCACTTTCCATTGACGCTGATCATGGGCGTGGGGGTCGTAATTCTGGGGGTGCTGGCTCTGCTCGTGGCGGTGGGCACGGCGCATGGCCTCCAGATCCTTGGGATTGCTGCATCCCACCGCACAGTGGGCGCAGTCGCCGTGGCAGCCGCCGCCCAGATGATAAGCTGTCTCCGGCACCGCCTGCTTCCCCGCCTCTTTCTCCTCAAGGGGCCTGATCCGGATCTGGGCGGCATCCTCCTTCCGGAGGGACAGCTCGTAACCCCGCAGCCGCAGCTCCAGGGGATCGCCGAAGGGGGCGATCTTCACCAGCTTCACCTCTGTCCCAGGGGTGAGGCCCATATCGATCAGCCGGCGCTTCACTGCGCCCCGCTGATTTCCTACCTGACACAGAATACAGCTGCCGCCTACCGGCAGCTGATCCAGTGTCAGCTTCTCCTGCGTATCAGCCATAAAAGTTCCCTTCTCTTTTTCTCAATTGTATCATAGTAACCCTATGCTAACTCCTCTCCTTTGTCAAGAGGTTCCCCGCAATTTTTCTACATTTTTGAGGCGCCGGTCCCTGTCGCGGCATACACTGTCACAAGGGGGTTACCCCGGGAAGGAGGGACTTCCCTTGGAAGGTACGACTCTGGACCGCCTGGAGACCGGCCGGAAAGCCACGGTATCCCAGCTGCTGGCTCCCCGCGGGGAACAGCTGCGTCTTATGGAGCTGGGCTTTATTCCTGGCCGGACGGTGTCCGCCCTGCAGGCCGCCCCCTGGGGCGATCCGGTGGCCTATGCCGTGTGCGGCGCGGTCATCGCCCTGCGGCGATCCGATGCCAGCCAGATTTTGATACATTGATCTTCTCCGGCCATCCCACTGGGACGGCCGGAGAATTTGTACTTTATGGGAAATCTGACAGTTGCATCCGTTCCTTTTATTCGCTATAATGGGCTTCACATCTGCCATAATAGTAAGTAGCAGCACCCCATCCTGTTTTATCCAGGTCCGGGGAATATGATCAGGAGGTCTTACCCATGGAGGAAAAACACGATATCCTGCCAACCGCCCCGGAGTCCTGCCCATCCTGCCCGGCAGAGGGACAGCAGCAGCCGCTGGAGAAACTGGAGGCCATGAGTGCTGCGGTCCTTGTCTCTGTGGAGGAAGCAGCCCCCCAGCTGCAGGAGTATTATGTCCGTCTGGCCCAGGAGGCCAAGCAAAGTGAAAAGCCCTCCGAGGCACTGGACGAGGAGGTCCGCCGGGAGATCGATACCCTTAAACGTGCCTCCGGCAACCTCAACCAGGCGCTACAGGCCACCAACAAGCTGGAGGATGAGCTCAGCGCCCGCTTTTTTGATATGCGTACCAGCCGGAACCGAAAGTGGTATCTTCCCAATCCTCCGGCCAACGGATCTATTGACCTGGAGGAGCAGCAGAGCCACCACTTTGCCCGGGGGATCAACCTCTACAAGCTCCTTTTGGTCTGCTTTGTGGGCAGCTTTGCCGGCGTAGTGGTGGAGGTGCTCTGGTGCTTGGTTCGCAACGGCTATATTGAGAGCCGGGCAGGCCTGGTATACGGCCCCTTCAACCTGCTCTACGGAGCTGGCGCTGTAGTGCTGACCCTGGCCCTCTACCGCTACCGCAACCGCGGGTATCTGCTGTCCTTCCTGGGCGGTATGATCGTGGGCAGCGTGGTGGAGTATGTCTGCTCTTGGGGACAGGAGGCTCTCTTCGGCTCCCGATCCTGGGACTACAGCAATATTCCCTTCAACCTCAATGGCCGCATCTGCCTTTTGTACTCCGTATTCTGGGGAGTACTGGGGGTACTGTGGATCAAAGACCTCTATCCAAGAATGGCCAAATGGATTCTGAAGATTCCCAACAAGGCGGGCAAGATCCTGACCTGGTGCCTGACGGCCTTCCTGGTGGTAAACGCGGTGGTGACCTGTGTGGCAGTGGCCCGATGGTCCCAGCGGGTCCAAGGGGAACCTGCTGCCAGCAGCTTCTGGTCCTTTGTGGATGAGCGCTTCCCCGATGAACGGATGGAACGGATCTTTGCCAACATGGAGTTTGGCCAATCATAAACGAGTGGGGAGAGGGCTGTGCCCTCTCCCCTTTTTCACGCACTTCGACTCCGGCGCATATACTGGGAGGACATACGCCCCGCACCGGGGCAGAACAAGGAGGTCCTTCCATGGAAGCTGCCACCGGCCCCATTATCGCCCTGGTGGGCAACCCCAATGTAGGTAAGTCTACCCTGTTCAATGCCCTGACCCATCTCCGCCAGCACACGGGGAACTGGCCGGGCAAGACCGTGGAGGTGGCCCGAGGCCACTACCTTTATCACGGCGCTACATACACTCTGGTGGATCTGCCGGGCACCTACTCCCTGCATCCCGGCAGCGCCGAGGAGGAGGTGACCCGGGACTACCTTCTCTCCAAAGAGGCAGACGTGACCCTGGTGGTGGCCGACGCCACCTGCCTGGAGCGGAACCTGATGCTGGTCCTGCAGGTCATGGCCACCACCTGGCCGGTGGTGGTATGCGTGAACCTGCTGGACGAGGCGGCGCGAAAGCATATCCAAGTGGATCTGGATACACTCCAGAAACTGCTGGGCTGTCCTGTCACTGGTGCTGCCGCCCGCAGCGGCCGGGGCCTCCCGCAGCTCCAGAAGCTGCTGGAAGAAGCAGTCTCCGCACCGCCACCTCCGCCACCTGCAACAGCAGCAGATGGGCTGTGTCCATGCCGTCAGGCTGCCGCATTGGCTCTGCGGGCCCGCGAAATCGCCGCCCAGGCAGTTACTATAGATGAGGAGGCCGCCCACCGGCTGGATCGGCGGCTGGATCGACTTCTCACCTCCCGGAAGGGAGGCATCCCCGCTATGCTGCTGCTCCTGGCGGGGATCCTGTGGCTCACCATGGCGGGAGCCAATGTCCCCTCCGCCCTTCTCTCCGACGTTCTCTTTCAGATAAAAGAGCCTCTGCGGGGACTTCTGGAACACATCGGCGCCCCCTGGTGGGCGGTGGGCGCCCTGGTAGACGGGGTGTACCAGACCACCGCCTGGGTGGTGTCCGTGATGCTGCCCCCTATGGCCATTTTCTTTCCCCTGTTCACCTTGCTGGAGGACGTGGGGTATCTGCCCCGGGTGGCCTTCAACATGGATCACTTCTTCCACCGCTCCGGAGCCCACGGACGACAGGCCCTAACTATGTGCATGGGTCTTGGGTGCAACGCCTGCGGCGTCATGGGCTGCCGGATCATCCAGAGTCCCCGGGAGCGGCTCATTGCCATTCTCACCAATGCCTTCATGCCCTGCAACGGCCGCTTTCCCACCCTCATCGCCCTGATTTCCCTGTTTTTCACCGTGGGAAGCGGCCTGTGGCGGTCCCTGTGGTCGGCGCTGCTGCTGATGGGCTGCATCGTCCTAGCGGTGGCCATGACTCTCTGGTCCAGCCGTATCCTCTCCGCCACTGTGCTGAAGGGGCTCCCCTCTGCCTTCTCCCTGGAACTGCCCCCCTACCGCTTTCCCCGGCTGGGGCAGGTGCTGGTCCGCTCGGTACTGGACCGAACCCTGTTTGTCCTGGGTCGGGCGGTGACCGTGGCCGCCCCGGCAGGGCTCATCATCTGGATTGCCGCCAACGTCACTGTGGGGGAGCATAGCATTCTCCTTCACCTGGCCGGTTTTCTGGAGGGGCCAGGCCGCTTCCTGGGCATGGACGGGATAATCCTGCTGGCCTTCTTCCTTGGATTTCCGGCCAATGAGATCGTCATGCCCTGTATCCTCATGGGCTACCTCTCTGCCGGCACCCTGGTGGACTACAGCGGCCTGCCGCAGCTCCACGGCATCCTTACCGCCAACGGCTGGACCACTGCTACCGCGCTGTCGGTGCTGGTATTTACCCTGTTTCACTTCCCCTGCGGCACCACCTGTCTCACCATCTGGCGGGAGACCAAGAGCCTGCGCTGGACCGCCTTGGCCATCGTCCTCCCTCTGGTCGCCGGAGTAATCCTGTGCAGCGTGATCCACTGGGTATCCGTTCTGCTTCCGGTATGGCCCGCAGCAGAGGGGCGCGGCGCATGATAATGCGCTGCGCCCTTTTATAT
>CALXGE010000028.1 GCA_944387775.1 uncultured Oscillospiraceae bacterium | reverse complement strand
GCCACTGAAAAACACTTATTGAATCAAAGTCCCCGGCTCAGCTCGTAAGCCGAGCCGGGGGCTGATTGCCGAGAATTCAGCAAATTATGCGTGGTCCATAACGCCGCAGACGATCTTGGCCATCTCATCGCGGAGCAGGGTGCTGTTGGGGCTGTAGAGGTTCTTGCCGCTGGAGGAGTCACCGCTGACGATACCCAGGTTATACAGGGTGTACACATATCCGTTGACGGTGTCGGTAGGTGGCGTGATGCCCGCCTTGACGCTGGTGGAGGGCTGCATCTTCAGGGCCCGTACCGCCAGCTCAGCCATCTCCAGACGGGTGATGGGCTTGGTCAGATCAATCTTGTTGCTGGTAACAATACCGTTGTTGTAGGCATAGGTCAGGTAGTTGGCAGCCCAGTTGTTGCCGGACAGCTCCACCTGCTTGGGATACCCGGCGCCCAGCATGACCATCTTCAGGGCTTCGCCCCACTTGACCTGCTGCTTGGGACCGTAGGTGGTACCCGTCACACCACCGACCACACCAGTGGAGGCCAGGCGGGTGATATAGGGATAGGACCAGCTGGTGGTGGGCACATCAGTGAAGGTCACGGTAGGCGCAGCAGTGACCTTGATGCTCACCTTGCCGTTAATAATGGTGCCGCTGGTGGTGAAAGCGGAGAAGGGGATGGTTGCGGTTCCGCTGTAGCCGGTAACAGGCACATAGGTCAGGGTGCTCAGGCTGCTATAGTTGGTGCTGGAGCCGGTATAGGAGAACTTATCACTGGCGGTGACGCGGGTACCGGTGACGCCAGTCCAGTTCTTGTAGAGGGTGCCGTTGGAGGGAGTGCCAAAGATCATATAGGTGACGCCCAGCATATCCTGGCTGGCCCCGAAGAAGTCGGCGGCGTTGAAGGGAACGCCGGCGCTGGTACCGCTCATGGAGACGGTGACCTCCTTGACGGTGACGCCGAATTCCACCTCGCCGTAGTAGCACAGATCGCCGCTGTCGTAGCAGGCAAATTTCACGGTGTCGCTGCGGCCCTTGCTGTCGGGCACGTAGGTCACGTCATCAATGGACTTGCTGGCACTGCTGCTGGTGGAGAAGGTGTAGCTGCCGATGTTCTTGCTGGTCAGCTCAGTACCCTTCCCGGTCTTTTCATTGTAGTCATAGTACAGGGTGCCGTTGGAGGGGACATCCAGGAACTTGATCTGCAGGGTCTTGATGGAGGTGCCCATGGTGTCCTTGTAGTTGTCCAGGAAGTCGTCGCCGTCCAGAGTAACGGCATCGCCCTGCACGTTGTAGGTAATGGCCTCAGGCTCACCCTCGGTGTAGAGAATGGTCAGAGTGCCCTTGAGCTCGGTATCCTTATCCCGGTCATTGGTGCCGTAGGCGGTGAAGTCGATAGCCACGGGGCCGGTGTAGCCCTTCTTGGGCTCAAAGGTCACGCCGCCCAGGTCAATCTCCTTCCGGCCGGGGTCCACATAGCACTCATCCTTGGAGGAGAGCTTCTCGCCATCCTCGTCCACCAGCTCGCCCTGACGGCTGCTGACGGAGCCGAAGATCACATACTCCAGAGTGCCCTTGGAGTACTCGTCCTCCCAGAACTCCTCAAAGTCTTCCACATCCAGGGTCACATCGTCGTCCACCGTGGCGGTGTAGATGATGTCGCCGCCGGAGGATGCCCCAGTGGTGATCTCGATGGAAATATCGCCGGAGAGGAGCTCCTCACTTCTGTCGTACTTGCCGTCCTCGTTCGTATCCTCGTAGACGGTCCATTTGCCGGTCCAGACGCCGGTGTCGTTAATGCTCAGATACCACTCGTCTCTCTTGTCCTGCTCCAGGTCAGCCACGTCGTCGCTGCCCCTGTCGGCAGAAAAGTCATAGACAACATTGTCCCAGTCGATGGCCTTCCACGCTCTGTCAGTCAGCTCATCGTCCAGAATATCGTCAATGGCCTCGTAGACAGACACACCTTCCTCGGTGTCGTCGTCATCGAAGTAGTAGTCATCGTCGTAGGCCCAGGTCAGCTCCACATCGTAGTCGCCGCTGCGTCCGTCGAAGTAGATGATGATGTCGCCAGTGAGGACCGGATCATCACCATCATCGTAATCATAATCATAGACCTCGTAGCTGCCTTCCCACTGGTCGTCATCGGGATCAACATCCAGATAGAGATCATCTGCATAGTAAAGATCGATGCCATCCTCAGGGTCTTCATCGTCATCGTAGCACAGATCGGTCTCATCATCCTCATCAAAGAACATGGCAAAATATTCTCTTTTTGTATCCTCATATCCGAGTTCATCCGCGATCTTGTCATACACCTCATCAAAATAATAGGTATCGTCATCGTCGGCCTCGGCATTCTTGATCTTGATGTCCATCTCATCCGCATTCCTGCGCGCCGCAAAGGCAGTAGGGACCAGGGTGCACAGCATCGCCAGCACCATCAGCCATGACAACATTCTGCGTTTCATCATCTTTTCTTCCTTCCCTTCTTATCTGATCGTCATTTTACCCGGTGGGTCTTTCCATCAGTAAGAGCACACACTCAACTTATGGGAAGATCCTACCACAGCATTGTGAAAAGAACGTTTCGGAGATGCATCAAATGTGCATCATTTTTTAAGGTTAGTTTAAGGTTCTCTTCTTCTTTCTTATAGACGGTTTTTCAGCGGCGAAAGTTCCTGCCGCCGGGCGGATTTTCTTATCCCTCCCGCGGGGTGCTGAAGCGGTACTCCGTGGTGTAGTCATACCGCTTTCCGGGCCGCAGAAGAATGTCTCCCCACTCCGGGTGGTTGGGGCTGTCGGGAAAGAACTGGGTCTCCAGACACACCGCCTGCCGCTTCCCATAGGGCACGCCGGTCTTGGTCTGGTCGTCGGTCTGAAGGAAGTTGGCGGCGTAAACCTGAACCCCCGGTTTCTCCGTCCAGGTCTCCATAACAATGCCGCTTTTCTCCCCGGTGAGGCGGGCCGCCAGACGCAGGCCCTGAGCCGGATCCAGCACAAAGTTGTGGTCGTAGCCGCCGGTATTTTTCAGCTGCACACAGTCCGCGCCGATATCTCGCCCCAAAGTCTTTTCAATGGTGAAGTCGAAGGGCGTACCCTCCACGGACTCCGCCATGCACAGGGGGATACAGTCCTCCCATACAGGTGTGTAGTGATGGGCCGCCAGCCACAGCCGGTGACCCATCGCGTCACCGCCGCCGTTGAGGTTGAAGTAACTGTGGTTGGTGATGTTGCAATAAGTGGTTTTATCACACACTGCCTCGTAGCGCAGACGCAGGGTATTCTCCGTCAGTGTATAGGTGGCCCGGAGGGTCAGTGTCCCCGGAAAGCCGCCCTCGCCGTCGGCGGCAGTGTAAGTGAGGGTGAGCTGGCTGTCGCCGGTAACTTCCGCGTCAAATACCCGATAGCTGAACCCTTTCACCCCGCCATGGAGGCTCTTGGGCCCCTCGCTGGGCTCCAGGGCCACCCGCTCGCCGTCAATGAGGCAGGAAGCATCGGCGATACG
The DNA here is from genome assembly GCA_944387775.1 of uncultured Oscillospiraceae bacterium. Taxonomy (GTDB): domain Bacteria; phylum Bacillota; class Clostridia; order Oscillospirales; family Oscillospiraceae; genus Pelethomonas. The sequence goes on along the minus strand of CALXGE010000028.1, from coordinate 17,012 downwards.
GTTGGCGTAGCGGCCCACCAGAGCCCCTACAAAGCCCTCATTTCTCTCGTAGCCTGCCACGTTCCGGTAACCCAGGACCACGTCCACCGGCTCCCCGTTCTGATCCGGCACCCGCAGGGCCGTAACGGTGGCACCGAATGTAATGATCTCCGCCTCCATATTTCCGCAGGTGAGAATATACTTGTCCACCATCTGTCCGTCGCTGGTGGCACCGAAGGGTAGTTTTTGTACTGCCATCCCTTCCCCTCCTTATATGTAATAGTAGTTTCAGTATACCTTGCTCTGTCAGGAAAAACAAGGTGGAAATCGCGGTTTTCCTGTGTTACACTGTTGCCAGAAATGCCCGGAAACTGCATGCCGGGCCACTGGATGCGAGAAGAAACGGAGGAAAGCGCTATGACAAACAAGACACCGGCCCAGTGGCGGCAGGAGCTGCCCCTGATTGGCCAGATGATGGACTTACAGGAGGCCTTCTGGAGCAACCCCGGCCTGCAAACCGGAGCGGCAGCTCTGGCAGACTGTCCCCTGACGGCAGAGGACGTTGCTGACGCAGAGGCCCGGCTGCGCCGCTTTGCGCCTTACCTGGCCACTGTGTTCCCCGACACCGCCCCCACCAAGGGCATTATCGAGTCCCCCCTGACCCCCATTCCCGCCATGCAGAAGCATCTGGGGAACTTCCCGGGGCGGCTGCTCCTCAAGCAGGACAGCCATCTGCCCATTTCCGGATCCATCAAGGCCCGGGGCGGCATCTACGAGATTCTCCATCTGGCGGAGGATATTGCTGTCAAGGAGGGGATGCTCTCCCTCACCGACGACTATTCCGTCCTGGCCAAGCCGGAGTTCCGTGCCCTCTTCGGCAAATACGCCGTGGCGGTGGGCTCCACCGGCAACCTGGGTCTCTCCATCGGCATCATGAGCGCCCAGCTGGGCTTCAAGGTCACCGTCCATATGTCCGCCGACGCCCGCCAGTGGAAGAAGGACATGCTCCGCAGCAAGGGCGTCACCGTGGTGGAATACGCTGACGACTACAGCAAGGCGGTGGCTGAGGGCCGCCGTCAGGCGGAGGCGGACCCCATGTGCCACTTCGTGGACGACGAGAACTCCAAGACGCTGTTTCTGGGCTACGCGGTGGCGGCAAGCCGGGTGGCAAAGCAGCTGAAGGATATGGATATCACCGTGGATCAGGATCATCCTCTCTTTGTGTACCTGCCCTGCGGCGTAGGCGGCGGCCCCGGAGGTGTGGCCTTTGGCCTGAAGCTTCTCTTTGGTGACAATGTCCACTGCTTCTTTGCCGAGCCCACCCACGCTCCCTGCATGATGCTGGGTCTGGTCACCGGGCTCCACGACGCCGTCTGCGTTCAGGACTTCGGTATCGACAACCACACCGCCGCTGACGGTCTGGCGGTAGGGCGTCCCTCCCGGTTTGTGGGCCGGGCGGTGGCCCCCCTCCTCTCCGGGTGCTACACCGTCACCGACGAGAAGCTCTACCGGCTTCTCAAGGACATGGCGGACACGGAGAACATCCGCCTGGAGCCCAGCGCCCTGGCGGGAGTTCCGGGCATGGGCCTTGTCTGCGGCGAGGCGGGGGCAGAATATGTCCGGGCCCATGGCCTCGACATGGCCAACGCCACCCATATCGCCTGGGCCACCGGCGGCAGCATGGTGCCCGCCGATATCTGGCAGGACTACTATAATAAGGGGGCAGCCTTGTAAAAGGCTGTCTTCCCAACGGGGACTTTTTACGGCTTCTTCCGCAGGGGCCAGAAGCGGTCTTCTTCTTTGTGGGTTCCCGCACCCACGGGCGGGGTACTTTTTGCTCGTGCAAAAAGTACCCAAAAACACGCCAGCCCTCTTCGGGCTGGATCCCCGCTTTTGTCTAATCGGTTGCTATCAAATTTGCCGCTGCTCTGCCACTGAACCAGTGCCTTTTGGCATCTGATCTGCGGCGGGCTTCTTATCCGGCTTCGGCTGACGCCCTGTTAAAGGGATAGAACCATCTGTTTTTCTGTGACACCCACCTGCACCTCATCAGAGCCAGGCAGCTTCCCACCAGCAAAAATTGCAACATTCCTCAGCACGAGGGCCGTCAGGCGAAGTGCGTGATCCCCTGCACCGATTACGAGGGGCCAGCGGCCTGGCAGAAATTCAGTGGCTGCCCGGTATCAGCCCTGATACCGACCGATTAGGGAAAAGGTGGGGGTCTGGGGTCTCCCCAGCGCGCTTTTGCCTACTTTTCCCGCGTTGGAAAAGTAGGCCTGCGGAGCAAGCCAAACTGAAGGGCAGAAAAATTCTTAATAGACAGCAAAAAGACCTTCCGGCTTATTGCCGGAAGGTCTTTTATTTTTATAATGTATAGCGATTATGCCGTTTCGATGGAGGCGGCCTTCTGGAGGTTCAGTTTCTTCACCGCATCCTCCCGCATCTTGTACTTGAGGATCTTGCCGGCGGCGTTCATGGGGAAGGAGTCCACGAAGTCCACATACCGGGGCACCTTGTGCTTGGCCATGTGGTCGAGGACGTACTGCTTCATCTCCTGCTCCGTCATGGTCTCGCCCTCCTTGAGGATGACACAGGCCATGATCTCCTCGCCGTACTGCTCGTCGGGCACACCGATGACCTGTACGTCGCTGACCTTGGGGTGGGTGTAGATGAAATCCTCGATCTCCTTGGGGTAGATATTCTCGCCGCCCCGGATGATCATATCCTTGATGCGGCCGGTGATCTTGAAGTTGCCGTTCTCATCCCGGCGGGCCAGGTCGCCGGTGTGGAGCCAGCCCTCCTTGTCGATGGCGGCGGCGGTGGCGCCGGGCATCTTGTAGTAGCCCTTCATAATGTTGTAGCCCCGGGCCACGAACTCGCCGTCCACGTTGTCGGGCAGGTCCTCCCCGGTCTCCGGGTCCACGATCTTGCACTCGATCTCGGGCAGAGGCCGTCCTACGGTGTTCACCCGGACCTCCAGGGAGTCATCAGTGGAGGACATGGTGCAGCCGGGAGCCGCCTCGGTCTGGCCGTAGACGATGGTGATCTCGCTCATATGCATTTTGTTCACCACGTCCTGCATGACGGCAATGGGGCATGGGGAGCCGGCCATGATACCGGTACGCATGTAGGAGAAGTCGGTCTTGGGGAAGTCCTCATGCTCCAGCATGGCGATGAACATGGTGGGCACGCCGTGGAAGGCGGTAATACGCTCGTTGTTGATGCAAGCCAGGGCCGGCTTGGGGGAGAAATAGGGCAAGGGCAAAATGGTGGCGCCGTGGGTCATGGAGGCGGTCATAGCCAGCACCATGCCGAAACAGTGGAACATGGGCACCTGGATCATCATGCGGTCGGCGGTGGAGAGATCCATCCGGTCGCCGATGCACTTGCCGTTGTTGACGATGTTGTGGTGGGTGAGCATAACGCCCTTGGGGAAGCCGGTGGTGCCGGAGGTATACTGCATGTTGGCCACGTCGTAGGGGCTCACAGCGGCGGCACGGCGGCGGACCTCCTCCATGGGGGTCCGGGGGGCCAGCGCCATAGCCTCCTCCCAGGTCATGCAGCCCTTCTGACGATAGCCCACGGTGACGATGTTCCGGAGGAAGGGCAGGCGCTTGCAGTGGAGGGGCTTGCCGGCCTCGGCGGTCTCCAGCTCAGGGCACAGCTCCGCGATGATCTTGGCGTAGGGGCTGTCCCGGTAGCTCTCGATCATCACCAGGGTGTGGGTATCGCTCTGGCGGAGGAGGTACTCCGCCTCGTGGATCTTATAGGCGGTATTCACCGTCACCAGCACCGCACCGATCTTAGTGGTGGCCCAGAAGGTGAGGTACCACTGGGGCACGTTGGTGGCCCACACCGCCACCTTGTCCCCGGCCTTCACCCCCATGGCGATGAGGGAGCGGGCCACCTGGTCCACATCGTCCCGGAACTGGGAATAGGTACGGGTATAGTCCAGGGTGGTGTACTTGATGGCGTACTGGTCAGGGAACTCCTCCACCATAGCGTCCAGCACCTGGGAGAAGGTCTTTTCGATAAGGGTCTCCTTCTTCCAGATAAACTTGCCGGTACCGGCGTTGTTGGAGTAGAGGTGCTTCTTCTGACGGCGGGGGTTGCCAAAGCGGCCCATGTACACCCCGTAGTGGGTGAGGATCATCTCCAGATCCTCCAGGCCCTCGATCCACTCCGGCTCCCAGTGGAGGGAGACAAAGCCGTCGTAGTTCACGGAGCGCAGGGCGTTCATCACGTCCTGCATGGGGAGCTTGCCCTCCCCCATGAGCTCATGGGCAATGGCACCGTTCTCAGTCGGGGTGCCGTCGCTGAGGCGGACATGGCGGACATAGGCTCCCAGGTTGGTGATGGTCTTTTCCGCCGTCTCTCCGGCCATGAACCAGGTGTCGAACACGCTCCAGCAGGCAGCCAGGTGGTCGCTGGCAAAGTGGTTGAGGATATCCCGGAGCTTGGTGGTGTCAGCAAAGGCCCCGGCGGTCTTGATGAGGATCACCACGCCGCTCTCCTCTGCCGCCGCCACCCAGGGAGCCAGGGCGGCAATGGCGGTATCCGTATTGGTGCAGGCGGTAGCTACCGCCACATAAGGCACCAGCAGATCTCCGGCGGAGCGGATGGCCTCAGCGATCTCCCCGGCGGCGTCTTCTGCGGCAAAGTCGCAGGTGGTGCCGATGCAGGGCACTGTCAGGCCCTGCTCCGCCAGGCGGCGGTGGGCGGCCACCGCCAGCTCCGGGTTGATGGGGCTCATCTTCTTCTGCATGATGGGATTCTTGACGCTGTCGATCTCCAGGCCCTGGAGGCGGGTATCGACGGCCGCAGCACAGAGCTGGGACCAATCCCGGTCCTTCCAGCCCCGGATGGTATAGGAAAGCTTCATGGTACCTTACGCCTCCTCGTAGACGATCTTGTTCAGGGCGCTGATATAGGCCCGGATGCTGGCGCCGATGACATCGGTGGAGATGCCGTTGCCGGAGTAGAGCTTGCCGCCAGAGCGGAGCTTTACCAGAGCGGAGCCCATGGCCTCCCGGCCCTCGGTGACGGCCTGGATCTGGAAGTCGTCCAGCTCATAGTGGTGGCCGATGATCTGCTCGATGGCCAGGAAGGCCGCGTCGATGGGGCCGTCCCCGGCGCAGACGCCGCCCAGGCGCTTGCCGTCCTTCTCCAGGGTGATATTGGCCATGGCACCGATAGTGCCGCCGGCGGTGACCACGTAGTCGGCAATGCGGTAGGTGGAGGGCACCTGAAGAGCCGTAGAGGCAATGATGGCCTCCAGCTCCCGGCTGCCCACAAAGTGCTTCTTCTCAGCGATCCGCTGGAAGGACTCAAAGACCTTGGCGTTGTCCTCCTCGGAGAGCTCATAGCCCATGGCACGGATCACCTTCACCACCTGGTCGATGTCGTCCCCAGCGGAGAGGCACAGGGAAGCGTCATTCTCGGCTACGCCGCTGTCAAAGGGAGAACCGCTGCTCTTCTCTGTCTGGAGCAGCCACTGCAGCTGTCCGGCAGCCCGGCCCAGCTCTGTGGTGCGCAGGCCACAGCGCAGGCCCTTGGCGTCGCCCTTGATCTCCATGTAGGAGGCAAAATCCTGGGTGAGAGGCACGCCCATGGGGCTGGTGGCGGTCTTGACCATCACGGCCCCGGCGTCAATGGCGGCAGCGGCGCAGGCCACAGCCATGTGCATGCCGTCGCTGAGCTCCACGCCCAGCTCTACCTTCTCCAGGGCGGGCACGTTCTCCACTGCGGCACGGATGAAGGCCTCACATTCGGCGGGGGTCATGACCCCCGCGGAGTCGCAGAGGGTGATGGCGGCGGCGCCGCTCTCCGCGGCGGCAGCGAGGACCTGATAGAGGAAGGCGGTCTCGGCGCGGGTGGCGTCCACCACGGAGACCTCCACCTGCTCGGTGAAATACCGGGCCTTGGTCACCAGGGCCTTTACCAGCTCCAGCATGGCGGGAGCCTTCTTGTGGCACTGGTACTCCATCTGCACCGGGGACACCGGCACCATGATGTGGAGCCGGGGCCGGCGGGCCCCCTTCACGCTCTCCCAGGCGGCCTCCACACTCTCCTCAGTGAGGCCGGTGGCGGCGGAGAGAATGGAACTGGTCACCACGGAGGCGATGGTCTTGTTGCTGAGCACATCCGCCTTCTCATCCCGGATGGCGGGCAGCTCGATAACGTCCAGCCGCAGGCGATCCAGGGTGCGGGCGATCTCCACACGCTCCTTAAAGGGCAGGACCCGGGTCCGGCCTACTTCCCGCAGGGTAATATCGGAAATCTTAACATTTTTCATGGCGAAACAACTCCTTTTCTCATGTGGCCGCCTGACAGCCTCAGCGGCGGATAAAAAAACGTCCCGGGAGCAGATGTACTGCTCCCGGGACGATAAATACAGACATTTACCGCGGTACCACCCGGCTTCACGCTTTGTGCGTACGCTCTCTCAGGCTCCAACAAGCCCGTGCCCTGGTAACGGCGGCATCCCCGTGAGGCCCTACTGGATTGCTCGTTGGGACCTCCTGCTCCGGCGCCAGCCGCCCTGCCGCCCCTTGCCGGCTCGCACCACCCGCCGGTTCTCTGAAAGCTGGCTCTGCAGGACATAACGCCTTCCACGCATTTGCTTGTTTACTTGCCTGTTATGATAGCACAGAAAAAAAGATTCTGTCAATATGGATATTTTGTCCTATATTTCTTGTTGTACAAGCTGCTTTTTTAGATACTACGCCGCATTTCTTTACAGCATCTTGACAAGTGTAGAAAATATGCTATTCTATTTTTAAGAATAATTCTTAAAAAGGCGGTGATGTGATGACCAGACAGCGGGCCCTGATCGCCCGGATCCTGCGGGATGCCTCCAAGCATCTTACCGCCGAGGAGATCTACCACCTGGCCCGGCAGTCTATGCCCTTCATTGCCGTAGGCACTGTCTACCGCAATCTGAAGCTTATGACTGAGGAGGGTGAGCTGCGGCGGATCGAAACCGCAGGCGGCCCCGTCCACTACGACGCCAACCGCTCCCCCCACGGCCATCTGGTCTGCCGGGTATGCGGAAGACTGGAGGATCTGGCCGTCCCCTATCTGACCCCTTACCTCAGCCGCTGTACGGGCGAATCTGTTCCCGTGTACGATTTGCGCGTAGACTGGATCTGTCCCGCATGCCGCAGCCTCTCTGCGGGGGAGCGCCCCCCTTCCTGCATAAACCAGCTGTGTACATACAGCAAATAATACATATAAACGGAGGAATTTACTATGAATCTCAAGGGAACCAAGACCGAAGCCAACCTGAAGACCGCTTTTGCCGGCGAGAGCCAGGCCCGCAACAAGTACACCTACTATGCCTCCAAGGCAAAGAAGGACGGCTACAACCAGATCGCCGCTATCTTTGAGGAGACCGCTGCCAACGAGAAGGAGCACGCAAAGCTCTGGTTCAAGCTCCTCCACGGCGGTATCGGCGACACCATGGACAACCTGGCTGACGCCGCTGCCGGTGAGAACTACGAGTGGACCGACATGTACGCCACCTTCGCCAAGGAGGCCCGTGAGGAGGGCTTTGACCAGATCGCCGCTCTCTTCGAGGGCGTAGCCGCCATCGAGAAGGAGCACGAGGAGCGCTATCGCAAGCTTCTGGGCAACATTGAGAAGGGCATCGTCTTCTCCCGGGACGGCGATATGCTCTGGCAGTGCAGCAACTGCGGCCACATCCATGTGGGCAAGGAGGCCCCCGAGGTCTGCCCTGTCTGCGCTCATCCCAAGGCCTACTTCCAGCTGAAGGCGGAGAACTATTGATTATTCTGATCCCCCAGGCGGCCGGGTATAACCCCGGCCGCCCTTTCCGGAGGGCATAATGCTGCAAAAAGAACTTCTTTATGCCGCCCTGGGTACAGGCTTTACCTGCCTGGCCACCGTTTTGGGCGCGGCAACCGTATTTTTCTTCCGGCGGGACCTGTCAGCCACCATCCAGAGGATTTTTCTGGGCTTTGCCGCCGGCGTGATGATCGCCGCCAGCGTGTGGTCCCTGCTGATCCCCGCCATGGAGATGGCGGAGGAGCAGGGCGGCAACGTACTGCTCCCTGTGGGAGGCGGGTTTCTCCTGGGCGGACTGTTTCTGCTGGCGCTGGATGGGCTGATGCCTCATCTCCACCCCGGCAGTGACCAGCCGGAGGGCCTGCCTGCCAAGCTCCGGCGGACCACCATGGTGGTCCTGGCTGTAACGCTCCACAACATCCCTGAGGGAATGGCGGTGGGCCTGAGCTTTGCCATCGCTGCCCAGGAGGGCGGTGCCCTGGCCGGCGCCATTGCTTTGGCTCTGGGCATGGCTCTGCAGAACTTCCCGGAGGGGGTCGCCGTATCCCTTCCCCTGCGGTCCCAGGGTGCATCCCGAGGCCGTTCCTTCCTCTGCGGCGCCGCCTCCGGCGTGGTGGAGCCTGTCTTTGGCCTCCTGACGGTATTGGCCGCCGGATCCATCACACCTGTCATGCCCTGGATTCTCTCCTTTGCCGCCGGCGCTATGATCTACGTGGTGGTGGAGGAGCTGATTCCGGAGGCCCATCTGGGAGAGCACTCCCATACCGGTACCATCAGCGTCATGACCGGCTTTCTGGTAATGATGCTTCTGGACGTGATGCTGGGCTAACCCACAGCTCAGATTACAACAACTAACGATACAGAGGATATTGGCATATGAGCTTCTTTGAACCTATCTCCGGTGCGGATTTTGACCAGAAGTTGGAGCAGGCCCGGTCCGTGGCAGGCGCCCGGATCATTGACGTACGCAGCGCGGTGGAATTTGCCGAGGGCCACATCCCCGGTGCCACCAACATTCCCCTCAACCAGATTCCCGCCCTGGACGCCCCCAAGGACGCCCCTCTTTACCTCTACTGCCGCAGTGGCGCCCGCAGTGCCCGGGGCTGCAAGGCTCTGGAGAAGCTGGGCTTCACCAACGTAACCAATCTGGGCGGCATCCTGGATTACAAGGGACCGGTAGAGGCCTGACCCGCCCGGTAAAAATTGACACTTTCTTAATTTTCGGGTATACTAGAATAGTCCGGCGCCGTCTGAGGCGGCGCCGGGCTTTCTTTTTCCCTTTTATCCTTGTGTGACATTAGGAGGTCTTATGTGGTTTGATAATGCAGTGATCTACCAGATCTACCCCCTTGGCCTGTGCGGGGCGCCCCAGGACAACGACGGCATCCAGGCCCACCGCATCCTGAAGCTTCTGGACTGGGTGGACCACATCCGGAAAACCGGCGCAGATACCGTACTCCTTAACCCCCTTTTCGAGAGCGACCGCCACGGCTATGACACCCGGGACTACCGGACGGTGGATTGCCGTCTGGGTACCAACGAGGACCTCAAAACAGTATGTGACGCCTTCCACGAGGCGGACCTGCGGGTCATGCTGGATGGCGTATTCAACCATGTTGGCCGGGGCTTCTGGGCCTTCCGGGACGTACAGCAAAAAAAGTGGGACAGCCCCTACAAGGACTGGTTCCATCTGAGCTTTGACGGAAACTCCAACTACAACGACGGCTTCTGGTACGAGGGCTGGGAGGGCCACTACGAGCTGGTGAAGCTGAACCTCCACAACCCCGCCGTGGTCCAGCACCAGTTTGACGCCATCCGCTCCTGGGTGGAACAGTTCGATATCGACGGTCTGCGGCTGGACGTGGCCTACTGTCTCAGTGAGGACTACCTGCGGCAGCTGCGCTCCTTCACCAACGGGCTCAAGCCGGACTTTGTCCTTATGGGCGAAACTCTCCACGGGGATTACAACCGCTGGATGAATGACCAGATGTGTCACAGCGTCACCAACTACGAGTGCTACAAGGGTCTCTGGTCCAGCTTCAACTCCATGAACCTCTTCGAGATCGGCCACAGCCTCCAGCGGCAGTTTGGCCCGGAGCAGTGGACCCTCTATCGGGGAAAGCACCTTCTCAGTTTCCTCGATAACCACGACGTCACCCGCATCGCCAGCATGCTGGGTGAGCCCCGCCACATTCTCCCCGCTTACGGTATCCTCTTCGGCATGCCGGGGGTTCCTGCCCTCTACTACGGCAGTGAATGGGGCATCCAGGGGCACAAGAATCAGGGAGACGCCAGTCTGCGCCCCGCTCTGGAGAAACCGGAGTGGAACGATCTCACCGACGCCATCGCCGCCATGGCGAAAGCCCGGAAGGAGAGTGGTGCTCTCTGCAATGGCAGCTATCGCAACGTGGTCCTCACCAACCGGCAGATCATCTTTGAGCGGTGTTGGGAAAACGAACGGGTACTGGTGGCGGTGAATGCCGACAACGTGCCCTATACCGCCCACTTCGACGCCCGGGCAGGCCGGGCCACGGACCTCATCACCGGCAAGCTCCACGACTTCGGCGGCGGCAGTGAGCTGCCCCCCTACAGCGTGGCCTTCTGGCGGACGGAGTAATGCCGCCCCATAAACAGAGCGGCCCCCCGGAGGAAATCCTCCGGGGGGCCGTTTGTCATTACAGGGTATTGGCCGCTTCCGCTTACTTGGTCAGCAGATGGAACCGGGCCAGGATGGTAGCCGCCTCGGCACGGGTCACGCTCTCGCCAGAAGCCAGCTTGCCATCACGGCCATCAATGATGCCACGGCTCAGCGCCCAGGCAAAAGCGTCCTGGGCCCAGTCACTGACAGAGGCCGCATCGGGGTAGCTGTTGATAAGGCCCAGCTCAGGAACATTCATGACCGGGCTGCCGATGTACCGGTACAGCATGGTCACCAGCTCCTCACGGGTCACATTTCCGTCAGGGTTGGTGCCATCGGACACGCCCTGAGCCACGGCCCAGGCCTTGGCGTCCTCCGCCCAGTTGGCGCCGCTGATGGTCTGCCCCGCCAGGCGGGCAATCACCGTCCACACCATGGAGCGGTTCATAGCACCGTTGGGAGCAAAGGTGGTAGCACTGGTGCCGCCCATGAGGCCGTTGACATTGGCGTAGCCCACAGCATCATAGTACCAGGCGTTCGCCGCCACGTCGGCGAAGGGATTCACCCAGCCGGCGGGGGCGGTGGGTACCGCCGGAGCGGTCTCCTTGGCCTTGAAGGTGACCTCGATGGTCACGCGGCTGTCGGGCATGGTGAAGGTGTAAACGTTGTTACCCTCCTCGTAAACCCGGACGTCGTCGCCATGGGCGTCGGTAACGATGACCTCATCCACCACATAGCCCGCGTCAGGCGTCACGGTGATGGTCACCTCGTCGCCCTCCTGCGCCTGCTTGGGGGACACAACGGCGCTGCCGTTGGTCATCTTCTCCAGGGCGGCCACATAGGTAGGCTCGGTGCTGCCGGTGCTGCCGATCTTCTTCCAGCCGGCGGTGATGGTGATGTCGCGGGTCACCGGGGTGTCGAAGTCGTACTCATAGCCGTCCACATACCAGCCGGTGAAGCGGTAGCCCGCTCTGCTGGGCGCGTCGGGCCGCGCCACGGTATTGCCGGAGATCAGGGTCACCGACCAGTCCTTGTCACCGTTGCCCGGATCAAAGGTGACGATGGCAACGGATATCGGGTCTTCGCTGCCTTCTTCAGTCAGGTCGTTGATCACAGCGCCGGACTCGGCGTTGGCAAGCGCGGCGGACAGAGTGGGATAGTAGGTGAACGCATTCCCGTTGTTCAGCTCATACTTCAGATCTTCCGTGACATACTGCGCGACGGAAGTAGAGAAGGTGCCGCCGGAGATGGAGATACTAGTTTTCTCCAACTTAGTAGAAATTTCCCCATCAATTTTCCCGTTAATTATAGTCAGAGAAGCCTTATTATAAGCATCCGCCGTTCCCTGCTTGTCACTAGCGTACTCAATGTTGCCGATGATGGTGCCGGTGGTATCCAAAGTGACGGACACGCCCTCGCTGTAGCCGCCGCCGGGCCAATAGTATACGTCAAAAGCGAACCCGTCCGGAGCAGCGGTGATGCTGGTATTACCTGTAATCATTACTTCGCCAAAGTTGTTGGACACGACATAGGGGTTAGCACCTAAAAGTCCTGTGCCGTCCAGCGTCATATCCTTCAGCGTCAGGTTGGAGTAATTCTGAATCAAAATTTTAGCTTTTGATGAAGTCAGCGTGCCGTTCCGGAACTCAATGGTGCTGTTCTTCAGCAGCTGGAAACCGTTGGTTTCTGTTCCGGTAGAGCCCACCGTTGTACCGTCAATGTCATAGGTATACCCGGCAAAGTCAATGACAATATTGCTGCCGGAGGGCACCACTACGCCGTCGCCGGACGCATCCTTCAGCAGCGTCACGGTCTCGCCGTCCTTGGCGGCGGCAACAGCTTTAGGCAAGGTCTCAAAATAAGTCGTCTTGCCACTGCCGGTCACCTTGGCAACAGAGTTCTCCTCATCCAGGGCAACCACGGTGTAGATGGTGTTCTTCCCATCAGTTGTGCTGGTAGAGATGTAACCCTCGGCGCAGAAATTGGCCACTGGGTTTTCAGTCTTGCTGTAGGCGGGATCAAAATTTTCAAAGCTGCCGCCCGTAACTACAAACTTCGCCTGGCTGTTGTCAATCAAGTTCAGCAGCCAGTAGACATCATTCCAGTCGGTAGATGCACTGAAGTCACCGCCTTCAATATACGCAATGGCATTATCAGCGGCCTGCACACAGGTCAGCCCGGCATAATAGGTGCCATTTTCGATGGTAAGCCTGGAATTGCCATAAATGCGGAAAGTGTAGCCGATTCCATTGTATTCAAGATAGTTATCATCGATGGTAAAGGCTCCATCTCCGGTAATGGTCACTTCTGAGTTGCCGTAAAGGTCAATTATCGCCTGGGTATTGGCAGCATCACCGGAATAGGTGACGCTGCACCCATTGGTGTCGATGGTGAGATTTTTGCCATCGAGCAAAATTCTCTCCATCACGGTCGCATCAGTCAGCAGTTCCACCGTGTCGCCATCCTCGGCGGAGGCGATGGCGCCGGCCAGGGTCTCAAACTCCTCGCCCGTACTCTTGATCTCGGCCACGGGATTTTCCACCCTTGTCTCCGGGGCAGGGTCCTCCTGGGTGGTGCCCGTCGTGGTACCGCCCTCAGTGTCCTCCCCATCCGCCAACGCTGTTGTAGGCAGTAGGGTTAGGAGCATTGCTACTGTCAGCAGCACGCTCCAGAGCCGTGTTCGTGTCTTCTGCATTCTCTTTCCCTCCATTTAATTTTCTGCTGTATCCAAAGCGTGGACCGTGGACCGGGACGGCCACAGTTTGTTACGGTTAACATTGTAGCAGTTCTGCAACAGATTTGCAATAAAAATTTCCATTTTTACGCAAATTTTATCTTTGTTTCCGATATTTGTGTCGTAATTTGTCACACATGTTAAAATATCCCCGGCAGGACCTGCCTGCCGGGGCACACAAAGAACTCCGCTTTTATTCCTCGGGAAGGTGCTTCCCGCTTTCCTCTTGCAGCCGCTCCGCCAGAAAGGCCCCTATCCGGGCGTTTTCCTCGCCGCCGCTCTTGGGGATCACTACCCGCTGGCCGGGCCGGACCAGATACCAGCCCCGCTGGTCCTCCTCCAGCTCCGCAAAGTCGGCATAGGGATGAAAAACCTTCTCGCTGTACTTCACCAGCTCCGTCTCCACGCCGTCATCCAGCAGGGACACCCGCCGGAGGCCGTCAGCATGGAATTTCTGGTAGCGACTAAGGGTCTGCCGCACCGACAGCCGGGGCAGCGCCAGATCAAAAGCCAGAAACAGCAGGGCTACTACCAGGAAGCCCAGGGTGAGCTCCCCCTGGACCACCCACATCCAGCCTCCCACCAGGAAGCCCGCTATAGGCAGCAGTGCCAGCAGCCGGGTGGCCCATCGGATCTTCGGGTAGGCCGCCCAGGTGTCCCGCAGATAGGCCTCGTTCACATCCATCTCCATGGTGAAATACACGGTTTTCTCTTCCATAGTGTTCTCTCCCTCCCCGCGGCGTCAGTCCGCCTCGGCCATCATTTCCATGGTCAGGTCCAGATATTCCCCGTTGCGCCAGATCCGCACCGGCACCAGATCTCCCACCTGCATGTCCCGGCGCAGCGTCAGAATCTCCGAGGTACTGGAAACCTCCTGTCCGGCAAAAGAGACGATGTAGTCCCCCACCAGAATCCCGGCGTTATCGCCGCTGAGGCCCTCCGTTACCGACATGACCTTCAGGCCCCGGCTACCGTCAGGCAGGGTTTCAGGAATCAAACTGATACTCAGGCCCAGCACCGGCTGGGGCTGGATCTCGCCGAACTCGATCATCTCATTGACCCAGCGAACGGCGAGGCTGGTGGGAATGGCAAAGCCCAGGCCCTCAATGGTGTCATCGCCGCTCATCATTTTGATGGTATTGATGCCAACCACCTGGCCGTACTGGTTGATCAGCGGGCCGCCGGAGTTGCCGCTGTTGAGGGCGGCATTGGTCTGGATCAGGGTCATGGTCACCCCATCCACATCCACATCCCGGTCAATGGCGGACACCAGGCCGTCGGTCAGGGTGTTGCGCAGCTCCAGGCCCAGGGGATTGCCGATGGCATACACCCGGTCCCCTACCTGGAGATCGTCGGACACGCCGAACTCCGCCACCGGCAATTCAATGGCATCGATCTTCAGCACCGCCAGATCGTTGTCCTCGTCATAGCCCACCAGCCTGGCCTCGTACTCCGTGTCCACGCCGTAACTGTCCGTGGCCCACACCACACAGGCGCTGCATCCGGAGATCACGTGGTAATTGGTAATAATGTAACCGTCCTCGCTGAAGATCACTCCGGTACCTACGCTGTAGGTGGGGCCCTGCTCTCCCAGCACTGTTACCACCGCCGGGTTCACCTTCTCATATACTTCCCCGGCGGTAAGGGGCTCGGCGGCATGGTCTGCCACAAGTGTCAGGCGCACATCATCACCGTTGGGGTAGCGCTCAATGGTGGTCTCCAGTTGGGAGAACTCCCCGGTGTCCCAGTAGTAGTCCTCCCCGTAAGGGGGATAGTCCCCGTCCCAGTAACCGTAGTCGCTGCTCTGGTGGGACCACACCATATACCAGATGCCCAGGCCCAGGCAGATGAGAACCCCCAGGAGGCAGGTTCCCACCACGACCCGCCGTCTCCGGCGGCGTCGCTGTTTTTCGCTGGTCCGGGCCCGCTCCCGGGCGCGCTCCGCCAGCATCCGCTCCGGCAGCTCTCGTTCGCAGCGCAGCTCCACCGGCTCTCCGCCGGCCCAGGGACGGTAGACCAAGGTCACCCCGTCTTCGTCCTGCCGACGCTCAAATCTCATTGCCATGCTCTCTCTCCACTTTCGATCAAGTCTTGGTCACGCGGGTTTCCTCCGCCAGCTGCACCGTAAAGGCAAAGGTGGTCACGCCATTTTCACTGGTGGCGGTGATGGTCTCCCGGTGCTGCTCCAGAATGGTACGCACAATATACAGGCCCAGTCCCACACCGTCCTTATCTTCGCTGCGGGACTTGTCCGTCTTATGGAACCGCTCAAACAGCAGCGGCAGCTCCTCCGCGGGGATGGTGTCGCCGGTGTTGCGCACGGTCACCACCGCTTTGCGCTCCTGCCGCTCCAGTCCGAGGAAGAGGGTGCTGCCCGGGGCGGCAAATTTGGCGGCGTTCTCCAGGAGGTTGTAGACCACCTGAGTGAGAAGATCGTTGTCCCCCAGAACAATCACCGGCTCGTCGGGAATCTCCACATCCACGTCCAGACCGCGGTCGGTAATCTTCTTCTCCATGGATACCAGCACCCGGCGCATGGACTCCGAGAGGTCAAAGGGCTTCTTCTGCTTGATAAGGTCCAGGCTCTGGAGCTGGGACACGTCCAGCATCCGCCGCACCAGGCGGCTCAGCCGCCGGCTCTCATCGGAGATGATGCGCAGATACTGCTTCTCCTCCTCCGGAGAGATGACCCCATCCAAAATACCGTCGGCATAGCCGGCAATGGTGGTCATGGGGGTCTTAAGCTCATGGGAGATATTAGCAATAAACTCCCGCCGCTGCTGCTCCGTCTTCTGCAGGGAGTCGGCCATGGCGTTGAAGGACTTGGTAAGCTCCCCGATCTCATCCTCCCGGCCGGTATCATGGACCCGGGCATCGAAGTTGCCCTGGGCAAACTTTCGGGCGGCGATAGCCATGTCGTTGATGGGTTTTGTCTGCTGCATGGTGGTGGTAGCGGTGGCCACAAAGCCCACCAGCAGCACTGTGATAGCGGTCATACCGAAGATCCCCAGGAAGGCCCGCCACATCTCCGTCATGGCAGTGGGCTCCATGATGGCCAGCACAGGACCTGCCAGCACGGTGCCGTCCACCCCCGCCTCGGCGGGAATGGCCACCACAAACCGGGGCTTGTCATAGAGGCCCAGATCGCTGCTGCCGGCATAGGTCTCCCCTTTTGCCAGCTTTTCCCCCATGGCTGCCGGCAGCGTCAACTCCTTGCCCGCCATCTGATCGTCGATGCTGATAAAGCCGTTGCGGCTGGGAATCCAGATGAGAAAGTCGATGTCCGACATCTCCTGGGCGGTACGCACCAGCTCAATCAACTTCTCGTTGAGGGATTTCAGAGCCTCCTGATAATCATAGGGGGTGGCGGCCTGGGCGCTGGTGATCTCCTCCCGGACGTACTCCTCCGCCTTCTCCGCCATGACCTTGGCCTTGTCCTCCAGCTTGCTGCGGTTTTCCGCCATAATGTAGCTGTAGGTCAGGGCAAAGAAAGAGGTACCCAGCAGCACCAGCGTCAGCACCACCATACCAGCGGTGACAGTAAACTGCCGCCAATATATTCCCTTAAACCGTTTCACGGCAATCCCCCTTTCCTGACGCTGTCCCCTCCGGCAAGCCGGAGGGGACAGCTCTGATCGCCATGGATGATCCTTCCGCCTGCACCGCAGGCTGGAAAATCCAACTCTTACTTCGCCGAGCCGGCCTTGGGCGTCAGTTCAAACTTATAGCCCACGCCCCACACCGTCTTCAGCGCCCACTGGTCGGAGACGTTTTCAATCTTCTCCCGCAGGCGCTTGATGTGGACGTCCACCGTGCGGCTGTCGCCAAAGTAGTCAAAGCCCCACACCTCGTCCA
>CALXGE010000027.1 GCA_944387775.1 uncultured Oscillospiraceae bacterium | reverse complement strand
CTCCAGACGGAGATCTCCAATGCCATCAGCAGCAGCTTTGGCAGCAGCGGCGTAGGAGCTTCCGTTCTCAGCCAGACAGTGACGGAGACTGACGAGTTGACCCAACTGGCTCAGACCTATGGTATCTCTGTGGGCAAGGCGGCTCTGATCCAGGAGGTGGTGGCCCAGGATTCCACGCTCACCGTGGAGAGCCTCGCCCCCCTCTCTATCAATGAGATCGCCCTGATTTCCAGCTCCCGCAATCTCACCACCAACACGGTGGCTCAGACCGGCTCCGCCAGCGACAAGGCCTATATCGGTGAGAACGCTGCTCTGTCCGCTGCTGCGGCCCACGCCGGGGTATCCGTAAGTGACGTAACCTGGAGCGAGGTGGAGTTTGACTGCGATGACGGCATCATGCTCTACGAGGTGGAGTTCCGTACCAGCAGTGCAGAGTACGAGTGCGACGTCAATGCCACTACCGGCGAGGTCGTCAAATTTGAGCAGGAGGGCGGCAGCACGAATGCTGGCACTGCGAACAGCGGCACCACCAATTCTGGAAGCACCGGTACAAACAACAGCACCTCTCATGCCGATTACATCGGCGAGGAGGCCGCCAAGACTGCCGCCCTGGCAGATGCAGGCTGCAAGGCGGAGGATACAGTGTACCTGGCTGCCTGGCTGGAGTACGACGACGGCCGCCCTGAGCATTACGAGGTGGAGTTCATGGTAGGCAACACCCGCTATGAGTATGAGATCGCCCTGACCTCCGCCACCGTCATCAAGAGCGAACGGGAGAGCTATGGCAATTCTGGCAATAGCGCTACCACTGGAAATACTAGCGGCAGCACCAACTATATCGGTGATGACGCTGCTTTGTCTGCCGCTCTGACCCATGCCGGACTGAGCTCTTCCGATATCTCAGGGCAGAAGGTGGAGTTCGACTTCGACGACGGCTACGCCATCTATGAGATCGAGTTCCGCTCCGGCCGCTATGAGTATGAGTATGAGATCGACGCAGTCTCCGGCCAGGTTATCAAATCTGAGATGGACGACTGAGCCGAAAACGGAAAAAGATGAAAAGAAGAGGGAGGCCGGACGCAGATGCGTCCGGCCTCCGGTTTTTCAATGGAAAATTACTTGACGGTATAGGTCTTATAGGCGTTGCCGTCCATGTCCTTCCAGGTGAAGGTGTGATCCTCCAGAACGATATAGCTGCCCACGCTGCCGCCCTTGGGCAGGGAGGTGGAGCCGGGATTGATGTAGGTGTACCACTCATGGTCGGCGCAGGCGGGAATGTGGAAGTGGCCGTTGAGGAGAATGGTGCCGTCCGCCATGGGAGGCGGGCAAGTCTCGTTATAGCGGTGGCCGTGGGTGGCGAAAAGGGTCAGGCCGTTCCACTCCACCAGGGCGTAGTCCGCCATGATGGGGAACTCCAGCACCATCTGGTCCACCTCGCAGTCGCAGTTGCCGCGGACGGCGATGATGTTGTCCTTCATGGCGTTGAGCTGCTGAGCCACCGTGGGGCAGTCGTATTCCTCCGGCAGATGGTTCCGGGGGCCGTGGTAGAGCAGGTCCCCCAGCAGGAGCAGCTTATCCGCACCCTCTGCCTGGAAGGCGTCCACCAGCTTCTTGGTGTAATAGCCGGACCCGTGGAGATCCGAGGCGATCATCAGTTTCATGGGTTGTCCTCCTTGCATTGCTGGTTCCAGTATACACATTTTATCGGGATTTTCAACGGCTGGGAAGGGAAAACGGCAAAATATCCTTGCGGCTATTTGGTTTATGTGATATACTGATCATACAAAAGAATACTGCTCATATAATTTTGCAGGAATGGTGCAAAAGTTTCTACGGGGCCGCCGTACCGGCCCTGCTATGGGTGTTCCGCAGCGGCTTTTTGGGGCCGGTTTGCGGGGCGCTTTTCTTTTTCCAAAATTCTGAGAAAGGAAGGGATCACTATGGTCACGGTCTTACGGGGCAATATCGTCCATACGCCGTCCTTTGGGAAACTGGAGACAGTTCCCGGGGGATATCTGGTGCTGGAAGATGGAGTCGTAAAAGGGATCTTTCCGCAGCTGCCGGAGGAATACGCCGGCTGCCCGACGGAGGATTGGAGGGACAGGCTGATCCTTCCCTCCTTTGCGGACCTCCACCTCCACGCCCCCCAGTACCCCATGCTGGGTATGGGCATGGACCTGCCGCTGCTGGATTGGCTGAATGCCTATACCTTTAAAACAGAGGCGCGCTTCGAGGACACCGACTATGCCCGGCGGGTCTACCGCTCCCTGGCGGAGGAACTCATTGCCAATGGTACCACCCGGGTGGCCATGTTTTCCTCCCGCCACACCGACGCCACGCTGATCCTTATGGAGGAGCTGGAGCGGGCCGGTGTAACGGGCTATGTGGGCAAGGTGAACATGGACCGCAACAGCGGCGTGGCCCAGGAGACCACCGAGGAATCCCTCCGGGAGACTCTCCGCTGGCTGGAGGGCTGCCGCTTCCAGCATATAAAGCCGATTCTCACCCCTCGTTTCACCCCCTCCTGTACCAATGAGCTGATGGCGGAGCTGGGCCGCCTGGCAGCGGAGCGGAACTTGCCGGTCCAGTCCCACCTTTCGGAAAATGCCGGGGAGATCGCCTGGGTAAAGGAGCTTCACCCGGATCGTGAGCAGTACTGGGAGACCTACGAGAAGTATGGCCTCTGGAAGCCGGGCACCCTCATGGCCCACTGTGTCCACAGCGATGAGCGGGAGCGCGCCGCCATGGCGAAAGCCGGTGTATGGGCGGTCCACTGCGCCGCCTCCAATGTGAACATCTGCTCCGGCACCGCCCCGGTGCGGCGTATGCTGGAGGAGGGCGTCTCCGTGGCCCTGGGCTCTGATATTGCCGGCGGGGATCAGCTGGCCATGAGCCAGGTGGTGGTCACCTCCATCCGGGCCTCCAAGGTGAAGGCTATGGAGACGGGGGAACCCTTCCTTACAGTGCCGGAGGCGTTCTACCTGGGTACCGCTGCTGGCAGCCGCTACTTCGGCGGCGAGGGCTTTGCCCCCGGCTATCCCCTCCACGCCATGGTGGTGGATGAGACTGCATTCCCGGAGTCTGCCCGGGAGCTGACCCTGGCGGAGCGGTTTGAGCGAGCGGTATACCTGATGGACAAGAGCAGCATTTCTGCCGTCTACAGCGAGGGGCGGCGGGTGAAATAAGAGAAGGGACGCGAAAAATCGCGTCCCTTCTCCTTTTTTGCGGATTATCCGCCTCTGGTTGATTTTTTAGCCACAGGCCATTATACTATGAACTATCTTACGGACAGGTTGGAAGGTACGAGCTTTTCGGCAGTGCGCCGGCATGTCCGAATTGTTTTCTATAGACAGGAGGGCGGCTGTTATGATCCGTCATGTGGTGATGTGGAAGTTCAAACCGGATACCCGCAAGGAGATGGAGGAATTCCTGGCGGGGCTCCAGGGACTCTATGGGGTGATTCCCCAGATTCGGGCCCAGCAGGTGGGGGTCAACTGCGTGGAGGGCAACTACGACGCGGTGCTGATCTCGGATTTTGACTCCCTGGCGGATCTGGAGACCTACAAGAAGGACCCTCGCCATGTGGCGGTGTCCGCCCTGTGCAAGGCTATCCGTACCGACCGGGTGGCAGTGGACTACGAGGTGTGATCCATGGCAGAGCGATATGAGTGCTTCGGTCTTACAGACCTGGTGGCCCGGCCGGAGGATGCCTTCCGGCTGGCTAGTCTTGCCATTACCGGCGGCCAGCGGGTCCGGGGCTACCGGGGTGACTACTACCGGTACTTCCTGGGGGATGCCCAGGTGGTGGTGCGGACCATGGGAGACCCGGACACCGGGGAAGAGCAGCTGCTGGGCATGGACGTCCAGCATGCCGAGGGCCAGCTCTGGGACTGCCGGGTGGTTAAGGACGTGACGCCGGCGGGAGCGGACCCCCTCCAGCGCCGGGTGCTGGTGGTGGCCGAGGGGACAGAGGATACGGCGGTGGTGGATGTGATCTGCGCCGACGTGCTGCCGGACTGGGAGCCGGGACGGCGGCTGCGCCTGCGGGTCAGCGCCTGCCCCCTGCGCCTCCACTATGATGATGAACCGTGCCAGCCGGTGGTGGAGGCCCAGCAGGACACGGTGCTGCTCCAGGGAATCGTGAAGGATGTACGGGTAGGGGAGACCTACATGGGCCTGGAACCCATGACCCGCTTTATCAGCGCCACTGTGTCCACCAGTATGGGGGATGTGGAGCTGTGCCATGTCTCCGAGATGGTGGCCGAGGAGCAGAAGGACTTCGTCCGGGTGGGAGCTACCGTGTCCGCCCTGTGTCAGCTCTCCGGCGACGCCGCTGCAGGTGAGTACGCCGGAGGTGTGGTTTTCGGCGAGGACCAGGACCTGGTGCTGCTGCGGGATTTCTTCCTCCACGGCGGCGCTCAGCGATTGCGATCGGTGATGCACAGTGAGTGCCGCTATAGCAATGATTATGCCGGTGTGACGGTGGAGGGAGCCGATCAAGTGACGGCCCTGCTGCGGGATATGGAAACGGATATGGCAGGGAAGTGGGCGGTACGCTATGGGCGGATCTCCTCTGTAGAGCAGATCGGGGCTAATCCACCTGCCTGTGCGCCGGGGAAGCGCTGCCTTCTGCTGGCTCCGGCAGACAAGCCGGAGCAGTACGCGGCACTGTGCCTGGTGGAGACCGACAGCTTGGGCCGCATCCGCAATCTTCTCCTCAGCCGGGATCCCAGGTATGATTTTGAGCCTGAGGCGTGATTTGCCAGCTATATCGGGGGAATGTGTATTTGGCAGGTTCATGTGTGCGGGCGATAACAGCTGCGCATATACCCATAAATCCGGCCGGAAATAAAGGAGGCGCGCCGCATATGCGGTGCGCCTCTTCTACGCGTTTATTCTTACAGTTCCCAGGTGGGACCGGTATCTCCGGACTGATCTCCGTAGGGGCTGCGGCCCAGCCGCCGCTGGCCCTCCTCAAAGTAGGCCAGATCGCACAGTGCCATGTATGGCAGCAGCCAGATACTCAGAATCCCCGCAGTGAGCGAGGAGAGAAGACTCCAGCCGATGAAGCTGAGATCCAGGACAAAGAGGTCTCCCTTCATCCCGCTGGTCTGCTGACAGCTGAGACGGATAGCCTCGCTGACAGACAGGGAGGAGTCCGCCAACAGGTTGTAGGTGGCGAAGCGATAGCGGTAGGCGGCGATGATACCGGGGATGAAGAACAGCAGAGACCAGAGAAACACCTTGATGGAGGTGAGGATGGAGCACCAGATCAGCTTTCCTGCCAGTCCCAGCCCATCCATGAGAGTAGACACCGGCATCTCACGGCCCTGACGGATTCCCATGCAATAGAGGTAGAACCCGCCGTAAAGCACGGTCATGAAAAGACCGATCAGAATGGAGAAAAACAGGGAGTAGCCGGTTGCGGAGGAGGTGAGTCCTGCCATGGCCAGAAGCTGATCCTCGGTCATATTCGCAAAGGCTCCAGGATCGGCAGAGAGCAGATAGCTAACATAGTCGATGAGCCGCCAGATAGGGAAAATGGTGCCGTACTCAATCAGATACTGGATTCTTTCCAGAACCAGGGAGATACCAAATATCAGCACACCCATGAGCAAAGGGGATACCTTGGCCTGGCGCAGAATACCTTTGGCTTCCCGCTTAATTTCTACACGATTGATCATGATTTTTATCCTCCTGAAAAAAATGGGGGGATTTTCCTTCATTCTGAGCGTATCATAGCAGAGGTAAAACAAAAAAGCAAGCGACGCAAAAACGAGTTTTTGTCATAAAATTAACGAGCTTGCCCACAATTTAACAACCTATCCCACGAAAAAATCATTAAAACTTGAAATTTGTCTGGACAGGGGGAGAAGATGGGAGTATGATGTACCCTGTAGAAATTATGGACCTGTGGGTCTACTTGGAAAAATGAGGTGAGGAAATGGCACAGTCCTTCTTCGGCGGCATTCATCCCAACGACAAGAAAGCCGCCACCAACAAGAAGCCCATTGAGAAGCTGCCGCCTCCTGCCCGCGTGGTGATTCCGATGTCCATGCACATCGGTGCGCCGTGCAAGCCCTGTGTAGCCGTTGGAGATACGGTGACGGTGGGCCAGCGGGTAGGTGAGCCGGTGGCTTTTGTCTCTGCACCGGTCCACGCCAGTATATCCGGTAAGGTGGTAGCAGTGGAGCCCAGGATCCACTTCAGCGGCGTTCCCGTTATGAGCGTGGTCATTGAGAATGACTTCAACAACACCATTTGTCCCGACATCCATCCGGTGGAGAAGCCCAATGAGCTTTCCGCCGAGGAGCTTTCCGAGATCATCAAGAACGCCGGCATCGTGGGCATGGGCGGCGCCACTTTCCCCACCCATGTGAAGATCAGCTCCGGTCTCGGCAAGGTGGATACGGTGATCATCAACGCCTCGGAGTGCGAGCCCTATATCACCAGCGACCACCGCTTCCTCCTGGAGTATCCGGAGGAGGTCATCGGCGGTGCCACCATCCTGGCCCGGGTGTTTGGTGTGGATCGGGTACATATCGGCGTGGAGGCCAACAAGCAGAATGCCGCAGAGTTGCTGCGGCTGAAGATTGAGGAGGCCAAAGCCCCCGTGGTGGTGGAGGTCCTCCACACCCGCTACCCCCAGGGTGCAGAGAAGCAGCTGTGCCAGTCCATTACCGGCCGGCAGGTGCCTCCCGGAGCGCTGCCTGCAGCCATTGGCTGCGCAGTGTTCAATACTGTCACCACCGCTGCCATCTACCGAGCGGTGTACACCGGCATGCCGGTGACCCACCGGGTGGTTACTGTCTCCGGCTCCGGCGTCAACGAGCCCAAGAACCTGGAGTGCCCCATCGGTACCCCTATCTGCGAGCTGCTGGACGCCTGCGGCGGTGTGAAGAAGAGCACCTTCAAGATCCTCATGGGCGGACCTATGATGGGACACGCCCAGTACGACATGGACGCTCCCATCGGCAAGGGCACCAACGCCATCCTGGCCTTCTGCGAGGACGAGGAGCGGACGGTGGAGCACCCTGCCTGCATCCGCTGCGGCAAGTGCATGAGCGTATGTCCCATGAAGCTTCAGCCGGTGTTCATGTACCAGTATGAACGGGCGGGCATGCTTCAGGAGCTGGAGGCCGCAAACGTGATGGACTGCATGGAGTGCGGCGCCTGCACCTATATCTGTCCCGGTCGGCTGCATCTCGTGCAGGCTTTCCGGGCGGGCAAACAGAAGATCAACAACGCTAAGGCCGCGGCCAAGGCTGCCGCTGAGGCTGCTGCCAAGGCGGCGGAAGCAAAGAAGGAGGCATGAGCATGGACTATAAAGAATTGAATCTCATTGGCTCCTCCTCCCCCCATATCCGCACCAAGGACGGTACCGCCCACATCATGGCGGAGGTCCTCATCGCCCTGGTGCCGGCTCTGGCCTTCTCTGTGTACAACTTCGGCTGGTACGTGCTGACGGTGACGGCGGTGTCCGTAGTGGGCTGCTGCTTCTTCGAGTGGCTGTACCGGGCACTGATGAAGAAGAACAACACTATTGGGGACTGCAGTGCCGCCGTTACCGGCATGCTCATCGCCTTTGTCTGTCCCCCCAATATCCCGCTGTGGATCATTCTCATCGGCGATTTCTTCGCCATTGTCATTGTCAAGCAGCTCTTCGGCGGTATCGGCAAGAACTTTTTGAACCCCGCCCTGGCAGCCCGTGCCTTTATGCTCTCCTGGGCCAGCGCCATGAGTACCTGGGTGGTGCCGGGGTCCAAGCTGCCGGTGTTCGGTACGGTGGATGTGGTTACATCCGCCACCCCCATGGCCTATCTCCATGAGAACAATCTCCAGGGCCTGATGGAGGTCTACGACCTGCAGGATATGCTCATCGGATTTATCGGCGGCTCTCTGGGCGAGGTCAGCGCGCTGCTGCTGATTCTGGGCGGCGTGTGGATGATCATCCGGAAGATCATCACCTGGTATATCCCGGTCAGCTATATCGGCACCGTAGCGGTGCTCACCTTCCTCTTCCCCCGGGGCAACGACCCCATGACCTGGATGCTTTATAATATCCTGGGCGGCGGACTGATTCTGGGTGCCTTCTTTATGGCTACGGACTATGTCACCTCCCCGGTGAGCCATAAGGGCCAGGTGATCTTCGGTATCGGCTGCGGTCTCATTACGGTGTTTATTCGGTACTTTGGCTCCTACAGTGAGGGCGTGTGTTACGCCATTCTGGTGATGAATCTGACCGTGTGGATGATTGATAAGAACATCAAGCCCTCCCGCTTCGGTGTGGCCAAAGCGCCTAAGGCACCGAAGGAGCCCAAGGAAAAGAAGGAGGCGGCTGAGAAATGAGCAAGGAAAAGACAGCCGCGGTCCAGCCCAAGGCCAAGGTGGAGCTGGATCCCCGGTTCACCGCTAAGCTGACGCTGACCCTGCTGGGGATCTGTGCCGTAGTGGCACTGCTGCTGGGTGTGGTCAACAGCGTCACGGAGCCCATTATCGAAGAGATCCAGGCAGAAAAGACCGCCGCGGCCATGAGCCAGGTGCTGCCGGCGGACGAGTATCAGAAGGTGGAGACCACCTATCCCAACGTGACGGCCATGAATAAGGCCGTGTCCGGCGGAGAACAGATCGGCTATGTGGTGGAAGTGGCCACCAATGGCTTTGGTGGTGCCATGAGCATGGTGGTGGGCGTGGACATGGACGGTGCTGTCACCGGTGTGTCCGTTACCGACAACTCCGAAACCGCCAACATTGGTACCAAGGTGGTAAACGACCAGACGGTGCTGGACCGCTTCATCGGCATGAGCCATGCGGACGGCGAGATCACCGTCAACTCCGGTACCAACCGCTTTGACGGCGTATCCGGCGCCACCGTCAGCTCCAAGGGAGTTACCGCCGGTGTGAACACCGCTCTGGCCGCTGTGGCGGAGCAGAAGGGGGGAGAGGCATGAACTTCGGTAAACAGTTGAAAGAGGGCCTTCTGACCCAGAACCCGGTGCTGGTGCAGCTTTTGGGCATGTGCTCCACCCTGGCCATCACCACCTCTATTTCCAACGGACTGGGCATGGGCGTGTCGGTGATGATCATCCTCACCTGCTCCAATATCGTCATCTCCCTGCTGCGGAAGATCATTCCTGACCAGATCCGCATCGCCGCGTATATCGTAGTGATCGCGGGCTTCGTCACCATGGTGGACCTGCTGCTCCAGGCCTATTTCCAGGATATCGCCGAGTCCCTGGGCGTGTTCATTCCGCTGATCGTGGTCAACTGCATCATCCTGGCCCGGGCGGAGTCCTTTGCCTCCAAGAACAAGGTGCTGCCTGCGGCGGTGGACGGTATCTGCCAGGGCATCGGCTATACGCTGGTGCTGCTGGTGATGAGCGCCATTCGTGAATTCCTGGGCAGCGGTTCTCTGGCGGGCTATCAGATCTTCCCGTCGGAGTACGGCGCGCTGATGATGGCCCTGCCTGTGGGGGGATTCCTGACCCTGGGCTGCCTCATCGCACTGATGCAGTGGGCCCAGGACAAAGCTGCCAATAAGGAGGGTAAGTAAGCCATGGATATTACAAAACTTCTCTCCATCTCCCTGGGTGCTATCCTGGTCAACAACTTTATTCTGGTCCAGTTCCTGGGCATCTGCCCCTTCATGGGCGTCAGCAAGAAGATGGACACCGCCGTGGGCATGGGCTTCGCCGTGATCTTCGTCATGGGTCTTGCCTCCGCCCTGTGCTATCCGGTAAACGTACTGCTGATGAAGCTGGATCTGGAGTACATGCAGACGGTGGCTTTCATTCTGGTCATTGCCGCCCTGGTCCAGTTTGTGGAGATGTTCCTCAAGAAGTCCATTCCCACCCTCTATGAGGCCCTGGGCGTATACCTGCCCCTTATCACCACCAACTGCGCGGTGTTGGGCGTGGTGCTGCTGAACGTGCAGGAGGGCTACAACTTCATCGAGTCCGTGGTTTACGGCATTACCGGCGGCGCGGGCTTCCTGCTGGCCATTGTCCTTTTTGCCAGTATCCGGGAGCGGCTGCAGTTCTCTGAGCCGCCCAAGGCCTTCCGGGGCTTCCCCATCGCTCTGATCACCGCGGGACTTATGGCCCTGAGCTTCATGGGCTTCAGCGGCCTGCAGGTCTGGTAAGGGAGGAACGAGACGATGAATATTCTCTATGCGCTTTTGCTTTTGGGTATTTTGGGCGGCGTGTTCGGCCTGATTCTGGCCATCGCCTCCAAGGTCTTTGAGGTGAAAACCGACCCGAGACTGGCGGAGATCCTGGATGCCCTGCCCGGCGCCAACTGCGGCGGCTGCGGCTATCCCGGCTGCGCCGGCTGTGCCGCCGCCATTCTGGCAGGGAAGGCGCCGGTAAACGCCTGCCCCAGCTGCAGCGGGGAAAAGACCGCCCGTATCGCCGCAGTGATGGGAGTAGAGGTTGCGGCGGTGGAGCGCCGTGTGGCCTTTGTGCGCTGCGCCGGCGGCAACCGGGCCGGTCACAAGTTTGACCGGTATGTGGGCCTTGACGACTGTGTGGGAGCTATGAAGGTCTCCGGCAACGGTACACTGGACTGCGCTTACGGATGCCTGGGTCTGGGCACCTGTGTGAAGGCCTGCAAGTTTGATGCCATCCACATCAATGAGCACGGCGTGGCCGAGGTGGATCGCCATAAATGCACCCACTGCATGCAGTGCGCTGCGGTCTGCCCCCGGCACGTCATCACCGATGTGCCCTACTCCGCCGATATTCTGGTGCCCTGCGGCAACAAGGACAAGGGCGCCGTGGCCAAGACCCACTGCGCCGTCAGCTGCATTGGCTGCCGTCTGTGTGAGAAGAACTGTCCCACCGGCGCCATTTCCGTGGTGGACAATGTGGCCGTTATCGACTACAAGAAGTGTACTTCCTGCGGTACCTGCGTGAGCAAATGCCCCCGGAAGCTCATCGTGGATATCCACGGCAACGGCAAGGTGGCCCCCGTGGTGGTTTCTCAGTAAGCCACATAAGAAAATCAAAAGCACCCTCCTGTATTTTTTCGGGAGGGTGCTTTTTGCTGCAGACAAAACCGGGCCGACAGATAAAAGCGGCGGTGAGAGCTGCCTGTTTTTGAAGGAAAACCAGATCCTGAGACAATTTACAAATTGTTCAAATTGGAAAGAGCGATTCGTATTGACATCGGCAGTCATTGGTGATACACTGCGTTTAGCACTCGAGGGAAAGGAGTGCTAAAGGAGTGTCGGCTATGGAATTGACCGCCCGGAAAAAGGAAATACTGAAGGTGGTCACCGAGCGCTACATCGACGCGGCAGAGCCTGTGAGCTCCAAGTATATCGCCCAGGCCATGGGCGGCAGCGTCAGCTCCGCTACCATCCGCAATGAGCTTGCGGATCTGGTGGAGATGGGCTACTTGGAACAGCCTCACACCTCCGCCGGCCGGATTCCCTCCCCCAAGGGCTACCGGCTGTATGTCAATGAGCTGATGGAGCGCCGGAAGGTGTCCGACCAGGAGGCGGCGGAAATCAATTCCGCCCTCCAGGGCAAGATGCAGGAGCTGGACAGCGTCATCGCCCAGGCGGGTCAGATGGTATCCTCCATCGTCAACTACCCCGCCTATGCAGTGGCCGCAGGAAAAAGCAGCGTCACGGTCCGGCGCTACGATCTGCTGCCGGTGGATACCATGAGCTTCATTGCCGTGGTGATGACCGACGACAGCCGGGTCAAGAGCCAGCTTCTCCGCACGGAGCTTCCCGTGGCCTCGGAGCAGCTGCCGGCATTGGCCAATCTCCTCAACACCCACTTCACCGGTATCCATACCGAGGAGCTGGGTACCAAGCTGATGGCCCTGGCGCCCCAGCTGGGAGCAGAGCTGTTTATGCCCCTGTCCCAGACCATTGAGTACGCCACCGCCGTCATCGACAACAGTGAGCGCAGCCACGTGTTCACCACCGGCCAGAGCCAGATCTTCCGCCAGCCGGAGTTCCAGGACCTCAGTAAGGCCGACGGCCTTATGAGCATCCTTACGGATCAGAAGTCCCAGCTGCCGGTGCTGGATGAGAACACGCCCATGCAGATCCTCATCGGGCCAGAGAACGTCAGCGAGGCCCTGAAGGATGCCAGCGTGGTGGTGGCCAGCTACGACATTGGCGACAACATGCGAGGGCTCATCGGCGTGGTGGGACCCACCCGTATGGATTACGCCACTGTGGCGGCTCGGCTGAGCTATTTTGCCGAGAGCCTCACTAAAATGTTTGGAAAGAACAACCAGTTACCCCCGAAGGAGGACGATATACCGTGAGCAAGAAAGAAAAGAACGCTCCCCTGGAGGAGCAGGAAAAGAATACCTGTCCCGACCAACCCCAGGAGGTGACGGAGGAGTACCGCCCCGAGGAGACGGCGGAGGAGACCTTCACCGTTACCAAGGAGCAGATGGAAAAAATGGAAAAACTGGCCGGCCAGCTGGCTGTGCTCAATGACCAGCACCTGCGTCTGGCTGCCGAGTATGATAATTACCGCAAGCGTACCACCCGGGAGAAGGAGACCATTTACCAGGATGCGAAGATGGATACCATCGCCAAGTTCCTGGAGGTCTATGACAACCTGGAGCGGGCGGTGACCCAGGCCGGCGATGACGACAACGTCCACAAGAAGGGCATGGAAATGATTTTCCACCAGCTCCAAGGTATTCTGGAAAAGCTGGGCGTCACGGTTATCGATCCGGCAGGCCAGCCCTTTGACCCCGAGCGTCACAACGCTGTGATGCATGTGGACGATGAGAACCTGGGCGAGAATGTAGTGGCCCAGGTGTTCCAGAAGGGCTTCCTCCTGGGGGACCGGGTGATCCGGTTCGCCACGGTGCAGGTGGCCAACTGAAACTGCGTTTTCTGATTCCCCGGAGACGGGGCACATAAAATAAGTTAAAAAATATTTTTCTATAGATTTAGGAGGACAATGTTATGTCTAAAGTTATCGGTATTGATCTTGGTACTACCAATTCCTGTGTTGCCGTAATGGAAGGCGGCGAGGCAGTCGTCATCGCCAACGCTGAAGGCAACCGCACCACCCCCTCTGTGGTGGCATTTTCCAAGACCGGTGAGCGTATGGTGGGCCAGGTGGCAAAGCGCCAGGCCATCACCAACCCTGACCGGACCATCTCCTCCATCAAGCGTGAGATGGGCAGCGACTACAAAGTCGAGATCGACGGCAAGAAGTACACCCCCCAGGAGATCAGCGCCATGGTGCTGCAGAAGCTGAAGGCGGATGCCGAGGCCTATCTGGGTTCCCCCGTCACTGAGGCTGTCATCACCGTTCCTGCCTACTTTACCGATGCTCAGCGTCAGGCTACCAAGGACGCCGGTAAGATCGCGGGCCTTGAGGTCAAGCGTATCATCAACGAGCCTACCGCCGCGGCTCTGGCCTATGGCCTGGATAAGGAAAATGACCAGAAGATCATGGTCTACGATCTGGGCGGCGGCACCTTCGATGTGTCCATCCTGGAGATCGGTGACGGCGTTATCGAAGTGCTGGCCACCGCCGGCAACAACCGCCTGGGCGGCGACGACTTCGATGAGTGCATCATGAAGTACCTGGTCTCCGAGTTCAAGAAGGCTGAGGGCATCGACCTCAGCGGTGACAAGGTGGCTATGCAGCGTCTGAAGGAGGCTGCTGAGAAGGCCAAGATCGAGCTCTCCGGCGTGACCACCAGCAACATCAACCTGCCCTATATCACCGCTGACGCCACCGGCCCCAAGCACCTGGATGTCACTCTGACCCGGGCTAAGTTCAATGAGCTGACCGCTCACCTGGTAGAGGCCACCATGGGCCCCGTGCGCCAGGCTATGGGCGACGCCGGCCTCAGCGGCAGCGATATCTCCAAGGTCCTGCTGGTGGGCGGCTCCAGCCGTATCCCCGCTGTCCAGGAAGCCGTGAAGAAGATCACCGGCAAGGAAGGCTTCAAGGGCATCAACCCCGATGAGTGTGTGGCCATGGGCGCCGCCATTCAGGCCGGCGTTCTCACCGGCGATGTGAAGGGCCTGCTGCTGCTGGATGTTACCCCCCTGTCCCTGGGCATTGAGACCATGGGCGGCGTGTGCACCCGTCTGATCGAGCGTAATACCACCATCCCCGCCAAGAAGAGCCAGATCTTTTCCACCGCGGCGGATAACCAGACCAGCGTAGAGGTCAACGTCCTCCAGGGCGAGCGTGAGATGGCTGCTGCCAACAAGAGCCTGGGCCGC
This sequence comes from uncultured Oscillospiraceae bacterium, assembly GCA_944387775.1. Taxonomy (GTDB): domain Bacteria; phylum Bacillota; class Clostridia; order Oscillospirales; family Oscillospiraceae; genus Pelethomonas. The sequence goes on along the minus strand of CALXGE010000027.1, from coordinate 6,299 downwards.
TTCCACCTGGATGGCATCGCTCCGGCCCGCCGTGGCGTACCTCAGATCGAGGTTACCTTCGACATCGACGCCAACGGCATCGTGAACGTCAGCGCCAAGGATTTGGGCACCGGCAAGGAGCAGCACATCACCATCACCTCTTCCACCAACATGTCCAAGGAGGACATTGAGAAGGCCGTCAAGGAGGCAGAGCAGTATGCCGCCGAGGATGCCCGGATCAAGGAGTCTGTGGAGACCCGCAACAACGCCGACCAGATGGTCTATCAGGCAGAGAAGACCCTCAGTGAAGTGGGCGACAAGATCCCCGCTGAGGACAAGAGCAAGGTTCAGAGCGGCATCGACAACCTGAAGGAGAAGCTCAAGGGCGAGGATACCGCCGCCATCAAGGCTGCCACCGAGGAGCTGCAGCAAGCCTTCTACGCTGTCAGCGAGAAGCTCTACCAGCAGGCCAATCCCCAGGGTGCCGGCCCCGACATGGGCGGCCAGCCCGGCGGCGACAACGGCGGTCAGCAGTACTATGATGCCGACTACAAGGTCGTGGACGACGACGAGAAGAAGTAAGCAAATTGACGACTTGTCATTCCAATGGGACGGGGGAGGACTCCGCCCCATTTGGAATGTTCGGACATAGATGCGGGAGGACTCCCGCGGCAGATTGGATGTGAGTGTGGATGGCAGAACAGAAACGCGACTACTATGAAGTCCTGGGCGTCCAGAAGGGCGCCACAGAGGCAGAGATTAAGAAGGCTTACCGGAAGCTGGCAAAGGAGAACCACCCGGACCTGAACCCCGGCAACAAGGAGGCCGAGGCCCGGTTCAAGGAGATCAACGAGGCCTATGAGGTCCTCAGCGACAGCGACAAGCGCCAGCGCTACGACCAGTTCGGCTTTGCCGGGGTGGATCCCAGCTATGGCGCAGGCGCCGGTGGTTTCGGCGGCGGTTTCGAGGGTGGCTTCGACTTTGGCGATTTGGGGGACATCTTCGGCAGCTTCTTCGGCGGCGGCTTTGGTGGCGGCACCCGCAGCCGCACCGGCCCCCAGCGGGGAGAGAGCCTGCGGATGGGCCTTACCATTACCTTTGAGGAAGCAGCTTTTGGCTGTGAGAAAGAGGTCTCTCTGGAGCGGGTGGAGCAGTGCGATACCTGCCACGGCAGCGGCGCGGCTCCGGGTACCAATCCGGAGACCTGCCCCAACTGCCACGGCAGCGGCCAGGTCCAGCAGCGCCGGCAGACCCCTATGGGAGTTTTTGCTACTACCGGTCCTTGTCCCCGCTGCGGCGGCAAGGGCAAGATCGTGAACACCCCCTGCAAGGACTGCGGCGGCAGCGGCCAGGTTCGGCGGCGTAAGACGGTAAAAGTCACGATCCCCGCCGGTATCGACGATGGTCAGACCATCTCCCTGAGAGGTCAGGGCAATGCCGGGCGCAACGGCGGTCCTGCCGGAGACCTGCTGCTGGTGATTTCCGTGCGGCCCCACCCCCTGTTCCGGCGGGAGGGTACATCGGTGCTGTGCGAGGCACCCATCACCTTCACCCAGGCGGTGCTGGGCGGCGAGATGGAGATCCCCACCATCGACGGCAAGGTGAAGTACGACATTCCCGAGGGCACCCAGACCGGCACCACCTTCCGTCTCAAGGGCAAGGGTATCCCCAATATGAATGGTCGGGGCCGCGGCGACCAGTATGTCACCGTGTACATTGAGACCCCCCGGAATCTGACCCGGGAGCAGAAGGAGGCCCTGAAGAAATTCAGCGAGACCCTGAAGGAGAACAACTACGAGGAGCGCAAGAGCTTCTTTAAGAAGTTCAAGAAATAACTGTGTATAACGGGGAAAGAGAGAAAAAACGATGAAGATTGCCATTGGATCGGACCACGGCGGATATGACCTGAAGGAGCAGGTGAAGACCTGGCTCCAGGAGATGGGCCATGAGGTGGAGGACTTCGGCTGTCACAGCAAGGAGAGCTGCGACTACCCCGACTTCGGGGCAGCGGCGGCCCGGGCGGTGGCCTCCGGTCAATGTGAGAAGGGCGTTGTCATCTGCACCACAGGTATTGGTATCTCTATGACCGCCAACAAGGTCAAGGGTATCCGCTGCGCCCTGTGCGGCGATCCCTGGAGCGCGGAGATGACCCGTCGGCACAATGATGCCAACATGCTGGCCATGGGCGCCGGCGTGGTAGGACCCCAGCTGGCCCGGCAGATTCTGGAGGCCTTCCTTACCCACGATTTTGAGGGAGGGCGTCACCAGCGCCGGGTGGATAAGCTGATGGCTTTGGAAAATCAATGATACAGACGCGCCGGAGGGATGGGCTATTCCTCCGGCGCGCTGCCTTCTGGAGGGCTGACAAAAGAAAGAAGGAGTTCCGGCAGCTGTGATGGGAAAAATGACGTTTTTTCCCGCTGCGGGTTGTTTTTTGCAGCTATGGGTGGTATGGTATAAAAAAATCCACGAAAAGTGTACCGGAAGGAGGGTGCCCATGGGGACCAAGGGCTATCATAGCTACCGGGGGCGGCGGGGCGCCCGGCATGTGTTGGGGATCGTGCTGCTGGCACTGATCCTGCTGGCGGCCTGCGTATATCTGTTTTTGCAGCGCTACGTGACCTTCACCGACAGCGGTGAGGTGCGGCTGGACCTGCCCTTTTTCCAGCAGGAGGAGCAAGTACCCGATGAGGAGCCTCCGGCGGATGGGGACAACGGGGAGATGAATTTGGTGATCGATGAGCCAGAGGAGGAGACTCCAAAGGCTGACGAGACCGCGGTGCCCTATGGAGAGCATCACCTGGTGGGGCTCAACGCTCTCCCGGCGGATGGCGCTGCCCTGTCGGCAGAACTCGCCGTCCAGGGGGCAAACGGCTTTGTCTATACGGTAAAGGACAACACCGGAAAGGTGTCTTACGACTCCGCTGTGGCCCTGCAGGACGCGGTGGCTGCCGACGGACCGGACAGCGAGTTTCTCAGTGCCTTCTGCCAGGAGGAAAATCTGGTGTCCGTAGCCCGGCTCAATTGCTTCCATGACAGCTATTACGCATTCTCTCATATGGAGAGTGCCAGTATCTGCCAGTCCTCCGGGTATATCTGGTACGACAACCTCTCCTACCACTGGCTGGACCCCGCCAAGGAGCAGGCCAGGAGCTATGTGATCGACCTGGCGCTGGAGTGTGCCCGCCTGGGCTTTGATGAGCTGCTGCTGGAGGACATGTGCTACCCCTCCGCCGGGAAGGTGGAAAAGATCGACTACTCCGGAAATGAGTTGGGTAAGACGCAGGCCCTGGTCCAGTTTTTGACAGAGCTGCGGGAGGCTTTGGCTCCTTATGATATCCGGATCGCCCTGCTGCTGGATGAGGAGACGTTGCTGACTCAGGATGGCGAAGCCCTGGCAGAGACCACGGGGCAGGATCTGAGTCAGATTCTCCCGCTGGTGGATGCGGTCTACGCCCAGGTATCCGATCCGACGGCTGCCGAGTCTGCTATCGCAGCAGCAGCGGGAGAGAATCCCCCGGCATTTGTGCCCATAGCCGACCAAGCCCCTTCAGAGGGCAACTGGTATATCCCATAAAGGAAATCGAACTACAGCAGAGCCGCAGGCATCCGCCTGCGGCTCTGTGCTATTTTCGGCATCTTTTACAAATGGATTTTTTGACCTTGTGCAAATAGACAAAACAAATAAAATTGTTGTAATATAACCTGTGCTTTCAAAAAGCAGCTAGATAAAATGGCGATATCTCTGCAAAAAGGCATTTCTTTTCTTCGGCGGGGCAAAAATAATAGAGAATATCTATGGCAAAGCTGACAAAGGGGTGCGGAAGGATTTGGTGAAGTTGTCAAAATCTTAACAGGCCGCAAAAAAGCATTGGACCCCTGTCGGGGATGTGGTATAATAACATCGTATTACTTTCGGAAAATTTTGGGGCGGGAAATTGAGAGACCGCCTGCAAAGGCTGGGTAGTACGAGAGAGGCATTCCCTCCCAAAATCGATCGAAAAGGGGTGAGACGATGTCACTGGAAGCTATTACCGAGATCCGCGAGGTGGAGGAGCGCACGGAGCGCGCCAAGGCGGAGGCCCGGGCCCAGGCCCAGAAGCTGGCGGCTGATGCCGAGCGGGACGGAAAGGCCCTGCTACGGCAGGGCCAGGACGATGCCGCCGCGGCTTTGGCCCAGGCCCTGCGTGGGGCTGAAGAGACCGCCGCCCAGCGGCGGGAGACGATCCTGGCAGAGGCAGCCGCAGACTGCCGGAAGCTGAAGGACGCCGCCCGTGGGCGCATGGATCAGGCGGTCCAAGCAATTTTGGAAAGGGTGGTAGAGAGCTAATGTCCATTGTCAAAATGAAACGGATCCGGCTCATCGCCCTTGCCGAGGACAGGGACGCGCTGCTGTCGAGTCTGCTTCATGTGGGCTGTGTGGAAATCAGTGAGCCTGAGATCCCCCAGGGGGAGGACGGCAATCCGCTGCTCCACCGGGACGCGGCTGGGGTGGCCCAGGCTAAGGCCCAGTTGACGGCTTTGCAGCACGCTCTGGAGGTGCTGCGTAAGTATGCGCCCCGGAAAAAGGGCATGTTTGCCCCTCGGGATACCATCCGGGAAAAGGAGCTGCTGGATGAGAAGGCCATGGCTGCCGCCCTCAGCAAGGTGGAGGCAGTCAACGAGCATGCCAAGGCCGTCGGGCAGCTGAACACCCGGGAGGCCCGGCTCCACACGGAGCAGCTGGCGCTGCAGCCCTGGAGAGCCTACGATCTGCCTCTGGAGGAGGACGGGACGAAGACGACATCCATTCTGCTGGGCACCGTTCCCAATGCCGTGGATTTTGATGCCATGGCCGGGGCGGTGATGGAGAGCGCGGAGACCGCCTGGCTGAAGCTCCTCTCCACGGACCGGGAGCAGCAGTATCTGGAGATCATTGTCCACCGCTCCCAGGAGCAGCTGGCGTTGGAGACTTTGCGGACCTACGGTTTCAGCTTCTCCCAGCTCAAGGATCTTACCGGCACGGTGGCGGAGAACATTCACCGCTTAGACGAGGAGATCCGGCAGATCGGTGAGCAGCGCCGGGGAGAGGAAGAGGCCATTCGAACCCTGGGGGCTGCCTGGGACGAGCTGGAGGTCTGTGTGGACCGGGTGCAGCAGGTCCTGGCCAAGGAGGACGCCAAGGAGCGGCTCCTTACCGGCGGTGCGATTATCTGCCTGGATGGCTGGGCGGAGGCTCCGGAGGTGCCCGCCCTGGAGAAGGCCCTCAAGAATTTCGACTGTGCCTATGAGCTGACGGATCCCACGCCGGAGGAGTACCCCCAGGTGCCGGTGAAGCTGAAGAACAGCGTGTTCAGCCGGTGTATGAACGTGGTCACGGAGATGTATTCTCTGCCCGCCTACGACGGCACGGACCCCAACCCCCTGATGGCCCCTTTCTTTATCCTCTTCTTCGGTATCATGATGGCGGATGCGGCTTACGGTCTGCTCATGATTTTCGGAGCGCTGTTTGTTCTCAAGAAGGCGAAGCCCCGGGAGGGCACCCGCAACTTCATGGAGCTGGTGTTCTGGTGCGGCGTGAGTACGACAATCATCGGCGTCATGACCGGCGGCTTCCTGGGGGACTTTATTCCCCAGCTGCTGAAGATCATCAACCCCGAGAGTACCTTTGAGATGCCCGCCCTGTTCACCCCCCTGGATGACACGGTGGCCATCATGCTGGGCTCCCTGGTCCTGGGCTTTATCCAGGTCATCACCGGTATGGCGGTGAGTGTGGTGAACAAGATCCGTTCCGGCGATTTCATCGACGCGCTGTTTGATGAGATCACCTGGTGGATCATCCTGGCCGGTGTGGCTCTGGCCATCTTCGGCATCGGTACCGTGGGCGGCGTACCCATCCCCCTGACGGTGGGCGGACTGATGCTGGTGTTCGGCGGTACCCGGAAGGCCAAGGGCTTTGGCAAGGTTGCCTCCCTGGTGGGCCTGGTGTACAACGGCGTTACCGGCTACTTCAGCGATATCCTCTCCTACGTGCGCCTGATGGCCCTGATGCTCTCCGGAAGCGTCATCGCCTCGGTGTTCAATACCCTGGGCGCTACCTTCGGAAACGTGATCCTGTTTGTGATCGTGTCTCTGATCGGCAACGCACTGAACCTGGCGCTGAACCTGTTGGGCTGCTACGTCCACGATCTGCGCCTGCAGTGCCTGGAGTTCTTCAACCGGTTCTATAAAGAGGGCGGAAAGCCCTATAAGCCTCTGGCTATTCAAACAAAATATGTAGATGTAATCAAGGAGGAACAATAACATGGCAGCTTTTATTGAACTTTTCGGCGGTCTCGGTC
>CALXGE010000026.1 GCA_944387775.1 uncultured Oscillospiraceae bacterium | reverse complement strand
TTTCCCGGTTTCGTTGATGTACATGTTCATCTGCGAGAGCCGGGATTTTCTTATAAGGAGACCATTCGCACCGGTACTCGCGCCGCCGCCCGGGGGGGCTTCACCCAGATCTGCCCCATGCCTAACCTGAACCCGGTGCCCGACAGCCGGGAGACCCTGGCTCAGCAGCTGGAGCTGATCCGGCGGGACGCGGTGGTCCATGTCACCCCCTACGGGGCCATCACCCGGGGCGAGAAGGGCGAGGCCCTGGCGGATCTGGCCGCCATGGCCCCCGATGTGGCGGGCTTCTCCGACGACGGCCGGGGCGTCCAGAATGAGGACATGATGCGTACGGCCATGGAGGAAGCCAAGGGCCTGGGCAAGATCATTGCCGCCCACTGCGAGGACAACAGCCTCCTCCACGGCGGCTACATCCACGACGGAGCCTACGCCAGGGCCCGTGGCCACCGGGGCATCTGCTCCGAGAGCGAGTGGGGCCCCATTGCCAGGGATCTCCGCCTGGCGGAGGAGACCGGCTGTGCCTACCACGTCTGCCACATCTCCACCAAGGAGAGCGTGGACCTGATCCGGAAGGCCAAGGTGCGGGGCGTGGATGTGACCTGCGAGACCGGGCCCCACTACCTGGTGTTCTCCGACGAGGATCTCCAGGAGGACGGCCGCTTCAAGATGAATCCCCCTCTCCGCTCCCCCGAGGACAAGGCGGCTTTGATCGAAGGCATTGTGGACGGTACCATCGACATGATCGCCACCGACCACGCCCCCCACAGCGCCGAGGAGAAGGGCCGGGGCCTGGAGAAGAGCGCCATGGGCGTGGTGGGCCTGGAGACCTCCTTTGCCGCCTGCTATACCTATCTGGTGAAGCCGGGGATCATCACCCTGGAGCGGCTAATGGAGCTGATGCATCATAATCCCGCCCGGCGCTTTGGCCTGGGGTCCCCCCTGGCCGAGGGTCAGCCGGCAGACCTGACGGTATTTGACCTGGATGCGGAATACACCGTGGACCCAACGGAGTTTGCCACCATGGGCCGGGCCACGCCCTTTGCCGGCTGCCGCCTCTTTGGCCGCTGCCGCATGACCATGGTGGGCGGCGAGATCGTATGGCAGGAGGAGAAGGTATGAAACAAGGAATCTACACCATTGGACACAACCGGCCCCTCACGGCGGATGTGTGGGAGATGACCCTCCTGGGGGACACCTCCCCTATCACCGCCCCGGGCCAGTTCATCAATATCAAGCTGGAGGGCCTGTTCCTCCGGCGGCCCATCTCCGTGTGCGACTGGGATGGGGAAAAGCTGACCATTATCTATAAGGTGGTGGGCAAGGGCACCGAGCAGATGAGCCGCATGGGCGCCGGAGAGCAGCTGGATGTGCTGGCGGGCCTGGGCAACGGCTTTGACGTGCAAAAGTGCGGTGAGCACACCCTGGTCATCGGCGGCGGCGTGGGGGTGCCCCCCATGTACAGCCTTGCCAAGGCCCTGCTGGCCGCCGGTAAGAAGGTCACCGCCGTCCTGGGCTTCAACACCGCCTCGGAGATCTTCTACGAGAGTGAGTTCAAGGCCCTGGGCATTGACACGGTGGTCACCACTGTGGACGGAAGCTGCGGGGTGAAGGGCTTCGTCACCGACGGCCTCCCTGCAAACTACGACTACTACTGCACCTGCGGTCCCCTACCCATGCTGAAGGCGGTGTACAACACCGCCCCCACCAGCGGTCTCCTCAGCTTTGAGGAGCGGATGGGCTGCGGCTTCGGGGCCTGCATGGGTTGCAGCTGCGAGACCAAGTACGGCAACAAGCGCATCTGTGTGGACGGACCGGTGCTGGAGAAGGAGGAGATCATATGGTAGATACGAAAGTGACGTTGTCCGGCATTGTCCTGGACAACCCGGTGATCCCCGCCAGCGGCACCTTCGGCTACGGCAAGGAGTTCGCCGCCCTCTACGACATCAACTGCCTGGGCACCTTCTCCTTCAAGGGCACCACCCGGGAGGCGAGATTCGGCAACCCCACCCCCCGCATCGCCGAGTGCAACGCCGGCATGATCAACGCCGTGGGCCTTCAGAACCCGGGCGTGGAGGCGGTCATCGCCCACGAGCTGCCGGAGATGAAGGAGTTTTTCCACAAGCCGGTGATGGCCAATGTCAGCGGCTTCTCCGTAGACGACTATGCCTACACCTGCGCCCTGCTGGACAAGGAGGAGCAGGTGGGCTGGCTGGAGGTGAACATCTCCTGCCCCAACGTCCACAACGGCGGTATGAGCTTCGGTGTGGACCCCAAGGCGGCGGCGGAGGTGACGGCAGCAGTGAAGGCCGTGACCACAAAGCCGGTGTATATGAAGCTGAGCCCCAACGTCACCGACATCGTCTCCATCGCCAAGGCCTGCGAGGAGGCGGGAGCCGACGGCATCAGCCTTATCAACACCCTGCTGGGCATGCGCATCGACTTGAGGACCAAGAAGCCGGTGATCGCCAACAAGATGGGCGGCTTTTCCGGCAGCGCCATTTTGCCGGTAGCCCTGCGGATGGTGTACCAGGTCTACGAGGCGGTGAAGATCCCCGTTATCGGCATGGGCGGTGTGTCCTCTGCGGAGGATGTCATCGAGATGATGCTGGCGGGAGCTACTGCCGTGGAGGTGGGGGCCGCCAACCTGGTGAACCCCTACGCCTGCCGGGACATCATTGCCGACTTGCCCCGGGTCATGGAGAAATACAGAATCAACAATTTAACGGATATTATAGGAGGCGCGCATCATGGGTAAGGATGTAATCATCGCTTTGGATTTTGACAGCAAGGCAAAGACCCTGGCTTTTCTGGACCAGTTTACCGAGGAGAAGCCCTTTGTGAAGATCGGCATGGAGCTCTACTACGCTGAGGGCCCCGCCATCGTCCGGGAGATCAAGGCCCGCGGCCACAAGATCTTCCTGGATCTGAAGCTCCACGACATCCCCAACACCGTGAAGAAGGCCATGGCGGTCCTCTCCGGCCTGGATGTGGATATGACCAACCTCCACGCCGCCGGTACCAAGGCCATGATGGAGGCGGCTCTGGAGGGCCTCACTCGGCCCGACGGCACCCGTCCCCTGCTGATCGCCGTCACCCAGCTCACCTCCACCAGCCAGGAGCGGATGGAGAGCGATCTGCTCATTGAGAAGCCTCTCGACCAGGTGGTCATGCACTATGCCAAGTGCGCCGCTGAGAGCGGCCTGGCCGGCGTGGTCTGTTCCCCTCTGGAGGCCGGTAAGGTCCATGAGGTCTGCGGCAAGGACTTTGTGACGGTGACCCCCGGCGTCCGTTTCGCCGACGGTGATGCCGGTGATCAGGTCCGCATTACCACCCCCGCCAAGGCCAAGGAGCTGGGCTCCGACTACATCGTGGTGGGCCGGCCCATCACCCAGGCTGCCGACCCCGTGGCCGCTTACCGCCGCTGCGTCAGCGAGTTTGTGGGGTAAGATTTACGGGGGCTTGTTCCTTTTTCTTATAAGAAAAAGGAACCGAAAAAGAACTTTTGGGGCAAAGCATCCGCTTTGCCCAGGTTAGAAGCTGTGCTCCCTCCATAATATACAACATTATATTATGGGGGAGCTCGAGGGGGCGAAGCCCGCCTCGAATGGGATCGAATGCCCCGCGACAGCGGCCCGCGAAGCGGGGGTTTTTCCGCCGGAGGCGGGAAAATACGGCATTTTTAAGGAGAAATATTTATGTCTTGGGAGACCATTCTGTTTGATCTGGACGGCACCCTCACCGACCCCGCCGAGGGCATCACCAAGGCGGTGGAGGTGGCGCTGAACCACTACGGCATCACCGTGGAGGACCGTTTCACTCTCAATAAGTTTATCGGCCCGCCCTTGGACGAGTCCTTCCCGGAGTTCTACGGCTTTGATGACGAGCAGGTCCGGGAGGCCACCCGGGTATTCCGGGAGTACTTCGGACGCCAGGGCTGGGCGGAGAACATCCCCTACCCCGGTATCGACCAGCTGCTGGGGGATCTGAAGGCTGCCGGGAAGAAGCTGATTATCGCCACCTCCAAGCCGGAGGAGTTTGCGGTGCGGATCATGAACCATTTCGGTCTGGCCCAGTACATGGATGTCATCGCCGGAGCCTCCACCGACAACCAGGAGGGAGCCAAAAAGGCCAACGTCATCCGCAAGGCCCTCCAGCGGGCCGGGGTGGAGGATCTCTCCAGCGTAGTTATGGTGGGCGACCGCCGTCACGATGTGGCGGGAGGCCATGAAGTGGGCATGAAGGTGATCGGCGTCCTCTACGGCTACGGCGACCGGGCTGAGCACGAGGCTGCCGGCGCGGATTACATTGTGGAGGATATTCCCAGCCTGGAGAAGCTGCTGCTGGGATAACAGGGCCAGCTGGACCCCGGTGCGTCCGAAGTAAGCCGCTTCGGACTTTGGCTCCCGGGCCTCCCCGGCCCGGACCCGGGTGACTTTTTGTACGCACAAAAAGTCACCAAAAAAGCGCCGGGAGACCCGGACCCCTTTTATTTGCCTAATCGGTCATGATCAAATTTGATACCGGGCAGCCACTGAATTTCCATAAGGCCGCTGCCCCCTCGTAATCGGTGCGGTAGTTTACGGACTTCGCCTGACGGCCCCGCAGCGTTAAGCAAACATGCCGGTGGCATGTTTGTAGCGTAGGCCGCAGCGGCTGTGCCGCGAGGAGACCGTGCTTAGGGGAAGATCCTGTGAGTTTTTTATAGCCGCAGGCAGACAGACACAGAAATATAGATGAACCTATCCCTTCAAAAGGGCGACAGCCGAAGCTGGACAAGAAACCCGCCGCAGATCAGATACCCGGAGGATTCGGTAGTTCAGTGGCAAGGCAGCGGCAAATCTGGCAGGGACCGATTAGACAAACAATGGGGGTCTGGGGTCTCCCCAGCGGTTTTTCCGCCCACTTTTGGGCGGCCAAAAGTGGGCCCGCCGGAGGCAAACAGCCTGAAAGCTTGATAAAGAGAAGTTCAGAAGAAATTTCCCCATCTAAGATGATAAAATAAAGATAAAGGAGAGCGACAATGGAAAACATTCAGACTTTGATCGCCAAGGATCTGCTGAGCATCCAGGCGGTATTTTTCCGCCCGGAGGAGCCTTTCACCTGGGCCAGCGGCATTAAGAGCCCGGTGTACTGCGACAACCGCCTGACCCTCACTGCCCCGGCGGTCCGCAATGATGTGGAGAACGCCCTGGCGGAGACCATCCGCCGGGAGTACCCCGACGTGGAGGTCCTCATGGGCACCTCTACCGCCGGTATCGCCCACGCTGCCATCGTAGGCCACATCATGGGCCTGCCCATGGGCTATGTCCGCTCCGGCAGCAAGGACCACGGCCGTCAGAACCAGATCGAGGGCCGGCTGGAGAAGGGCCAGAAGGTAGTTGTGGTGGAGGACCTCATCTCCACCGGCGGCAGCGTCATCGAGGTGGTGAACGTCCTGCGGGAGGCCGGAGCTGATGTGCTGGGCGTGGTGAGCATCTTCACCTATGGCATGCAGAAGGGCCTGGACCGTCTGGCGGCCGCCAACGTGAAGAACGTGAGCCTGACCAACTTCGACGCCATCGCCCAGGTGGCTGCCCAGGAGAACTACATCAAGGAAGAGGATATTGCCAAGCTCATCGCCTTCCGGAACAATCCGTCTGACGAGAGCTGGATGGGAGGTAACAAATAATATGAGAAGTTTGATTGACATTCTGGAGCTCTCCACCCAGGAGATCGACGAGCTGGTGGAAAAAGCCAGCGACATTATTGCTCACCCCGAGGCCTATGCCCACAAGTGTGACGGCAAGATCCTGGCCACGCTGTTCTTTGAGCCCTCTACCCGTACCCGCCTGAGCTTTGAGTCCGCCATGCTGCGGCTGGGCGGCCAGGTCCTGGGCTTCTCCGAGGCCAACAGCTCCTCCGCCGCCAAGGGCGAGAGCGTAGCGGACACCGCCCGGACCGTCAGCTGCTACAGCGACATCATCGCCATGCGCCACCCCAAGGAGGGCGCTCCCCTGGTGGCTTCCATGAACGCCACGGTGCCCGTGATCAATGCCGGTGACGGCGGCCACAACCACCCCACCCAGACCCTTACCGACCTTCTTACTATCTACCACGAGAAGGGTCATTTTGATAACCTGACCGTGGGTTTCTGCGGCGACCTGAAGTTTGGCCGTACGGTCCACTCCCTCATCAACGCTCTGAGCCGGTACCAGGGCATCAAGATCGTCCTGGTGTCCCCGGATGAGCTGAAGCTGCCCAGCTATGTGAAGAAGGATGTCCTCCAGAAGAACCACATTGAGTACGTCCAGACCACGGATCTGGAGGCGGTTATGCCCGATCTGGACATCCTGTACATGACCCGTGTCCAGCGGGAGCGCTTCTTCAACGAGGAGGATTACCTGCGTCTGAAGGACAGCTACATCCTCACCCCGGAGAAGCTGGTCAATGCCAAGAAGGATCTCTGCATTCTCCACCCCCTGCCCCGTGTCAATGAGATCTCCGTGGCAGTGGATAAGGACCCCCGTGCCTGCTACTTCAAGCAGGTGAATTACGGCCGCTATATCCGCATGGCCCTGATCCTGAAGCTGCTGGAAATCGACTGAGGAGGAAAAAACCAATGATTATTGATGCCATTAAAAACGGTATTGTCATCGACCATATTGCTGCCGGTAAGGCCATGGAGCTCTATAAGATCCTGGGCCTGGGCGATCTGGACTGCACGGTGGCCATTCTTAAGAACGTGGTCAGCGGCAAGCTGGGGCGCAAGGACATCATCAAGATCGACCGGGTGCTGGATCTGGATTGGGACGTCATCGGCTATGTGGACCCCAACATCACGGTGAACATCATCATGGATGGCCGCCAGGTGGAGAAGCGCCAGCTGAAGCTGCCGGAGACCATCACCAACGTGATCCGCTGCAAGAACCCCCGGTGCATCACCTCTGTGGAGCAGGAGCTGCCCCAGGTGTTCAAGCTCACCGACCGGGAGAACCGGGTCTACCGCTGCCTGTACTGCGAGACCCAGGCCGGCAAGTAAAAAAGACCATATTTTCCGTTTCCGCAAGTATAAAAACACCTCTGGCCGCGCACAATTGGGCCAGAGGTGTTTTTCCTCTTTTACCACAGCCGCCCTGACCGGCGGCGGACGAGATGAAAGGAAGCGGAATATGGATAATCGAGGCAAGCGACAGGCTGCCTCCATCTTCGGCGGCATGGGCTTCTACATAGCCCTGCTCGTCTGCGCGATCGCAGCCGGAGTGGTTGGCTATTACGCCCTGTCGAACAATGAAGCGGAGGTCCAGGATAACCCGGTCCAGACGGTGGACCAGCAGGAGGAAAAGGACCCGGTGGCGGTAGACGCACCGGAGGAGAAGCCCGCCAAACCGGTAATCTCCGACGAGCCGGTGGTGGTGGAGTCGATCCAGCCGGAGGAGGTGCCTCAGGAGACGTCGGAGGAGGCCTCCGCCCCGGTTACGGAGGAGGTCACCGTGTCCTCGGAGCCCTCTCTGGAGGTGGTGCATCCGGTGCAGGGGGAGACGGTTTCGGTATTCTCCATGGATACCCTGAGCTATGATGAGACCCTGGGGGACTGGCGGACCCATGACGGCATGGATATCCAGGCCACAGCAGGTACGGCGGTGGCTGCCGCCGCGGCAGGTACCGTCCTCTCTGTCACTGAAGACGGTCTGCTGGGCACCATGGTGGTCATTGACCACCACAACGGCTATACCACCACCTATGCAAGCCTCCAGCCGGAGACTGCGGTGTTGGCCGGAGACGAGGTGGGGGCCGGTACTGTCATCGGTACTGTGGGAAACACCTCCCTCAGCGAGGCGGGCCTGGGGGCCCATCTCCACTTTGCCGTGTCCAAGGACGGCGTGCCGGTGGACCCGGCGGGATTTTTGGAGTAAACAGCAGGGCCTGTCCGCTGGACGCGGACGGGCCTTGTTTTTGTTGTGTTTCCCACCGGCGGCGGGGGAGCTTTTCAGAGGATGGTTTCTCTGAATCTCCCTTTTCAGGCTTGCAGGCTCCCGGGCCTCCCCGGCCCGGACCTGGGTGACTTTTTGTACGCACAAAAAGTCACCAAAAAAGCGCCAGGGAGACCCTGGACCCCTGTTTTTGCACAATCGGTCAGTATCAGATTTGATACTGCGCAGCCGCTGAAATACCTTTTTGCCTCCGGTTCCCTCGTAATCGGTGCGGTGAGTATCCAACTACGCCTGACGGCCCTCGTGCTGAGATGCGTTCCTTATAATGCGAAAACAGATACATTTATCTCTTTAACAGGGCGACAGCCGAAGTCGGACAAGCAACCCGGCAGAGATCAGATGCTAAAGAAAGGTATTTCAGCGGCTGCGCAGCATCTCCTCTGCAGGCGTCCGATTGGGCAAAAGCGGGGGTCCAGCCCGAAGGGGGCTGGCGTGTTTTTGGGTACTTTTTGCACGAGCAAAAAGTACCCCGCCCGTGGGTGCGGGAACCCACAAAGCAGAAGGCCGTTTCCGGCCGGTTCGGAAGCCCCCGCCGGTGGGCACCGGCAAAAAAGAGGAGCGCTTCAGCGCTCCTCCTGACACATTTTCCGTACCGCCTTCAGCTGCTGCTGGTTCTCCTCCCCCAGCAGGTGGCTGACGGCCATTTTCCGGATAATATTCTTCACGGTGACCTCCAGACCGGTACCCTCCCGGTAGTCGGCCGGGAAGATAAAGTCCACTCTCCCCTGCCGCAGCAGCTGCTCCACACCGGGGCGGTTGGCGTCCTGGTAGACCGCGATGGCCTGGCCGCCGTAGGCCCGCATCATCTTCATGCAGGGCACGTCGCTGAGGCCGTCGCCGATGTAGATCATGTTGGTGAAGGGTACCCGCTTGCTGTCGTCGGGCATGGAGGCGTTGAGGGTCTGGTCGTCGGATACATCCAGGACGCCCTTGTTGATGCGGTAGACGAACTGGGTCTTGGCGGTGAAGTTTACCGCCAGCTTGGGCCAGGCGGGCCGTCCCTGCTCGTCGTAGTAGAACTCGCTGGCGTAGATCTCCTTGAAGCTGTCGGCAATGGCGCTGCCGTCAATGATCTCCCGGAGGCCGGAGGAGATGACATAGTGCTCCGTCTGGACCCCCAGCAGGGCGGCAAAGCGGTCGATCCGGGCAAACCAATCGGTGACACCGGGGAAAAAGACAATGTTCTCCCCGCAGCGGCTGAGAAAGGCCCGGGTCAAAGGCAGACCCAGCTCCTGACACTTACGGATCATGGTGTACATATAGGCCAAAATCCCGTCCATGTGCTGCTGCCAGCCGAAGACGTTGGCCTCCCGCCAGAAGTCCCCGGGCTCCATGCCCAGGGCGGGGATAAAGGCGTAATTCTGCATGTCCTGGGTGCACAGGGTCTTGTCGAAGTCGTAGAGCAGGGCGACGATGGTCTTCCCTTCCATAGGCGCTCTCCTTTCTCGCCGGGGCGGCTGCCGGAAAATAACAGGGCGCGGCTTCGCCGGAGGGCAAAGCCGCGCTCTCATTTATTCCTTGGTATAGTTGCGGCCAAACTGCAGGTCGTCCAGATTCAGGATACGGGTGGCGTCGGGGTCCTCCTCCGAGTCGTCGGCAAAGGGGTTCTCTGCGGGCAGATCTGCCAGGGGACCCTGAACCGGAGCCTCTGCGGGCTCGGGGACCGTGCTCTCCGTCGAGGTCAGGGCCGCCACAGCGCTGTCGATGTCCTTCACCAGAGCCTGGTCGATGGCGCTGGCTACCTCCTCCACAGTGTCCACAGGGGCTGCCTCCGCAGTGGGGGCCTGGACCGGGGCTGCTGCGGGCTGAACAGGCAGCTCAGGCAGGCGCTCCAGCAAAGCCAGCTGGCCCTGGCACACCTTCTGAACGGACTGGATAAAGCTGCGCAGCTCCTCCTGACCGGCGGCCAGACGGCTCTGCTCGGCCTGGAGCTGATCCTCCACTTCCTTACGGACGGCGGCCAGGCGCTCCTCCTGGGCCTCCACCTCCTGCTGGATCTCCTGGAGGCGGGCCTTGGCGCCGGAGGCGGCGTCGGCAATGATGGCGTCCCGCTTCTGCTCCGCCTCGGAGACCATGTTGCTGGCCATCTTCTGGGCGGTGAGGAGGGTGGCACGCATGGCGTCCTCCACCTGGCGGTACTCCTCCGTCTTGTCCGCCAGCACCTTGAGCTTGGCCTTCAAAGCGGCGTTCTCCTTATAGAGGGCGGTGTAGTCCTCCGTCAGCTTGTCCAAAAAATCATCCACCGACGCCATGTTGTAGCCGCCCATCACGGCCTTGGCGAAGGTACAATTGGCTACTTCCTGCGGGGTCATCATAGTGGGGCTACCTCCCTATTTCCTATCTCTGTTCTCTCTCAGAAATACAGGCCGTTGTTTTCCAGCTCGTCGATCAGATCCCCCTGGATATCCACGGAATAGGGGGTGATGATGTAGGTGTTGGCGGCCACCTTCTTGATCTTGCCCTCGCCGGCATAGGCCACGCCGGAGAGGAAGTCCACCAGACGGCGGGCAATGTCCTTGTGGGTGGACTCCAGGTTGATGACCACCGTGCGCTTCTCCTTCAGGTGGTCGGCGATCTCGCTGGCGGTCTCAAAGCGCTCGGGCTTCACCAGAACGACCTTGAGCTGGGTGGTGGCGTGGATGTTCACCACCTTGCCCCGGCGGCTGTCCACAGGAGAGCGGTCCCGCTCCATCCGGGGGCGCTCATCCAGGAAGGGGGAGTCCTGTTCATCAAAATCTACATCATAGTCATCATCCTCGTCGCTGACGGGGTGAATCATTCTTTTGAAATCATCAAGCAAGCTCATGGGGGAAACCTCCTCAATATATCATTGGTAATGCCGCCGGCCGAAGATGGCCGACCCTACCCGTACCATGGTGGCTCCGGCGGCAATTGCGTCCTCGAAGTCGTCACTCATGCCCATGGACAAATATGTAAAACTATTATCGTACAATTTCCTGCTTATGTCAACATAAAGACGGGAAACTTCCACAAAATACGGCAGATTTCCGTGGGGCACCTGCTCCACGGGAGGGATGGTCATGAGGCCACGGACCCGGATGTGGTCGAGGGCTTTGGCTTTCTCCGCTGCCTCATAGAGAACCTGGGGAGCAAAGCCGCTCTTGCTCTCCTCGCCGCCGATGTTCACCTCCAGCAGTACGTCCTGAATGAGCGCCTTCTTCTCCGCCTGGCGCTGGATTTCCTCCAGCAGCTCCCAGGAGCCAGCCGACTGGATGAGACTCACCACGCCAACCACCTGACGCACCTTGTTGCGCTGGAGATGGCCGATAAAGTGGAGAGGGGCCCCGTCGTAGGCGTGCTCCTGTAGCTTGGCGGTCATCTCCTGGACCCGGTTCTCCCCCAGGGCGTCGATACCCGCCTGAATGGCGGCCTGGCAGGCCGCCGCGTCGTTCATCTTGCTGGCTCCCACCAGGAGAATGTCCTTGGGGTCCCGACCCGCCTTTTCCGCCGCAGCTGCCATACGGCCGCGGATGCTGCCAATGTTTTCCGCGATACTGCTCATTTGTTGATCACCTTCCCGTCAAATAGATCCGCTGCGGCGGTGATGGCCTCGTCCCCTGCCCGGAGGGTTCGGGTGGAGGAGGCCCCCTCCGCCGGAGTTACCAGAATATAGCTCTCCTCCTGCCAGACGATGTCCACCGGCTTGAACCGGGCAGCGGAGCCCCACAGGCAGTACACGCCGGTGGTTTTCTCCGTCAGCTCGTTGCCGTCCTCATCGGTGATGGTCTCTGTCAGGATGCGTACGGCGCTGCGGGGTACCCGCAGACCGGTATAGCTGTCAAAAATGATCTGGGCGTTCTGGTGGCGCAGGAGGGTGGTGAGACCCAGGTAGTTCTCCGAGGAAAGGATCACCAGCTTCTGGCCCCTGTCCTCCTCGCTGATGGAGTGGACGGTCATGGTGAGGTCCCGGTCCAGGCCGTTCTGGAACCGCAGTGTCACCGTGTCCCCCTCTGCCATCTTCCCCATGTCCTCCGTCGCCATGAGAGTGACGAAGTACCACTGGGTGCCGTAGACCATCTTCCCGCAGGAGCCGGAGGGCTGCTGGGGGGTGATGGTGCGGTAGTCGGCGGGGGTCATGGTTTCCAGGCTCTCCGGGGTAAGGACGGTCTCATAGCCGTCCACCAAGCTGGAGAAGAGGCCCGATTCCGGCGCGGTGATGCGGGTGGTGCCCGATCCCGCGGAGGCGGTGAGAGCGGAGATCTGACTCTGGAGCTGGGTGATGGCGGCGTCCAGGGAGTCGGTGCCGCTGTAGGCGAAGGACCGCTTGAGCACGGCGGAGCGCAGGTTGTTTCCCGGCTCCTCGGCAGCGGAGAGGTTGTCCGTAGTCATGGCCCCCCGGAAGGCGATAAGGGAGGAGACCACCTCCTCATCCAGCCGGGCGGTGGTGCTGGAGCCGGCGGCCAGGGTCCTGGCATAGGTCAGCTGCTCCAGCTGCTCCTCCAGGGAGCGCAGGGTGTTGGCGTCCTGGAGGGCCTGGGCGCTCTGGTAGACCAGGGCCACGGTGCCGCCCTTGCTGACCTTCTCCCCCTCCCCCCGGGAGAAATACACCAGGTCGCCGGTGCCGCCGGAGAGCACCGCCTCCTCCCGGACCACATAGCCCGAGACGGTGACGGCGTTTTCGCTGGTGAAGTCGTAGACCAGGGTGGTGGAGAAGGGGTCCAGGAAGTAGGAGGCGGCGTTGACGCCGAAGTACACCAGGACCGTCAGCAAGATGGCGGCCAGCATCAGTTTTGTGGCGAGAGAGCTGGTTTTCATAGGTATCACTCCTTGGAACGGGAGCAGGACGTCAGAGGCTGTCCTCCCAGGCGGAGAGATCCACAGGCCGCAGGGGGCACACGGTGGAGATGGCGTGCTTGTAGATCAGGTTCTGCTTGCCGTCGGCGGCGAGGACCACGGTAAAGGCGTCAAAGCCGGTGATGGTGCCCCGCATCTGGAAGCCGTTGACCAGGAATACGGTCAGGGGAATTTCCCCCCGACGGGCGGCAGCCAGAAAGATGTCCTGCAGGTTAGGTGCTTTTGTCATGTCGTCTACCTCTCTTTTTATGGTGTGTGAGGGCGGACGACAAAAAATGTATGTAAGCGGTCCGCCCGGGGCTGGCAGAGGGCCATAGGGCCCTCTCCGGTGCCTATTGTAGCCCCTGAGCGGAGAGGATTTCTGTCGCAATTCGGAGAGCGTCGGCAAAATTACGCTCTTTTTCCCAGTAGATCCAGTGGATATCCTGGTTTCGCCTGAGCCAGGTGAGCTGGCGCTTGGCATACTGCCGGGAGCGGAGCTTGATCTCGGCCACGGCCTCCTCCAGAGGCACCTGGCCGTCCACGGCGGCGAGAAGCTCCTTGTAGCCGATGGCCTGGAAGGCGGTGGAAGTGCGGGGCACCCCCTGCTCCAGAAGGGCCTGGACCTCGCCCAGAAGCCCTGCGTCCATCATGGCATCCACCCGCCGGTCAATGAGGTCCCGCATGTCGGCCCGGTCCCGGAAGGCAAGGCCGATGTAGATGGGGTCGTACCGCCGGGGCAGGGCGGCGGTGCGGCGATTGTGCTCGGAGATGGTGCATCCCGTCTCCCGGTAGACCTCCAGAGCCCGGAGGATCCGCTTCTCGTCAGCGATGTGGAGCCGTGCGGCACTCTCCGGGTCCACCTGCTGGAGCTCCTCCCACAGGGGAGTGATGCCCTCTTGGGCCAGCTGCGCCTCCAGCTCCTTTCGGACAGCGCCGCCGGCCTCTCCCGGGGCGAAGGTGAGCCCGGAGATAATGGCGTCCAGATACAGCCCGGTGCCTCCCACCAGAATGGGAAGCTTTCCCCGGCGGAGGATATCCTGGATGCAGGCATCCGCCGCCTCTGTAAACCGGGCCACGGACCACTTCTCGGCGGGGTCGGCCACGGCCACCATGTGGTGGGGGATGCCCTCCGTCTCCTCCGGCGTGGGGGCGGCGGTGCCGATGGTCATGCCCCGGTAGATCTGCATGGAGTCCACGCTGACCACCTCGCCGTTATAGCGGCGGGCCAGCAGGACCCCCATCTTGGTTTTTCCGCAGGCGGTGGGGCCCACCACGCAGAGGATTTTCGGTTGTGACATGGGCCGCACTCCTTTCGGTTTTGCCGGCATACCGCCGGCGGGGATTGTATATCAGAGAATGGTTCCTCTGAATGTCTCTTTTTCAGCCTTTCAGGCTGGCGTGCTCCGCAGGCCTACTTTTCCAACGCGGGAAAAGTAGGCAAAAGCGCGCCGGGGAGACCCCGGACCCCCGCTTTTTTTCCCAATCGGACACTATCAGGGGGAGATGCTTGGTTGCCACTGAAATACCTCTTTGCCGCTGGCCCCCTCGTAATCGGTGCGGTGGGTGTCTCACTTCGGCTGTCGCCCCTCGTGCTGATAGACGCTTCTTGTTGTGCAAAACATCAGATGAATCTATCCCTTCAAAAGGCCGTCAGGCGAAGTTGGACAAGCAACCCGCTGCAGATCAGATGCCAAAAAACGCTAATTCAGTGGCAACGCACCGACAAAATTTAATTCAGACCGATTGGGCAAATAAAAGGGGTCCGGGTCTCCCGGCGCTTTTTTGGTGACTTTTTGTGCGTACAAAAAGTTACCCGGGTCCGGGCCGGGGAGGCCCGGGAGCCAGAGGGCCGCTTCTTTCCCTTTAGGAAACACCTGGGGCCTGGGGCCGGGAAGGCCCCATGGGCAAACCCCGAACGTTATGCCCGCTTGAACATCTTCTCAATCTCGTATTTGGTGAGCTTCACCTTTACCGGCCGGCCGTGGGGACAGTACTGGACCTCCCCGCTCTGGACCTTCTCCATGAGGACTTTTAGCTCCGCCTCATCGCTGTGCCAGCCGCCCTTGATAGCGGCCTTGCAGGCCATGGTGTGGAGCATGGCGTCCCGGGCGGCGGCGGGATCGGCGCTGCCGCCGGTGAGAAGCTTGTCCGCCAGCTCTTCCAATGTCTCACGGATCTGTCCCGTCTCGATGTCCGAGGGAATGGACCGCACCACCAGGCTGCCGCTGCCGAAGTCCTCCGCCTGGAATCCGAATTGCTCCAAAAGCGGCAGCTGCTCCAGCAGTACGGCGTACTGCTCCTGAGACAGGTCCAGTACCACCGGGGCCAGGAGCTGCTGGCCCATGATGGGCTCCGCCTGGGCCTTCATGCGGTCAAAATTGATGCGCTCATGGGCGGCGTGCTTGTCGATGAGCCACACGTCGTCGCCGTCCTCGGCGATGATGTAGGTGTTCAGCACCTCCCCGGCAAACCGCCAGGGGGCGGGCTTCTCCTGCCCCACGGTAATTTGCCCGGGCAGGCCGTCAGCGGCGGTCTTCGGTGCCGGGGCGGCAGGCTCCTGAACAAACAGGGCCTCCTGGGCGGGGACGGTGTCCTTCGGCGTAACAGTCTGAGCGGAGGAAGGCTCCTTCTTCTGTGTGGCGGAAAGGGGAACAGCTGCGGAAGGAGCGGGCTTTTTCTCCGCGCTGGGGGCTTCTTTCTGTTCCACAGGGGTTTCCCGGGAAAAAATGGTCTCCAGGGGGGAGCGGGGTGCTGCCGGGGCAGTCTCCCGGCGGGCGGGGCTGTTTACGGCTCCGGAGAAGCTCCGGTTTCCCCCATTGGAAAAGCGATTCTGGGCCGTCCCGGCAGGGATGCTTTGCTCTCCGGCGAGAGAATGTCTGCTCTGGTCCTGCCGAAGAACGGCGCTCCCCTTCCCCGTCCCATTGAAAGCGGCGGGAATGGCAGCAGGGGCGGAGTCCCGGAAGGTCACCCGTCCGCCCATCTCCGGGGAGGAGATTTTTGCGCCGCTCTTCCCGGCTTTTTCCCGGAAGGTCTTGGCATCCATGGTCTGGTAGAAGTCCTGCCGGGGATTTACTACCGCGGAGGGGGACTTGGGCGCCGGGCGGACACTCTGGCCGCCGGCGGCGTCCAGGGCGTCTGCCACCACGTGGTGGACGGCGGAAAACACCGCCCGCTCGTCGGCAAACTTCACCACCGTCTTAGCGGGGTGGACGTTCACATCCACCAGGTGGAGGGGCAGGTCAATGTGGAGGACGCAGCCGGGGAATTTCCCCTTCATCTGCCGGTTGGCGTAGGCCTCCTCCAATGCTGCAGCGAGAAGCGGGGACTTGATGGTCCGGCCGCAGCAGAAGAAAGTCTGCATGGATCGGGAGCCCCGGCCCGCCAGAGGCTCGGTGACGAAGCCCCGGACGGATATCCCCTCGCCGCCGCCGTTCACTTCCGTGAGATGGAGGGCGAAATCCCGGCCCCGGGCGGCGTAGATGGCGGAGAGGAGCTTGCCGTCACCGGGGGTGAAGAGCTCCTCCTTCCCGTCCCGGACAAAGCGGATGGACACCTCCGGGTGGCTGAGGGCCACCTGCTGGACCACCGAGGCCACAGCGGCCCCCTCTGCGCTGTCCTTCTTCATGAATTTCAGCCGGGCGGGGGTGTTGTAGAACAGGTCCCGGACCACCATGGTGGTGCCCTCCGGGCACCCGGCGCTCTCCACGGCGGCGGGAACGCCGCCCTCCAGGGCCAGCGTGGCGCCGGCCACAGCCCCCTTTGTCCGGGAGAACACGTCCAGACGGCTGACGGCGGCAATGGCAGCCAGAGCTTCGCCCCGGAAGCCCAGGGTGCCGATGGCGGCCAGGTCCTGGGCGGTGCGCAGCTTGCTGGTGGCGTGGCGCAGAAAGGCGGTGGACAGCTCCTCCGGGGCAATACCGCAGCCGTTGTCGGTGACCCGAATGGAGGACATGCCGCCGTTTTGGATCTCCACCGTCACGGCGGAGGCGCCGGCGTCTATGGCGTTTTCCAGAAGCTCCTTCACCACGCTGGCGGGACGCTCCACCACCTCGCCGGCGGCGATCAGGTCCGCTACGTGGGGGGACAGCTGTTGAATATGGGGCATAGGGTCCTCCTTTTCTCGCTCCCGCCTGCAGGCGGGGATGTGCCGGGGTCGCCCCGGCGGGGGGTCTGCCGCCGAACCTCGGCGGCGGGAGGTGGTTATCAGAGGATGGTTCCTCTGAATGTCTTATTATCAGTTTTTCGGCTTGTGGGTTCCCGCACCCACGGGCGGGGTACTTTTCCCACGCCGGAAAAGTACCCAAAAGGGCGCTGGGGAGACCCCAGTCCCCCTTTTATCCAATCGGACACCATCAGGGGAGATACCCAGTTGCCACTGAATTTCCGCGGGCCTCTGGCCCCTCGTAATCGGTGCGGTGGATATCCAACCTTGCCTGACGGCCCTCGGGCTGTGGGATTATGCTGGCTTTGTCGGCGGCCGGAGCATCTCCTGTAGAAGCAGGTTGCCCGGCAAAGAATCCCAGATTCGCCTGCCCCTTCAAAAGGCCGTCAGGCGAAGTCGGAAAAGATACCCGCCGCAGATCAGATGCCCGGAGGATCGAGTAATTCAGTGGCAGGGCAATATCAAATTTGATCCAGACCGATTAGACATACAACGGGGGTCTGGGGTCTCCCCAGCGGTTTTTCCGTCTACTTTTGGGCGTCCAAAAGTGGACCCGTCGGAGACAAAACAGCGCCGGGGGCCGCTGCCCCCTAAAATCCTACATGACACTCCACACCGCCAGGGCATTGACGGCGGCGTGAAGGATCACCGATCCCCACAGGGTCCCGGACCGGTCATAGGTCCAGGCCAGCACCAGCCCCGGGGCCAGGTACTGGAGCATGAGGAGAAAATAGCTGAGACTATGGTTCACCACGGCGAACTGCCACACGTGAAGGAAGGCGAAGAGAAGGCAGGACACCACATAGGCCGCCACACGGCTGTGCTGGCGGATATTGCCGAACACGTAGCCCCGGAACAGTACCTCCTCCACAAAGGGGGCCAGAAACACCACGATCAGGAAGGTGGACCGGGGAGCGTCGTCGATCTGAGCAGAGATTGCCACATCGTTTAAGTTCTGCTGCCCCTCCAGTACCAGGTCGATGGCCCGGTAACACAGCTCGTTGAGGCCGTAGAAGGCCACCAGTCCCACGGCGGCAGTGCCCAGGGTTCGCCATGGGGAGGAGAGAAAGTAGCCGGTGGTCCGCCCCAGGTAGTTCCAGAAGATGATCACCGTCAGGGCGAAGAGGATATAGTAGGAGATCATGGTGCGCAGGCTCCCGTCCAGCTCCCGGCCCAGCAGCCGCTCCAGACCGGCAAACAGGGGGTCCGAGGCGAAGGGCAGCACCAGCAGGTACACCGCAAAGAACACCCCTCCCAGGATCCGCTCCAGGGAGGTCATATAGGAGGACGCCGTTTTTTTGGCCATAGGGGGGAACCCCGCTTTCTCAAAAAGTCGTCAGGAGAGCTTTTGCTTGAGCTCGTAGAGGAGGCTCATGGCCTCGATGGGGGTGAGGGTGTCGGGCTGGGTCCGGCGGAGCCGGTCAATGACCTCCGCCTCTCCCAAAGCCTCCAGGGACACCTGGTCGGTCTTGGGCGCAGTGAGGAGGGGCGCGGCGGCGCCGCTTTGGGTCTCCAGCTCCTTGAGGACGGTCCGGGCCCGGCGGACCACCGTGTCGGGCAGGCCCGCCAGCTTGGCTACCTCGATGCCGTAGCTACGGTCCGCCCCGCCGGGGACGATTTTCCGCAGGAACACGATGTCCTCTCCCCGGGCCTTTACGGCGATATTGAAGTTCTTCACCCCGGGAAGGGTGGTCTCCAGCTCCGTGAGCTCGTGGTAGTGGGTGGCAAAGAGGGTCTTGGCCCCCAGCTTTTTCCGGTCAGCGCAGTGCTCCAGCACCGCCCGGGCAATGCTCATGCCGTCGAAGGTGCTGGTGCCCCGGCCAATCTCGTCGAGGATGAGGAGGCTCCGGTCCGTGGCGTTTTTCAGGATCTCCGCCACCTCCGTCATCTCCACCATGAAGG
Organism: uncultured Oscillospiraceae bacterium; assembly: GCA_944387775.1. GTDB lineage: Bacteria > Bacillota > Clostridia > Oscillospirales > Oscillospiraceae > Pelethomonas. Next base: position 2,214 of record CALXGE010000026.1, on the reverse strand, counting down.
TGGACTGACCGGCGCTCAGGTCGTCGCTGGCACCGATGCGGGTGAAGATCTGGTCCACGATACCGATGTGGGCGTCCCTCGCGGGGACAAAGGAGCCGATCTGGGCCATGAGGACAATGAGGGCCACCTGCCGCATGTAGGTGGATTTGCCCGCCATGTTGGGACCGGTGATGATGGCCACCCGGTTCTCCTTCTCCCCCATGTAGGTGTCGTTGGGGACAAAGAGGCTGTCCTTCAGCATCCGCTCCACCACCGGGTGACGGCCGTCGTGGATCTCGATGACGCCGCTTTCGTCCACGGTGGGGCGGCAGTAGTTGTTCTTGGCGGCCACGGCGGCCAGGGAGCAGAGGACATCCAGCTCCGCTATGGCGGCGGCGGAAGCCTGGATACGGCTCATTTCTTCCCCTACCTGCTGCCGCAGCTGGGTGAAGAGCTCGAACTCCAGGGCCACCACCTGATCGCTGGCGGTGAGGATGGTGTGCTCCAGGTCCTTGAGCTCCTGGGTGATGTAGCGCTCACAGTTGGCGAGGGTCTGCTTGCGAATGTAGTCGGCGGGCACCAGGTCGTAGTAGGACTTGCTGACCTCGATGTAGTAGCCAAAGACCTTGTTGTAGCCTACCTTCAGGCTCTTGATACCGGTCTTTTCCTTCTCCCGGGCCTCCACCTCGGCGATGATGCCCTTGCCGCCGGAGAGGATGTGGTGGAGCCGGTCCACCTCGGCGTTGTAGCCCTTCCGGATGAAGCCGCCTTCCCGTACGGAGAAGGGCGGGTCGTCCACGATGGCCTTCTGGAGAAGCTCACATACATCCTCCAGGGTGTCCAGGGAGGCCCCCAGCTCTCCCAGCCGTCCGCCGGAGAAGGGGGCGAGACGCTCCTTCACCGTGGGGAGTTTTTCCAATGCGGAGCGGAGGGAGGCCGCGTCCCGGCCTCCGGCGCTGCCGTATACCATGCGGCCGATGAGCCGCTCCATATCGCTGATGCCGGTGAGGGCCAATATGAGCTCCTCCCGGTCCATGGGGCTTTTTACCAGGGCCTCCACGGCGCCCAGCCGCCGCTCGATGGCGGTGAGGTCCAGGAGGGGCCGGGCCAGCCAGCTGCGAAGGCACCGGCCGCCCATGGCGGTCTTGGTCTTGTCCAGCACCCACAGGAGGGAGCCCTTCTTCTCCTTGGAGCGGAGGGTCTCGGTGAGCTCCAGGTTCCGTCGGGCGGTGAGGTCCAGCTCCAGGAAACGGCCCTCCTCGTAGTACTCCAGGCTCTGGATGTAGCCGAGGTCCGCCTTCTGGGTCTCGTAGAGGTAGCTGAGGAGGCCGCCCAGGGCCATGACGGCGGTGGAGCGGGTGTCAGGGATGGCGGCGGCCGCCTCCTTGCCAAACTGCTTCTCCGCCAGACGGCGGCCCTCGTCGGGCCGGAAGCGGCGCTCGCCGTAGTTGTCCGCCCGGCAGTTGAAGCGGTTGCGCAGCAGCTGCACCAGGTCGTCGTGGCTATAGGCCTCGTCGTTGAGGATGGCCTCTGCCGGAGTAAAGCGGCCCAGCTCACTGGCAATGTGGTCCAGGAGGTCTTTGCCGGAGAAGGCGGTGACATGGGTCTTGCCGGTTGTGATGTCGCAGAAGCACAGCCCGGCCTCTTCGCCGGTAAGGCAGATGGCGCACAGATAGTTGGAGCGGGTGGCCTCCAGCATGGAGCTGTCCACGGTGCCGGGGGTTACCACCCGGATGATGTCCCGCTTCACCAGGCCCTTGGCCTTGGCGGGGTCCTCGGTCTGCTCGCAGATGGCAACCTTATAGCCCTTGGCGATGAGCCGGGCGATGTAGCCGTCACAGGAGTGGTAGGGTACGCCGCACATGGGTACCCGGTCCTCCTCCGGCTTGCCCCGGTCCCGGCTGGTGAGGGTGAGGTCCAGCTCCTCCGAGGCCACTTTTGCGTCCTCGTTGAACATTTCATAGAAGTCCCCCAGCCGGAAGAACAATATCGCGTCCTTATTCTGTTCCTTGATCTCCAGGTACTGCCGCATCATGGGCGTCATCTCTGCCATGGTCGTTTCCTCTTTCTGTGATTTGCCGGCGGCCGCCGGCGGGGGAATTTTTCAGAGGAGGGGCCCTCTGAATGTCTCTTTGTCAGCCTTCAGGCTGTTTAGGGGTATTCCGCGCTCCGGCGCGGGTTACTTTGCCCTCGGCGGCAAAGTAACCAAAACGCCGCCGGGGACTCCCCGGACCC
>CALXGE010000025.1 GCA_944387775.1 uncultured Oscillospiraceae bacterium | reverse complement strand
GGTTTGGGGGCCGGGTAGGCCCCATTATGCTCCCCCGCCGGCGGAGCCGGCAAAAAATGATAGTCCCCTATTGACAATGTGGATACTTTGTTATATAGTTAGTTACACAAGTAATAAACCACATAACCAACGAAGGAGGGACCGGTTTGAATGAACAGCTGACGGAGCAAAAATCCATCTATCTGCAGATCAGCGAGATGATCGAGACGGATATCCTCCGGGGGATCCTCCTGGAGGAGGAGCAGGTACCCAGCACCAACGAGCTGGCGAAGCTCTATACCATCAACCCCGCCACTGCCGCCAAGGGGATCAATCTCCTGGTGGATGAGGGTATCCTGTACAAACGCCGGGGCATCGGTATGTTTGTCTCCCCGGGGGCCCGGGAGAAGATTTTGCAGAAGCGCCGGGGCGCTTTTGCACGGGACCATATTGCACCTCTGCTGGCGGAGGCCAGGAGCCTTGGTATCACCAAGGAAGAACTGTTGGACATGATAAAGGAGAGAGAGCTATGAGCTTTACCTGTGAACATATCACCAAGGTATATGGAGGCCGGGAGGTGCTCAAGGATGTGTCCCTGACGCTGGAGCCGGGGAAGATCTACGGCCTCATCGGCCGCAACGGGGCAGGGAAGACCACCCTCCTCAGCATCCTTACCGCCCAGAATCCTGCTACAAAGGGTACGGTATCAGTAGACGGAGAACCAGTGTGGGAAAACCGGAAAGCCCTGGAGAAGCTGTGCTTTTCCCGGGAACTGAACGTGGGGGCAGAGAGCGGCATCGCCGCTATCAAGGTCAAGGAGTACCTGCGCATTGCCGCCACTTACTATGCCGACTGGGATAAGGACATGGAGCAGCGGCTGATGGCTCTTTTTGAGCTGGACGGGAAGAAAAAACTGGGGAAGCTGTCCAAGGGCATGCTGTCCATGGTGACCATCATCGTAGCTATGTGCTCCAAGGCGCCCTATACGCTTCTGGATGAGCCGGTGGCGGGACTGGACGTGGTGGCCCGGGAGCAGTTCTACAAGCTGCTGCTGGAGGAATATGCTGCGACTGGCCGCACTTTCGTCATCTCTACTCACATCATTGAGGAAGCTGCCGATGTACTGGAGGAAGTCATCATCATCCACGAGGGGCACGTTCTCCTGGTGGAGGACACCCAGGCGCTGCTGGAGCGGGTCCGCTATGTCAGTGGAAAAGCGGATGAGGTAGATGCTGCCGTGGTGGGGCTGGAGGTCCACCATCCTGAGACCTTGGGCCGCAGTAAGGGCGTCACCGTGTTCCTGAAACCCGGCCAGCGGGTGGAGGAGACCCGGGATGTGTCGGTGCAAATGGTGAACCTCCAGAAGGCCTTTGTGGCCCTGTGCGGGGAGGAGGCCCATCATGAAGCGTAATCTCCGATTCTGGACCCGGTATACCTGGGAGGGGATGCCGGCGGTTCTGATCGTGCTGGCTATTCTGTTGGTGCTCAGCGCCATCGGCGCCAGCCGCCTGGAGCTGACCGCTCTGGCCGCTACTGCTCCGGCTTACCTGCTGCTGGCTGCGGGCCTGACGATCGTCATGCTGAACTACGGCACCCAGGTGGTCTACATCCCTCTTCTGATCTCCATGGGGGAGACCCGGCGGAACATCTTCCTGGGCTACCACTTTCACCGAATATTGATCATCGCTGTGGCCGTAGGGATCAGTGCCTTGATTTGGGCCCTGGTGCCAGGGGAGATCTCCCGGTTGGGACTCAGCAATATCCCCAGCATCCTGGCCATTCTCGTGGCTGCCTCCTCCCTGGGCAGTATTATGGGCACCATTTACTTCAAGTGGAAGTGGGTGGCCACGGTACTGCTGGTGGTGGTGTTCGGCACTTTCGGCGGCGTAGGTGGTTTCTCCGTCGCCGGAGGCGGGGAGGATGTGGCTCAACTGGTGGAGAAGGCTGCCCAATTCCTAGCGGAGTTCCCATGGTGGCTGGCTCTGGTCGCTGTGGTGGCTCTGGGAGCAGACGCGGCCTTCCAGTGGCTCCTGCTACGCAAGCAGGAAGTAAGGCTGTAAAGGAGGAATACTTTATGGCAGCAACACAATATTTTAAAGCAGCCCGGCGGGATCCTTTGTGGGTCCTGGGCTGGGTGATAGGCTTCTGGCTGTTTGGTGTGATGCTGGTGCTCATCATCAACGCCACGGTCAACGACGAACAGGACTATGCATGTATGGGGACACTGTTCAGCTTGGCAGGGGTGCTGCCGGGAGTGCTGCTCCGGGGCAACACCAACGGCTTTGTCCGGTTCCGACTGGCGGTGACCATGGGCCAGACCAGGAAAAGCTTTCTCCTATGGGATACGGTGATCACTTTGCTGGTTGCCGGAATGGGGATTCTGGTATCCTGGCTCCTGTGGCATGCGGAAACAGGGCTTTACAGCTTGCTGTATCCCGGCTATACCAACGATATCCCTCTGGAGCTGGTTTTCCGCTGGCAGATCTTAGTCGCTTTGCTTGTGGCATTGCCGGTGGTAACGATATTTTTTACCGGCATCACGCAGCACTTTGGGATGAAGGGCTTTGGGGTGCTGTGGATCCTCCTGTGGGCAGGATGTATGCTGATCCCCGCTGCAGTGAGCGGAGCCTCCGAGGGGGGCACCAGCCTCCTGGCCCGGCTGGGGAATGGAGTCCTGTGGTTGGCAGGCGCCCTGTCACCTGCGGCTTGGGCTGGAGTAGGAGTGGTGCTGCTGATTGCTCTGATGATAGTAGGTGTGCAGTGCCTCAGTCGAGCAGAAGTAAAGCTGTAAAGGATATTTGGTTTATAAAGTAAAAACTATTAACAGATATTGAAACGCAAGGACGCCCGGCCATTTGGCCGGGCGTCCTTGCCCCTTTCGGGATGTGAAGAGAGAGTAAGAGGGAGTTGTCTATTTCAACTGCTGGATGGATACCGTCACCTTGTGCTCGATGGGCTTCCACTCCACTTTGCCGAATACGGAAGCGATACAGATGGGAACATAGGTGAACATAAACAGCGGGAAAGTCAATGTAAACAGGATCTTTCTTGCCGTGCTGGTGTGAATGTGCTGCCACTGCGTTATGGTTGTGATAGCTCCCACGATAAACAGTGAGGAATAGGCGGGGACAAAAGATGAGAGCAGAGCAGATATAACGATAGGAAGGATGTTATGCCCCTCAATCAACTGCAAAACGATGATAGCCGCACTGACCAGAAGGCTTATAACCGTAAAGATCATGGCAGGCATGATAGACATGATAAGATCAAAGCAGGACAGGCTGTTGCGCCCCAGGAGACCGGCGAAGAGGCCGGGACCCTCTTTCAAGAAAACCTGTATGTAGCCTCTGGACCAACGTGTCCGCTGCCGCCAGGATTGGCCGAAAAGCGTAGGCTGCTCATCAAAGAATTCTGCCGCGCCGCAGTAGCCAATCCGCTCACCCTGCACAATACTGTGGGCAGAGAATTCAATATCTTCCGTAAGAGTATGGAAGGGCCAGCCGCCATACCGCAGCATAATCTCGCGGCTGAACAGAAAGCCTGTGCCGGATACCATGCAGCTGATGCCCAGACGGAACCGCGGAGCGTTGAGGAAGGCTGCCTCCCGCAGGAACCAGAGAGCATAACCGGCGGAGATCCAGTTATCCCCAAAGTTTTTGGAGTTGCGATAGCTGGTGACAATTTGATAGGGATCTCCAAACACGTTGTTCATTTGGGAGATGTAATCCGGCTGCAGAAGATTGTCTGCGTCAAAGACAAAATATCCATCAAAGTATTCGTCGCCCCAGGCGTCCCGGATCTGCTGGATCAGGTAGTTGAGGGCATATCCTTTTCCCACCTGCTGCTTATTGAAGCGCTCATAGACGACTGCACCGGCATCCCGGGCCACCCGTGCTGTGGCGTCGGTACAGTTATCCGCTACCACAAAGGGCACGATCAGGTCTGCCGGGTAATCCTGCTGGCTGATACTGTCAAGAAGCTGGGCAATGACGGACTCCTCGTTTCGGGCGGAAATAAGAATGGCGTACCGCCGCAGAGGCGCCTGCACTGTCTTCTTCTTTTTGGGAGCCAATGCCACAGGGATATATAAAAACTGATAGGCATAGCACAGGATAAACAAAATGCCGAGCCATCGGGCGGCGTGCTGTAAAAACTCCAGTGCAATCATGATTTTCTCCTTTCTCTGGCCGAACACACGGCACGATAAAGCAGCAGGCCAATGCCGCTGATTACAAGCGTTGCAGCAAATACGATAATAGCGAAGGTATATTCCCCCATCCCCAGGGCGTTGCCGCCCACTGTAGAAGTAATGATGGAGGGGAGGCGGGCCACGGCGCTGATCAGGGCCCAGGTCCGCAGAGGCATGGACGTCAGCCCCACGAAGTAGCACATCACATCCTTTGGGGTGCCAGGCAGGAAGAAAATAAGGAATACCCACCGGGCCAGCCGTCGCTCATTGTGGAGGAAGCGCAGCCGCTGGAGCTTCTCCGGCGAAAAAAAGATTTCCACCGCTCTGAGCCCGAAGCGCCGCACCAGCAGGAACACCAGTATGCCGCCCAGGAAGGTACCCAGGACGCACAAAATAGTGCCCTCCACTGCTCCGAAGGCGTAGCCTGCGGCGATCTCAAGGGGTTCGCCGGGGATGACGGCCACAATCACCTGTAAAATGACCATACCGGTGAAGAGGAGAGGGGCCAAAGGTCCCTGCTGATCCACCCACTGGCGAAACCGCTCCGGTTCCTGAGCAAAGTGGATCAGAGGCTGCCCGGCAAACCAGCACACCAGCGCGGAGAGCAGGAAGAAAAGCGCCAGACCGCTCCCGGCGATCCACTTTTTCTGCCTGTCCGTCAAATGCCGCTGGCCGTCCATGAGTGCCGATCCCTTTCTGCAAATATCGCTATATTATTACATGCTTCTCTTCGTATTGTACAGAGGTTGGGATTAAAATGAAAGCGGGGAAAAGTATAAGATTTCTTTAAGGTGGGAGGGCCGCCTTGGGGCGAAATCACAATAGAACGAAAAATAGTTGCTGGAAAGACGGGAAGCGCCGGGAGAGGATGAGGCTCTGTCTTGTGTTTTCCGGGAAAATCTGCTATACTAATGCAGAATTACATTGTCGGCGTCTCCCGGAAGACGCTGCATACGGGAGAAATCATGCTGGGATACATCACACAATTTTGGGAACAATTTAACTGGGGACAGCTTTTTGACGCATTGAGCCGGGTGCTGGCCGTGTTGATCTGTCTTACGGTCCACGAAACCTGCCATGGCCTGGCGGCCCTGGCGCTGGGTGACCCCACCGCCAAACGGATGCACCGCCTGTCCTTCAACCCTCTGCACCATATCGACTGGCTGGGCCTTTTGGCTATGTTCCTCTGCGGCTTCGGCTGGGCAAAGCCGGTGCCGGTGGATATGCGCTATTTCAAAAACCCCAAGGCGGGCATGGCCCTGACGGCTCTGGCGGGACCGGTGTCCAACTTCCTGCTGGCTCTGCTGGCTATCAGCGGCATGTGGCTGCTCTCGGTCCTGGCGCCGGTAAACGCCTTTGTCATTTGGTTCTTTTCATTCCTTATGAACCTGGCCGTACTGAGTATCGGATTGGGTCTATTTAACCTGATTCCCATTCCGCCCCTGGACGGGTCTAAAATCCTGTTCTCCTTCCTGCCGGAGAAGGCTTACTACACCCTTATGCGCTATGAGCGCTACGGTATGCTGGTCATGCTGCTCATCGTTTGGCTGGATCTGGGAGGCAGCTATCTCTCCTCCGCCATCCTGGCCGTGTACCAGTGGATGGTGGGCATATTTTTCTAATGGTGAGGTGTGCGGATGGACAGTCCAGTATTCAAGCTGGAGCAGGTGGTGCATAACCGGGAGGGAATGGAGGACTTTGAGGGACCTCTGGACCTGATATTGTTCCTGCTGAGCAAAAATAAAATTGAGATCCAGGATATCCCCATCGCATTGATCCTGGATCAGTATCTGGCCTACCTGGAGCTGCGCCAGCAGATGGACCTGGAGGTGGCCAGTGAGTTTATTACCATGGCCGCTCAGCTCATGTTCATCAAGACGAGGATGCTCCTCTCCATCGAGGATGAGGAGGCCCAAAGCGAGATGGATCAGCTGATCCGCTCCCTGGAGGAGCGGCGCAGCAGCGAGAATTACGCCAAGGTCAAGGCTGCAGCAGCAAAGCTTGGTCCCATGGGGGAGTTTGGCCGCAATATTATGGTCCGGGGACCGGAGCCGGTGGAGCGGGGAAAGGTGTATCTCTACGACCACCAGCCGGAAGATCTCCTCTCCGCCATGCAGGAGATTATGGAGCGCAGTGAGCGGCGGGCGCCGCCGCCTCTGACCAATTTTACTGAGATCGTACAGCATGAACCCTACCCCGTGGCCAGCAAGGCCGGAGAGATCCTGGAGCGGCTGAAACATATCGGTATCACCAGTTTTCGCCTGCTGTTCCGGGGCAGCCGCAGCCGCAGCGAGGTGGTGGCCACCTTTATTGCCGTGCTGGAGCTGTGCAAAGCCAAGATGATCCATCTGGCGGGCAGCGACACGGACTGTACGGTCACCCCTACCGGTGAGGGTGGGGATACTCTGTCCCTGTGAGGTTAATGCATGACATTGGAAATGAAGGAATTGGAAGCGGCTGTGGAGGGGATCTTGTTTGCCTCCGGCGAGCCGGTACATATCGACCGGATCTGCCTGGCCCTGGATATCGACCGGCTCTCTGCCGAGCAGGTGCTCCAGCGGCTGAGCGACTACTATGCCTATGAGCGCCGGGGGGTGCGGCTGATCCGGATGGAGGACACCTGGCAGATGTGCTCCGCCCCCGACTATGCAGACATCATCCGCAAGGCCTTTGAGATCCGCAAGAGCGCCAAGCTCTCCCAGCCTGCCCTGGAGGTCCTGTCCATCATCGCCTACTACCAGCCCACCACAAGGGCCTATGTAGACCAAGTGCGGGGCGTGGACAGCGCGTATACCGTGGGGCTGCTGCTGGACCGGAAACTTATTGAGGAATGCGGCAGGCTCCAGGTGCCGGGACGGCCCCGGCTGTATCGCACCACAAAAAATTTCCTCCGTGCCTTCCATCTCACCTCTCTGGAGGACCTGCCGGATCTGCCCGGCATGGAGGCTGAGGGCCAGCTCCGGCTGGGAGACGACGGCGTACTGATGGATGGAGAGGTGCCGGCGGAAAAAACCGCGGCGGGAAATGGGACGGAAGAGAACGTAACTGCCTGAGAAAAGAGAGAGGGGCGTGTAAGGCTTGGCGGGGATCGTGATCCTGTGCGTGATACTTCTGCTGCTGGGCCTCATCCTGTTTACGCCCATTCTGGTCCGGGTAATACGGGAGGAGGAGGGACTGCTGGTCCGCCTCCATGTGGGGCCGGTGAAGCTCCAGGTCTATCCTCCCAAGGAAGAGGCGCAGCAGCCTCTGGAGGAAGAAGAGAAGCCCCAGGAGAAGAAAATCAAAGAAAAACCGGCGAAACAGCGAAAGCCGCTCACAAAAGAGCAGATCCTGTACCTGGTAGAGAAGCTGCCGCCTATTCTGGGCCGGGCCCTGAGACGGGTGAGCCGCCGGGTCCGTATCGGCCCGCTGAAGGTATATGTGCTGCTCTCGGAGGAGGACCCAGCAGACACGGCCCTTCTCTATGGGAAGGTGGAGGCCGCCCTTATGGCGGCGCTGCCAGTTTTGCACCGACACCTCCAGATCCGGGACCAGGATATCCGTATCTATCCGGATTTTCAGGGAAGCGGTATGGATTACCGGCTGGATGTAGGAATCGCGATCCGGCTGTGGGATGTGCTGGTGATCGGCCTTTGTGCCGGGGCCAGCGGCCTGAAAACGCTGATTGGTATGAAGCGCCTGGGGGCGAAGGATGTCTCCAGTGGGGATGAAAAGAAAAATACTGAGGCCGGCAAGGCTGATGCCGCCTGATGAGCGGTGGATGAAAGGAGAACACGGACATGGAGAAGAAGAATCCTCTGAATGAAGTGCTGCAGGAAAGCATGGCCAAGGTGCGGGAGATGGTGGACACCAATACCATCGTTGGCCAGCCCATCCAGACCCCTGACGGTGTGACCCTGATCCCCATTTCCCGGGTGAGCTTCGGCTTCGGCGGCGGAGGCACTGCTTTCGGCAACAAGAAGGAGCCGGCGGCGGATCCCAATCTGGGTACTGCTATGGGAGCTGGTGTGAAGGTAGAGCCGGTGTCCTTCCTGATCATCAAGGACGGTACTGTCCGGGTGCTGCCGGTAGCGGTGCCGGCTGTGACCACAGTGGACCGCATCGTGGAGATGGTCCCCGATGTGGTGGACAAGGTCAGCGGATTCATTAAGAAAAAGACGGAGGAGCCGGAGATATAACATTTTCGGCCTCATGAGAGTATGCGGCTCTCCCCGGAGACGTGACGAACGCCTTTGAGGAGAGCCTTACCTGGTTTTTCGGCAGGGAAGGGAGCCGCTTTGGAGAGACCGGGGCGGAAACTGCCAGAGATTGGCTGACTGACAGCAGGCGACGCGGGGGACACTGAAGGTATCCTATTTTGCATGTATGGGAGGCTTTCTATGTCCAAGCGCATGTTGCAGCGGGGGATCTGCTGCTTTCTGCTGGTGACGGTCCTCACAGGCCAGGCCGGGGCTTTGGGTACCTCCGCCGCCTCGGCGATCCTTATCGAACAGGACAGCGGCCGGGTGCTCTATGAGCAGAATGCTGATGAGAAACGGCTCATTGCCAGCATCACCAAGATTATGACTGCCGTGGTGGCCCTGGAGGAGGGCGATATCCAGGCAGAGTATACCGTCACGGCGGAGGATATGGCGGAGGGGTCCTCTATGTACCTCAAGCCCGGCGACGTTCTGACCTTAGAGGAACTGCTCTATGGCCTTATGCTGGTCAGCGGCAACGACGCGGCCCTGGCGGTGGCCCACTGCGTGGCGGGGGAGGAGGCCTCCTTCGTGGCCATGATGAACGAGACAGCACAGCGCCTGGGGATGGAGCAGAGCTTCTTCTGCAACCCCAACGGCCTGGACGCCGAGGGACACGGGGCCTCTGCCCGGGACATGGCGGTGCTCACCGCCTATGCCCTGAAAAACGAGACCTTCCGGCGGATCGTATCCACTGCCTCCATCACCATCGGGGAGCGGTATCTTGCCAATCACAACAAGCTCCTGCGGCTGTACGATGGCTGCATCGGCGTCAAGACCGGCTTTACCAAGGCTGCCGGACGGACGCTGGTATCTGCCGCCGAGCGGGACGGCATGACTCTCATCTGTGTTACCCTCAGCGACGGGGACGACTGGAACGACCACATGGCCCTTCTGGATTACGGCTTTTCCACCTATGAGATGACCACCGCTGTCCCGGCGGGGCGGGCGCTGGGGTCCGCCTTTGTGACAGGGGGAACGGTGCCTCTGGTGAGTATTGGGCCTGATCAGGACCTCTCCTGCCCGGTGGCGGAGGGGGAGACGCTGACGCTGCAGGTGGAGGTCCCTGCCTCTGTGGCGGCGCCTGTGGTACCCGGCCAGGTGCTGGGCCGGGCGGTGCTGTGCCTCGATGGCCGGGAGGTGGCCTCGGCAGACCTAGTGGCCCTGACGCCTGCGCCCATGTATGTGGAGCCTGAGGAGGACAAAGGCTTTTTTGCCCGCCTGTTCGGCGGCTGAGATGAATGAGAAAGGAGGGGCGGACCCATGGAGGAGCGCCTGCAGAAAATACTGTCCGCCGCGGGGCTCTGCTCCCGCCGCCAGGCGGAGGAGTGGCTGAAAGCGGGCCGGGTGACGGTGGACGGCGTCACCGCATCCCTGGGGGACAAGGCGGACAAAGACCACTCTGTTATCGCTGTGGACGGGAAGCCCCTCGCCGCCGAGCCGGAGAAGGTCTACCTCATGCTCAACAAGCCCCGGGGATATGTCACCACCCTCTCCGACGAGCGGGGCCGCCCTACGGCGGCTTCTCTCACGGCGGACTGCGGGGTGAGGGTCTACCCGGTGGGGCGGCTGGACATGGACTCCGAGGGGCTGCTCCTCATGACCAACGACGGGGATTTTGCCCAGCGTATGGCCCATCCCCGCCACCGCAAGGAGAAGGAGTACCATGTGACGGTGTCTGGAGCCCTTCCGGGCTGCGATGGGCGGCTGCGGTCCCTCGCCGCTCTGGAGGATGGTACGCCCATTGTGCCCGCAAAAGTGAAGGTGCTCCGGCGGGATGGAGAGACTTGGGTCCTCTCTGTCACCATCTGCCAGGGCCTCAACCGCCAGATCCGGCGGATGTGTGCGCAGACGGGGCTGTCTGTGCGGCGGCTCCGGCGGGTGCGGGAGGGTTCCCTGGTTCTGGGGGACCTGCCGCTGGGGAAGTGGCGCGTCCTGACAAAGGCGGAGACAGCGGCCCTTTTGGGAGAGAAGGGTACTTCCTGAGGAGAAAGCCTACATATGCCTTGACAAACCCGGGGTTTTCCCCTACAATACGGAGAGGAAAAGCGACGAAGGAGAAAAAGCGCGGAGGACTGCCTGCAGAGAGTCGGCGGGAGGTGCAAGCCGGCGGAGGACCCGCGTGATACTGGCTCCGGAGCTTTCCGCCTGAGGTATTATTGACCTAGGGTGGAACGGATGAGCCCCGTTATTGGCTGCTGGCCCCTTGGGCCTGTGAGCGCGGAGGAGCGATCCTTCGCGGAAGCAGGGTGGTACCGCGAAGATGTTTTTCGCCCCTGACCAAATTTGGTCAGGGGCGTTATTTGTGCGCTGCTGGAAAGGGAAGTGGGATATGCTGGAACAAATGGGGGACTTTTTTGATCGTCGCCTGGAAATCTATGAGGAGCATCAGCTTACCGCTATTGACTCCGCTGGTGAGTTCTACCCCTTTACCGCCAGGTGCCTGCCCCAAAAACCGGAGGCGGAGATATTGGATCTGGGCTGCGGTACGGGGCTGGAGCTGAATTTCTATTTCCCGCTGGCTCCCACTGCACGGGTGACAGGGATCGATCTGGCGGAGGGAATGCTGGCCGCTTTACAGCAGAAGTTTTCCGATAAGGCTTTGCGCCTCATCCGGGGCTCCTATTTCGACGTACCTTTTGAGCGGGACCGCTATGACGCCGCCGTGTCGGTGGAGTCCCTCCACCACTTCACCCAGGAGGAGAAGATACCCCTTTACCGGAAGCTGTACGACGCCCTGCGGGAGGGCGGCTATTTCGTCCTGACGGACTACTTTGCCCGTTCAGACGAGGAGGAGACTCTTTGCAGAGAGGAGCTGCGCCGACTCATGGCTGAGGAGAGCGCGGAGGCCGGGGAGCTGTACCACTACGACACGCCCCTCACCGTGGAGCATGAGATCGAGGCCCTGCACGCCGCGGGCTTTAAACGGGTGGAGATTCTGGGCCGCTGGGGCGCTACCTGCACCCTCCGGGCAGATAAGGGGCCCGGCGAATGATGGAATAGTGCTTCCACAGATAACAATGAGCAAAACAACTTTTACCATATAGAAAGTGAGAGAGACATGAAGTACGATTTTACCGCCATTGAGAAAAAATGGCAGAAGAAGTGGATGGAGGAGAAGACCTACGCTGCCGTCACCGGCGACACCTCCCGGCCCAAGTTCTACGGCCTGGTGGAGTTCCCCTATCCCTCCGGCAACGGCCTCCACGTGGGCCACGCCCGGCCCTACACCGCCATGGATGTGGTGGCCCGGAAAAAGCGCATGGACGGCTACAATGTCCTTTTCCCCATCGGGTATGACGCCTTCGGCCTGCCCACGGAAAACTTCGCCATCAAGAATCACATCCACCCCGCCAAGGTCACCCACGACAACGTGGCCAACTTCCGCAAGCAGCTGCAGATGCTGGGCTACTCCTTTGACTGGGACCGGGAAGTGAACACCACTGATCCCAGCTACTACAAGTGGACCCAGTGGATCTTCCTGCAGCTGTTCAAGAAGGGTCTGGCCTATAAGACCTCCATGCCCGTGAACTGGTGCACCTCCTGCAAGATCGTGCTGGCCAACGAGGAAGTGGTGGACGGCGTGTGTGAGCGCTGCGGTGGCGCCGTTATCCGCAAGGAGAAGAGCCAGTGGATGCTGAAGATCACCGAGTACGCCCAGCGGCTCATCGACGACCTGGACGGCCTGGACTTTATCGAGCGGGTCAAGACCCAGCAGAAGAACTGGATCGGCCGCTCCACCGGGGCGGAGGTGGACTTTAAGACCACCGCTGGAGACACCCTCACCGTATTTACCACCCGTCCCGACACCCTCTTCGGCGCCACCTACATGGTTATCGCCCCGGAGCACGCCTATGTGAAGAAGTGGAAGGATCTCATCACCAACTACGCCGACGTGGAGGCCTATGTGGCCGAGGCCGGCCGCAAGTCCGACTTTGAGCGCACGGAGCTGGTGAAGGACAAGACCGGCGTGCGCCTGGAGGGCGTCCGGGCCATTAACCCGGTGAACGGCAAGGAGATCCCCATCTTTATCTCCGACTACGTCCTGGTGTCCTATGGTACCGGCGCCATCATGGCCGTTCCTGCCCACGACACCCGTGACTGGGAGTTTGCCAAGAAGTTCGGCTGTGAGATCATCGAGGTAGTACAGGGCGGCGACGTGCAGAAGGAGGCCTTCACCCTCAAGGACGACACCGGAATTATGGTCAACTCCGACTTCCTCAACGGTCTTACCGTCAAGGAGGCCATTCCCGTCATCACCAAGTGGCTGGAGAAGAGCGGCATCGGCCATGAGAAGGTGAACTTCAAGCTCCGCGACTGGGTGTTCTCCCGTCAGCGGTACTGGGGCGAACCTATTCCCCTGGTCCACTGCGACAAGTGCGGCTGGGTGCCCCTGCCGGAGGATCAGCTGCCTCTGGTGCTGCCGGAGGTGGACAGCTACGAGCCCACCGACAACGGCGAGAGCCCCCTGGCCCCTATGACCGACTGGGTGAACACCACCTGCCCCTGCTGCGGCGGTCCTGCCAAGCGGGAGACTGACACCATGCCTCAGTGGGCCGGTTCCTCCTGGTACTTCCTCCGGTATATGGACCCCCACAACGACAAGGCGCTGGCCAGCAAGGAGGCTCTGGAATACTGGAGCCCTGTGGACTGGTACAACGGCGGCATGGAGCACACCACCCTGCACCTGCTCTACTCCCGGTTCTGGCACAAGTTCCTCTACGACATCGGCGTGGTGCCTACCAAGGAGCCCTATAAGAAGCGTACCTCCCACGGTATGATCCTGGGCGAGGGCGGCGAGAAGATGTCCAAGAGCCGCGGCAACGTGGTCAACCCCAACGACATCGTGGATGAATACGGCGCCGACACCATGCGCACCTATATCATGTTCATCGGCGACTTTGAGAAAGCTGCTGCCTGGTCCGCCAACGCGGTAAAGGGCTGTAAGCGGTTCCTGGACCGTGTGTGGAATCTGGGTGAGATGGAGCACACCGGCGAGGACTACTCTCCCGCCAACGAGGCCGCCGTCCACAAGGCTATCAAGAAGGTGTCTGAGGACATCGAGGCCATGAAGTTCAACACCGCTATTGCGGCCCTCATGGCCCTGGTCAACGACTTCTACGCCAACGGCGCCAGCCGCGGCGATATGAAGGCCCTTATCCTCATGCTCAGCCCCTTTGCACCCCATATCTGTGAGGAGATGTGGGAGAACATGGGCTTTGCCGCCGCGGAAGGCAAGATGGCCTGCCAGATGGCCTGGCCCGTCTACGATGAGAGCAAGACCATCGCCAGCGAGGTGGAGATGGCCGTGCAGATCCAGGGCAAGCTCCGCGGCTCTGTGAAGGTGCCCATGGACAGCGACGAGGCTACTGTGGTGGCTGCCGCCAAGGCTGTGGATAAGGTAGCCCGCCAGCTGGAGGGCATGGAGATCGTCAAGGTCATCCATGTGAAGAACAAGCTGGTGAACCTCATTGTGAAGCCCGCAAAGTAATTTGATTTTTACCCACAGACAGGCCGGGGAGACCGCTTCTCCCCGGCTTGTTTTTTTCCGGGAACAGTGGTATACTGTCATAGAATAGAAGAGACAGGAACAGAAAACGTCGCTTCCGACTGACGGTTGGAAAGGCGGCTTTTCAAGAAATTTGCGGGGTTTTGCATAATTTGGCCTTGACAAGAGAAAGATGAGTCAGTATAATGCTATCTGTTAAGCCATGTTATTGGCCCTTAAAGAGTATCCTGGATCATAACCGGATATTTTGGAGGGAGGGATATAGATGTCTGAAGTTCATGTCAAGGAAAATGAGTCTCTGGACAGCGCGCTGAAGCGTTTCAAGCGCAGCTGCGCCAAGGCTGGCGTGCTGGCCGAGGTCCGTCGCAGAGAGCATTACGAGAGCCCCAGCGTTAAGCGCCGCAAGAAGTCCGAGGCTGCTCGCAAGAACCGCAATAAGCGTTACTATTAATGACAAAGGGGATCCCCGTATGGGGGTCCCCTTTTGTTATTCTGTTTTGCGGCAAAATATAGGATGCCGCTATGGAGAGGAGAGACTGATATGCTGCGCCTGCGCCCTTATAAAATGTCGGATGCCCGGCGGATCGTTACCTGGATAGCGGACCACGACGCCTTTTCCGCCTGGTGTGCCGACAAGCTGGACTGGCCTTTGACGGAGGCCTCTTTGGAGAAGTGCCACGCTGAATTCGCTGAGAGGGATGACAGCTGGCTGATGACAGCCTTGGACGAGACCGGGGGACCGGTGGGTTTCCTCATGATGACGAAGGCGGACTACATCGCCGATTCTATCCACCTGGGCCTGATCATCGTGGCCCCGGCCTGCAGAGGACAGGGACTGGGCACCGCTTTCCTGGAGCTGGTGCTCTCCTATGCCCGGGATATTCTGGGGATGAAGCGGGTGACGCTGCGGGTATTTGACCACAATGCTCCGGCAAAGGCCTGCTACCGGAAGGCTGGCTTCCGGGAGGTGTCTCTGGACCAAGCCTGCTTTGCGCACGGCACGGAATGTTGGGACTGCTGGAATATGGAGGCGCTGCTTTAGCTGCGCTGGGGGCTCCCGTTTCCCTGACGGGAAAACAGCTGGGGCAGCAGGTCCTCGGCCTCTGGGTAGAGGAGAAAGCCGGTGGGAATGCCAAGGGCGTTTCCTGCCTGGATTTTCCGGGTGATGGTCCCACCGTCATCAAAAAGAATGAAATGGCTTTCCTTCTCCTGCAGACAGGTGAAGTAACGGGCACAGAGGTCGGAGGAGTAAAACACCGTGGGATTTTTCTCTGCGATAAGTGCACCGAGGGACTCACGGGTGAGGGAAAGACCCTCCCCGGAGGGGCAGGGCAGCGGGAAGTCCATTCGAAGGCGCTGCAGGTCCAGGGCCAGCCTTCCGGATCCGAAGCGCCGGACGGCGTCCTCCAGCCGCTGCTGCAGGATTCCCCCGGAGAGGGCGGTACAGATGAGCACGTGGGCCAGGGGGAGAAGGGGACCGTAGGACTCCGGCACATAGAGCCGCCGGCTGCCTCTGGCGCAGAGCTGGGACAGGGCCAGGAGAAAGGCTGTGCGGTCTTCACTGACAGACTGCTCAAAGTCTGCCACCACCCCGGAAAACCCCCGACTGACACATTCCCGCCATACCTCCCGGCAGAGGGCGTCTTGGTCTCGGATGGCGCCGCAGTCCTTGTCCTCCAGAACCATGAGCCCCCCCTTGACCTGGGACAGCTGGTTCTGCCGCAGCAGCCGCCCCTCGGGGCCCACCCGATAGGCGGCATGGGCCAGGCGCCGTGTATAGCGGCTGGCCTTCTGAATCTGGTCCGGGGATACGGTCAAAAAAATCTGCACAGTTTTGTTCCCCCTTGTGGATGCGGATAAGCCGTGTTATACTGAGATAAATTATGCGACGGAGGAGGGCGCTATGCCATTTTCCTTGATTCCCCACCGGGTACTGGACTGCTACACCCAGGTGACCCCACAGATGCTGGGAAGCCTTGGTATACAGCTGCTGCTGTGTGACCTGGACTATACCCTGGCGCCAAAGTCGGTGCCCAGGCCTGATGAAACCCTACGGGCATGGCTTGCCGACTGCCAGACTGTCGGTATTACGGTGATGATCCTCTCCAACAACCGCTCCAGCCGCCGGGTGGAGACCTTCTGCCGGGATCTGGGCATCTCCTATGTGGGCCACGCGGGAAAACCCTGGGTGCGGGGTTACCGGGTGGCTATGGAGCAGACCGGCATTCCGGCAGAGCACACCGCCATGCTGGGGGACAAGCTCCTCACCGACGTGCTGGGAGCCCGAAGAAGCGGTGTTCTGGCCTTGATGGTGGAGCCTCTGGGGGGACCAGTGGGACCGTGGAACCATGTGCTGCACCTGTTGCAGCGCCCTTTCAAAGCCGTCGCAAGAAGGAGATGTAGGAAAAATGAGCAGATTTGAGAAGATCGCAGCCCGCCTGGGGGATTATGGCCTGGATGCCATGATGATCACCAGCGCACCCAACCGCTTCTATGTCACCGGGTTTGCCTCCTCGGCAGGCATGGCCATCGTTACCACCGCCGGCAGCTATTTTTTCACCGACAGCCGGTACATCGAGGCTGCTTCCCGTGGCGTCAACGGATGCCAGCTGGTGGAGAGCACCCGTGAGAAGCCTATGACCACTTTGGCGGAAGAGGTTATTGTCCGCCACGGCATCAAGCGTATGGGCTTTGAGGAGTTCACCACCACGGTACAGGTGTATAACGACTGGAAGGAGAAGCTCTCCTGTGAGCTGGTGCCCGCCTCCTCCCTGGTTGTTTCGCTGCGGGGCGTGAAGGAGGAGGGAGAGATTGCCTCCATGATTGGCGCCCAGCGCATCGCGGAGAAGGCGTTCACCGAAGTGCTGAACTTTATCCGGGTGGGCCGGACGGAGAAGGAGATCGCCGCTTTCCTCCAGTATCAGATGCTGCTGGGCGGGGCAGAGAAGATGTCCTTTGAGCCCATTGTGGTCAGCGGGGCCAACAGCAGCATGCCCCACGGCGTGCCAACAGAAAAGCAGTTGGCGGAGGGAGATTTCGTTACCCTGGATTTCGGCTGCGTCTACCAGGGCTATAGTTCCGACATGACCCGGACAGTGGCTATGGGCAGCGTCACCGAGGAGATGGACAAGGTCTACCATACGGTGCTGGAGGCTCAGCTGGCGGGCATTGCCGCCGTCAAGGCCGGCGTGACGGGAAAATCTGTCCATCAGGCAGCCGCTGATGTGATCAGCAAGGCGGGATATGGCGCCTATTTTGGACACGGCTTTGGCCACAGCCTGGGGATCGACCTTAACGAAGCGATGGGAGCGTCCCTCTCCTATGATAAGCCTCTGCCCGCCGGAGCGGTGATTTCCGCCGAGCCTGGCATCTATCTGCCTGGCCGCTTTGGCGTGCGGATCGAGGATATGGTGATCATTAAGGAGGACGGCTGCGAGGATATTACCCTGGCCCCCAAGGAGCTGCTGATCCTGTAAAGCGGAGCTACTGATAGAACTGCACAATACCCCGGATCGCTGGATGGCGGAATGCCGACCGCTGCGGTCCGGGGATTTTTGCGTCTAATTTGTTCTAGCATTTTACACAAGACCTCTTGCGAAAGTTTGGCCATGATGCTATATTACACTACTGTGGATTTTAGAAAAATTGAGGTGTGTTATGGAAGTATTGCTGCAGCTGTCCGCCGCCCTGATCGGCGGTCTTCTCCTGTCTCGGCTGGCCAAGGTGCTGCGCCTGCCAGCTGTTACAGCTTACCTGGTGGCAGGATTGCTGCTGGGGCCGTATCTGCTGGGGTCTCTGGGGATTCCGGGCTTTGGTTTTGCTACTCTGGAGGATGCGGCAGCCCTGGATCTGTTCTCCCAGGTGGCTTTGGGGTTCATTGCCTTCACCATCGGCAATGAGTTCCGCCTGGAGCAGCTGAGGAGCATGGGCCGTCAGGCCATCACCGTGGGGATTCTCCAGGCGGTGGTGACCACTATCGTGGTGGACATTGCCCTTTTGACCCTCCATTTTATCCGTCCGGAGCTGATCTCCGTCTCCTCCGCCATCACCCTGGGAGCCATTGCTTCCGCTACGGCTCCTGCCGCCACACTGATGGTGGTGCGCCAGTACAAGGCCGACGGCCCCATGACAAAGCTCCTGCTGCTGGTAGTGGCCATTGATGACGCGGTAGGACTGATGCTGTTTTCCGCCTCCTTTGGGGTGGCCTCCGCTCTGGAGAGCGGCAGTGTCAGCATGACCACGGTGCTGGTGGAGCCGGTGGTGGAGATTTTACTGTCCCTGGGACTTGGCGTACTGGCCGGCGTTGTCCTCAACTGGGTGGAGAAGTATTTCCACTCCCGCAGTAAGCGCCTGTCCATCTCCATCGCCTTCGTGCTGCTGACAGTGGGCCTCTCCATGACGGAGTTCACCGTGGGCGGGATCCACTGCGGCTTCAGCCTGCTGTTGGTGTGCATGATGACCGGCACACTGTTCTGCAACATCTGCGACTTCTCTGAGGAGCTGATGGCTCGTGTGGACAGCTGGACCGCTCCGTTGTTTGTGCTGTTTTTCGTTCTCTCCGGGGCGGAGCTGGATCTCCAGATTCTTTCCAATCCCCTGGTATTGCTGGTGGGCATCGTATATATCATTTTCCGCTCCGCGGGCAAGTATGTGGGTGCCTACGGCAGCTGCGCCCTCACCGGCTGCAGTGAGAGCATCAAAAAGCACCTGGGTATCACGCTGCTGCCCCAGGCAGGTGTGGCCCTGGGCATGGCTTTGACGGCTCAGGCGCTCTCCGACGGGGCGGTGGTGCGCAACGTGGTGCTGTTCTCCGTGCTGGTCTATGAGCTGGTGGGTCCTGCTCTCACCAAGCGGTCCCTCATCGCTGCCGGTGAGATCCAGCCCGAGGGCAAGACCTCTGCCCGTCGGGCCAATAAACCTCCCAAGCCGGTGAATCTTGGTTGAGAGAAAATCGGCATAAAAAAGCCGGGACACGGAATTTCCGTGTCCCGGCTTTTTTTCATTTATGCAAGCCTTCAGTTGGCCTTCCGGGCGGCAATGGCTCTGTCCAGCCAGTCCTTGCCATCCACGAAGCGGGAGACGATGTAGGAGACCACGTAGTCCCCGGCGGAGTTGATCATAGTGGCCGGGGGATCTACCAGGTTGCCGATGGTGATGGCGATGGGGTAGGCCACCTCCATCTGGGTGGGGAAGAAGATGGAGCACATGATGAACTCTCCGATATAGCCGCCGCCGGGGACGCCTGACATGCCTACGGAGGAGAGCACTGCTACCAGGATAATCAGAATAAAATCGCCGATGCTGTTGAAGGGTTTGCCGAATACACCGAAGATGAAGGCGATCTTCAGCACGCAGGAGAAGCAGGAGCCGTCCATGTGCATGGTGGCGCCCAGGGGCAGCACGATCTCACTGACGTCCTTGGAGATGCCGGTCTCCTCCGCCTCCTCCATGTTGGTGGGAATGGTGGCCACAGAGGAGCAGGTGCCCAGGGATGTGATGGCGGGCCGGGCGATATGGCGCAGCATGGTGCGGACGCCGTGCTTGCCGCCGCCGAACCAGGCGAAGAGCGGAAAGGCGGTGAAGATGTAGATGAGGCACAGGGGGTAGTACACCGCCAGAGCACGGCCATAGTCGGCAGTGATCTGGGGGCCGTAGACTGCTATCAGATCGGCGAAGAAGCCGAAGAAGGCGATGGGGGCGTAGTAGGTCACCAGCTTCACCACCACCATCATAGCGTCGGAAATGCCGGTGAGGAGCTTTGCCACGTTACTGTCGGGGCCGGGCCCCAGGTTTACGCCAAAGCCAAAGAGAATAGAGAAGACGATCAGGGGCAGCATGGCGCTGCGGCTGAGGAGCAGAGAGAAGTCGCTGACGGTGAAGAAGTTGACGATCAGGTTGGGGATGGAGATAGGATCGTCCACCGTACCGGCGGCCAGGTCGCTCCAGGGCTCCAGCACCGGCGGGATCAGCTTCATAAGGACAATCATGATGGCCGCGGCGATGGCACCGGTGACCACGAAAGTGAGGATGGTGGTACCCATGATCTTTCCGGCCCGCTTACGGCTCTTCATGGTGGCAATGGACCCGGAAATAGAGGCAAACACCATGGGCACAACGATGCAGAACATCATATTGATAAAGAGAGTGCCCAGGGGCTTGAGGACGGTGGCACCGGCCTGGATCACCTCATCCCCTTCTTTCACCTGGGGGAAAATCCAGCCGGTGATGGCCCCCAAAATCATGGATGCCAGCATGATGCCAAGGAAAACGTAGTTGCGGGCCACAGACTTTTTATTTAACTGGTTGCTCATAGTGTTCCTCCTTTTCCGTTCCACAATAACACATATAAAAAATACTGGGATATCCTTTGGGTGATCAGAGAGTCAGTTCCTCGTCCCGGATCTCGCCGGTGCATACGATGTTGGTGGGGCCGGTGAGCCAGAGGGATTTTACAGTGGTGCCCTCCCGGTTCACAGTAACCCGCAGCGTCCCACCGGGGACAGTTACCACCACATCCTCGCCGCTGACCAGACCTTTCAAGGTCAGAGCCAGCACCATGGAGCCCGTACCGGTACCGCAGGCGTAGGTGAAGTCCTCCACCCCTCGCTCATAGGTCAGTTCCACCACTTGGTCCGGGCCTGTGACATCACAGAAATTGACGTTAGCCCCCTTGGGGAAGGCGGGATGCCACCGGAGAGACCGGCCCAGGGTACGCAGCTCATCCATGGTTTTATCCTTGAGGCCGGGATAGGGGACTACAGCGTGGGGGAGGCCGGGATCGCCCAGCTCAATGTAGGAGCAGGGCCAGGGCTTTCCGGCTGCCTCCACCGGGTAATCCAGACGGATTACCGTGGGATCTGTGAGGCGGATGCGATAGTTGCGCTGGTCGATCCGCTTGCCTGTGACAACGCCGGAGGCGGTCTCTACCGTCTGCTCCTCACCGGCCAGACCATTCTCGTAGCCGTAACGGCAGATACACCGGGCACCGTTCCCGCACATCTCTCCCGCAGAGCCGTCGGAATTGTAGAAGAGCATCCGGTAGTCGCCGCCCTGTTCGGGGGTATCCACTACCATGAAGCCGTCGGCCCCGATGGACAGATGGCGGTGACAGAGGGTTCGGGCTATAGTGGGGAAGAGATTGTGGTCTAGCTTCTCCTCTATATTATTGAGAATAATAAAGTCATTGCCCGCACCGTTCATTTTCCAAAAGCGCACATGGGTCCCTCCCTTTGATCGAAATGTTAGCAATAGGATACACGATGCGCTATTAAAAGTATATAGGAAAGATTGACAATGTGAACCCTAAAAAGTGCGGAAAACCATGCGATTTGTGTCCTGCGGCTCGAGATTTGCAGATAAGAAGAGAGAAAAGAATATCCAGTATTTAAGGGGGAAGGGGTATTTTGCAAATTATTGAAAAATTTGAGAAAAAAGTGTTGACAAAGTGCGAAAGGACTGGTATAGTAAGCAAGCTGTCTGAAACGCGGCGGTCGAGCCAGCGTCGAGAGCGAAAAAACTTCGAGCGAAGCGAAAAAAGTGCTTGACAAACTCAGGGAGCTCTGGTAAAATAAATGAGCTGTCTGAGAGAGCGGCGAAAAGCTGCGACAAGCGCCGAAAAAACTTCGAAAAAGT